>NZ_JAILKR010000116.1 GCF_024693525.1 Selenomonas sp. | reverse complement strand
AAGATGCATGATATGTATATTGGGGACGATAACAAGGACAAGCGGGTGGCCAAAGTGTTGGAATTTCTGTCCCAGTTGGATGAGGAAGCCCTGAATCATCTGTCCGAAGTCAATGTGACCAATCCTGACGCCATTATGGCTTATACCAATCAAGCCGTGCAGATACGATTGGGGAATTTCGAACGCTGGGATGAGAAAGCAAAACTCACCCGGGATTTCCTGCTGAATTTGCCCCATGCCCGCCATCAGATTGAGTATGTGGATTTCAGTTATACCGCGCCTTTTATCCGGCTGAAAGATAAGCTGGTTGACCCGAATGTGAAGGTCAATGAAAAAGCGCAGTGAATTCACTAACATAGGGATATAAAATGGAGCCGTTTGGCTCCTTTTTTTCGTGCATAAACGGGGATTTATGATTTTTGTTAATTTTTTTCGGGAAAGTTATAGCATTATAAGCCAATAAATGGTAGAATTAAGGAGTATATTTGTGTGGACTAGAAATCCCGGTGGACAGTTTGCTGTTTGCACGGGATATAGAATACGAACGTCATGGGGGTTAACGCTGTGTTTGAATTGGATGATAATGGCCTCGACCAGTTGGCCAAGATTAAAGTAATTGGTGTAGGCGGCGGCGGCAGCAATGCTGTTAACCGCATGATAAACTTCGGACTGCAGGGGGTCGAGTTTATCGCAGTAAATACCGACGCTCAGGCGCTGTTGAAGTCTTTGGCTCCGAAGCGTATGCAGATTGGCGAGAAGCTCACCCGGGGATTAGGTGCAGGTGCTCGTCCGGAAATCGGGCAGAAAGCGGCCGAGGAAAGCCGCGACGATATTTTGGAAGCTTTGCGCGGGGCTGATATGGTTTTCGTTACCGCTGGTATGGGCGGCGGTACTGGTACTGGTGCTGCACCGGTAGTCGCAGAATGCGCACGAGAAATCGGCGCGCTGACGGTTGGCGTTGTGACCAAGCCCTTCGGCTTCGAAGGCAAGAAGCGTGAACGCAATGCAGAATCCGGTATTGCGAACCTCAAGCAGCATGTGGATACCATCATCACGATTCCGAACGACCGCCTGATGCAGGTTGTAGACAAGAAAACGCCGATTACGCAGGCTTTCCAGATTGCGGATGATGTTCTGCGTCAGGGTGTTAAAGGTATCTCCGATTTGATTGCCCTGCCGGGTCTGGTAAATCTGGACTTTGCTGATGTGCAGAGTGTTATGAGCAACGCCGGTTCTGCCCTCATGGGTATCGGCGAGGCTTCCGGTGAAGGTGCTGCCATTGAGGCTGCTAAGGCAGCTATTGCTTCTCCGTTGCTGGAGACGAGCATCGATGGTGCGCGTGGTATCCTCCTCAACGTCACCGGTGCCGAAGAAAACCTCAGCATGTACGAAATTCAGGAGGCTTCCGAAGCTATCCATGATGCTGCTGACAGTCAGGCTAACATCATCTGGGGTGCGTCCATTGACAATACCATGGGCGACAAAGTTCGCGTGACCGTTATCGCTACGGGCTTTGATGCACCGGAAACCATCGGTGTACAGCCGCAGGCAGCTCCTTCCGCTGCTCAGCCGGTAATGCCGAACCTTAATCTGAGTCAGGGTGCACCTGCCGCTGATGGCGATGCACAGCAGACGGTATCTCCGGCGGCTGATTTCATTGATATTCCGGTTTGGATGCAGAAAAAATAATTATATGTAAAAATAATTATTGACAAGCGTTGAGAATATAGATATAATATATCTTGTTCTTAACGCTTGTTGCGTTAATGGGTAGGTGGCCGAGTGGTTAAAGGCAACAGACTGTAAATCTGTCATCTTCGGATTACGATGGTTCGAATCCATCCCTGCCCACCACCTTGAATGACAGCGTCGCTTAGGCGGCGCTTTTTGTTGCCCAAACGGCAAAACGATAGGCCCCCATGGAGTAAGTCCGTGGGGGCCTGTAGTTATTGGTCTGTTATTGGCCGTTTACTGGTCGATGGGGCAGGATGGTGCTTGCCCGCCGCGCTCTGCCGTGTGTTTGCCTTCGAACAGTGCCTGGCTTACCCGGCGCATGAGTTCATCTTCTTCGGCAGCGGCATTGAAGACTACCTGTTTATCCTCTGGCAGGGTCTCCCCTTCCAGTTCGGTGATAGCCAGCTGCAGGCGGTGTTCTTTATCGAGACGGAAGGAATAGGACAGGCGGGTGGCCAGCCATTCAGTGATCATCTCGATGTTCTGGAACGAGGCTACTTTGTTATAGTTTTTGTAGACCTCGGCGGCAATGGCGGCAGCTTTTTTTTTGTCATCAACAGCGCCGATGACAGAAAACGCTTGTTTATTGCCTTCGGTGACAAGTTTAGTAATGATATAAAGCATGGAGTAGTTCCTTTCTATTTTAATGTGAAAACATACAAGGATAATTGTAACAAAATCCAGCCACTTGTCAATTTAGGCATGGTTTAACAGGGAAACAGGCAACGTCTTTTCGCTGTATGCAATAAATGGACATTTTGCAGGAATGTATGAAAAGGGCTACAACATTACAGTCGTTGAATTATTTTTGTTTTATTTTCCACTGGCGGTGGACGCAATAGGCGGAATAATAACAGGACTTATGTCTTTTTATACTAATATTAAAGTATAAATGTACTTAAATTAAAGAAATATGGAAGGAGTAAGGTCCTAAGTAACAGTTTTTACACTTTGACCAGCTTTGCGGATGCTTTTATTTGTGCTATAATGTCTCCTGGTAAAATACAATAAATGAGACCGATGAAGATGATAATTCATCGGTAAAGAGTTAGGAGATTAATTATGGTTGAATCACATCCAGTAAACCGTAAGAAGGCATTCAATATGCTGTTCTTCATTGAGTTTTGGGAGCGCTTTGGTTACTATGGTCTTCAGGCTGTATTGGCAGGCTTCTTTGTAAAAGCCTTGGGCATGGAAGATGCAGAATCCTTTGTTGTCTTTGGTGCATTCAGTGCGATGGTATATGGCTATGTATCCTTGGGCGGTTTCCTGGGAGATAAAATTCTGGGAACCCAGCGTACGATTACCCTTGGGGCAGTGGTGCTGATGATCGGCTATGCGATGATGGCGTTGGCTGGTGCCGACAAGACGATGGTATTTTTGGCATTGGGCGCTATTGCCTGCGGTAATGGTATCTTCAAGGCCAATCCATCTTCGCTGCTGTCGAAGCTCTATGAAGGCGATGAAAAAGATTTGGACAGTGCCTTCACGATGTATTATATGGCAGTTAACATCGGTTCCTTTATCTCGATGTTGCTGATTCCGATCATTGGCGCCCAGTATGGTTTGTCCCTGGGCTTCATGATTTGTGCTATGGGCCTGCTCCTGGCGGTCGGCGGATTCCTGGGCTTCCGCTATTTGGTTCGCGGCATCGATTCGCCGGCGGGGGCTGAGCCGCTGACGATGAAGAAAATCGTTTTGACCCTCATCGGTGTTGTGGTCATGACGGTATTCTCCAGCTGGCTGCTTTCCCACCTTTCCGTGGCTCATTGGCTGCTATTTATCATCGGTGTTTTGGTCTATGGTGTATTCTTCAAGATGATTATTCAGGCCAAAGGTGCTGAGCGCAGTCACATGGCAGCAGCAATGATTTTGATTGTCGAGGCCATTATCTTCTTTACGCTGTATCAGCAGATGCCTACGTCCCTCAATTTCTTTGCTATCAAGAATGTGGAACATTCGGTTCTTGGTATTGCCATTCCGAATGCAGAAGTATTCCAGACCCTCAACCCGTTCTGGATTATGTTGGCAAGTCCGGTGCTGGCTTGGGCTTACTCCCACTTTGGCAGTGAGGGGAAAGACCTGTCGATGCCGGCCAAATTCGCTTTGGGCATGCTGCTGACGGCGGCGTCCTTCCTCGTCGTTGGTTTTTCGGCCAACTTTGCCAATGAGGCGGGTATCGTATCGGCTTGGTGGCTCATTGGTTCCTATTTCCTGTCTTCCATTGGCGAGCTGCTTATCAGCGGTTTGGGCCTGTCCATGATATCCAAGCTGGTGCCGCAGAAACTCATTGGTTTCCTCATGGGAGCCTGGTTCCTGACCACCTCTATTGCCGCAATCCTTGGCGGCTGGGTGGCAACCCTTACGACGGTATCGAAGGATGTTGTTGATCCGTTGCAGACGCTGCCGGTATACAGCGAGGTATTCACGCAGATTGGCCTGGTTACCTTGGGGGTAACCATTGTCATGGCGTTGACGGTTCCGATGCTCAATCGCCTCATCAATAAGAAAGATGAGGAAGCCTTCGAGGGTGAGCCAGAGGTTGCTGTTGCGGACAAATAAATTTAATATATAAACAAAAAAGCGATGAAGTGCAGAAACTTCATCGCTTTTTTGTCGGGCAGGGGTTATTCGGCGCTGGCTGGTTCGCAGCCGGCGCTTTCCTGTTCCCTGTTCATGCGGCTGGAAAGGTAATTGGCAGCCAGGGAACCGGAGATGTTGTGCCATACGCTGAAGATGGCACCGGGGATAGCAGCGGCAGCACCGAAGTGCAGTATGGCAAGGGAGGTGGCAAGACCGGAGTTTTGCATGCCGACTTCAATGGAGATAGCCTTGGCCTTGGCGACGTTCATGTGAAGGGCCTTAGCGATAAGGAAACCGATGCTGTATCCCAGCAGATTATGGAGCATGACCACAAGCATAATCAAGAGCCCCGTTTCCAGGATGCGCTGGGAGCTTACGGACACGACACCGCCGACAATCAGTACGATAGCCACAACGGAAACAAGCGGCAGGAGCTTGACGATTTTCTGTACGGTTTCTTCAAAGAAACTGTTGATGAGAATGCCGAGGACAATCGGCAGGATGACCACCTGCACGATGGACAGCATCATGGCGGCCAGGGAAATCTCGACCCATTCGCCGGCCAGCCACCAGGTGAGGAGCGGCGTGACAATTGGAGCCAGCACTGTGGTGGTCATCGTCATGGAGACGGAAAGGGCTACATCACCGCGGGCAAGATAGGTCATGACGTTGGAAGAAGTACCGCCCGGGCAGGTGCCGACGAGGATAACCCCTGCGGCTAGCTCCGGCGGCAGCCCAAATCCTTTGGCGAGCAGCCAGGCCAGTGCCGGCATGATGGTGAACTGGGCCAGTGCACCGACAAAGACGTCTTTGGGGCGTTGGAAAACGAGCTTGAAGTCGCGCAGGCGCAGGGTCATGCCCATGCCGAACATGACGATGCCGAGCAGAATGGTAATCTTGGGGGCCGCCCATTTGAAGGTCCAGGGCTGAATAAGGGCGATGGCTGCCACGAGAATGACGAAAACAGCCATGTACTTGGAGATAAATGAGCTAAGCTTTTCTAATGATTTCATACAAATGCCTTCCTTTCGTAGATTGTTTACAATGTTACAGTTATTTTTCATAAAAGTCAATATAAAATGGCGCCAAAACAGCTGGTAAAAACAAAAAAACGGGGAATGTAATAGAATAAGGAAGTCCTGACTGCGGCAAAAATCAAGATTTTGGACCTTCCGTTGGCAACGGGACTGGTGGCAGAAGTCGGCCAAGGGGAACCGGTGATAGCCCTGCGGGCTGATATCGATGCCCTGCCGATTGTTGAGCAGACAGATTTACCCTATCAGTCCCAGCAGGAAGGGAAAATGCACGCCTGTGGACATGATTTTCATGCCGCCGCTGTTTTAGGTGCTGATTGGTTGCTGAAAAAGCAGGAAGCAGAGCTTCCAGGAAAGGTAATGCTTATTACCGTTACCCAGTTCCATGGCGGCAATACTTGGAATGTCATCCCCGGCAAGGTTCAGCTCGAGGGAACTGTCCGGACTCAGACATCAGAGGCACGGGACCTTATTTCGCAGCGTTTGCAGGAAATTGCCCAAGGTGTAGCGGCTTCCTTTAGTGGAATCGCCGAGGTTCAGTATACAGCTGGCCTGCCGGTCACTTATAATGACGCTCAGCTTTATGCATTTGCCCGGCAAACGGCACGGGCGGCAGGCACCGGCCTCCTTGGGTGGTGAGGATTTTGCCTATTATTATCTGGAAAAGATTCCGGGGATGTTCTCCCTTATTGACACGGGCGTTGGCCCCGTCAACCATAACCCGAAGTTTATTGCCGATCCGCAGGCACTTTTCCCGGCCGTGGATTATATGGCTCGTTTAGCTCAGGATGCACTTAGGAAGCAGGTGTGGCGGCGTTAAAAAGTATTTAGCGAAAATAATCTGTCGAAACGAGGCTCTTGCATTAATCCGTGCAAGAGCCTCGTTTTTGATGCAATAGGTGATGCGTTATTGCTACGTCTTGTTTTGTGTTTTATGTTTAAGAAAAAGTGGAAACGATACGATATAATAATATAGGGATATGTCGGTTCTTATGGGGGTTATATTATGTCAATGGTGATAAAGAACAATATGGCAGCTCAATTGGCGTTAGGTGAGCTCAATAAGAATAATAAGAATTTGTCGAAGAGCTTGGCAAAAGTATCTTTAGGGATGCGCTATACCAGTGCGCAGGATGGTGCGTCGGAGTATTCGATATCGGAAAAGATGCGTGTTCGGCTTCGGGGACTAAATCAGGATATTGTTAATTCACAGACAGGTGCTAATTTAGTTCGCACAGCAGAAGGTGGAATTCAGGAAATCATTGATAATTTGCGGGAAATGAAGGCTTTAGCAATTAATGCTGCCAATGACCACAATTCGGATGTTGATCGGCAGATTATCCAAAAGGAGCAAGATTCACGGTTGGCGGTCATCAATGAAATCGCAGCTACGACGAATTATAATGGCCGGTTGTTGCTGAATGGTAGCTTGCGCCAACCGGCGGAGGCGATGGAAAATGAAGTCGGTGGTATAACCGAACCAACCGGCGTGACAGTGATGATGACCACCGGGGATTATACGATTTCGCAAGATGGCGTTTATATGATGCCGCAAAATTATAAAGGGCGAATCACGATTAATGCTGCCAATGTGAAAATTGTCCAAGAAAATTCTACGGATATTCATTATGGTGTGGCTATCGAATGTACGCAGCCGGGAGCAAATCTGTGGCTTGATGATGTAAAGATAACAAACGCAGGAGGAACGACGGATTTAAGTGAAGCACATGGCCTTTATGATGTCACTGGGCAAAAGAACAACAACATCGTGAAATTCACGGGAACAGGGAATCATCTAAGCATTCGCAACGAAGTAATTTTACTTGGGGGCGATAATGGTGATGAAAATTACTCGATTCGTGATTATGTGGCGATTATACATGCGGGTGGCGGATTGGCAATTCATGGTGCAGATGAAGATAGCAAACTTTCGGCAATAATGATGGATGGTGGAAGCGGAAGAAATACACGGGCGGCTGCTATTGGTACAGATGCCAGCGAGAAGTCGAATGCAAATCTAGAGATTTCTGGCTTGTCTTATTTGGAGGCGTGGTCCGAATGGGGGGCGGCAATTGGTGCTGGGGCTGGCAGCAGTTTTGGTAATATAACGATAAAAAATGTAGATGAGATACGAGTGGGCACTTGTCATGGAGCTGGTGTGGGAGCTGGCTGGGGGGCATCGTGCGGGAATATCGCGATTTCTGCTCATAAGATATATGGCAAAATAACAACCGACAGCAATGGACGGGGTGTATCAATTGGGCACTCTACTTTGGATGGGGCGAGTTCGGGAACTGTTGCGATAACAGCAAATTATATTTTTTTGGCGACAAAAGAGGCAACGGCATCGAAGGGGAGCTTTTCCGCAGGAAATTGTTCGGGGGCAACTGTATGGACAGATGGCGGCGCTACCGTTAATGGAGAAGCGTTTAATCTTGATGGCAGGAGTTATTCGTCGCTGTATACGAATCGAAATGTTTACGAATATGATGATGGGACAGTAGATGAAAATGGAATTTATCATGGTGAGGAACGTGAGGAAGAATATCCGGGATTAATTATCCATACGGGAACTAAGGCCAACGAAAATCTTCGCATCTTTATCAATAGTATGGATACGGATACTATGGGGATTTCGGATATCCAGATGGACCCTTTTGAGAGAGCGCTGGAGGCATTGTCAAAACTGGATGATGCCCTGGAATATTCACTAAATGAAAATACGCGGATGGGGGCATATCAGACCAGATTGTCTTTTGTTATTGATAACTTGACGGTGGCCAGTGAGGGCACGCAGGCGTCCGAGTCGGTAATCCGCGATGCCAATATGGCGAAGGAGATAACAGCATATACTAAGAATAATGTCTTGACTCAGTCGGCACAGGCAATGCTGGCACAAGCTAACCAAAATAGCAGTAGTGTATTGAGTTTGTTGCAGGGATAGGTAATTGAGTTGAGCACCAGCGGCTTCGCCGCGCGGTTTCTTTTCGTATGGAAGGGTTTCTGCTATAATAGGGGCTGGAATGAATTGATACGGATTGAGGTGCGGGGATGGAGTTTTTGGATATACAGACACTGGGATTCCTGGTGTTTTTTGGATTTATGGCTTCGTTTATCGATTCGGTGGTCGGTGGTGGCGGACTCATTTCGATTCCGGCGTTGATGTGGACCGGGCTGCCACCAGTGACCGTGCTGGGAACCAATAAGGCGGCGGCTGTCATGGGGGCGCTTACGAGTTTTGTGACTTTTGTGAAGTCGGGCAGGGTGGATATGTGGCTGATCAAGCGGCTGTTTCCGATTTCGCTTATCGGGTCGGGAATCGGTGTGTTGGCCGTGCGCATGATTCCATCGGATATCCTGCGTCCGTTGGTGGTGGTCATGTTGGTGGCCGTGCTTATCTACAGTATCGCCAAACGGGACTGGGGAAGAGAAAATCGCTATGCGGGTATGTCGGCACGACTTTTGATGCTTTCGTGTCTCGTGGCGTTTTTATTCGGTTTTTACGATGGATTTTTCGGTCCGGGAACGGGATCGTTTTTACTGTTTGCTTTTTTACTGGTCGGATTTGATTTCATCGGTGCGGCGGCCAATGCGCGCGCACTGAATTTTGCCAGCAATATTTCAGCAGCGGTGCTTTTTACGTATTTTGGATTGGTGGATTTTTCTTATGCGATTCCGATGGGGCTTTCGATGATTGTCGGCGCTTGGTGTGGAGCGCGGATGGCGCTTTCTAAGGGCACGGGATATGTGCGGCCGTTGTTTATCCTTATGACGACAATCTTGATTGGTAAGCAGTTGTTGGATTTGTTCAAATAAGGGGCGATGGTTTTGGCTGGGATACCGGATTATATGACATATGATTATTTGCGCAACTTGCGCTTGAATAATGCAGCCTGGCGGTTACTTACAGCCGACCAGGCTGCCTTTATTGCGGCTTTTTTTTACCGGGAGTTTATTGCCGGCAAGCGTCGTGGCATTGAAGCCCAGGAACTTTTGGAACATCTGGACATGTTCCTTTACGATGCGCAGCAGCAGACGGCAGGCGAGGCGTTTGGGCGTTCTCCTCAGGATTATTTGGAAATATGGTCAGACACCGAGCATGGCTGGCTGCGGAAATATGAGTACCACGATGATTGGTATTTTGACCTCACTGCTCCAGCGCAGAAGGCGGTTGAGTGGCTGGTCAGCTTGCATAAGCAGGATTTTGTCGGTACGGAGTCACGGCTGCGCACGGTATTTAATCTGCTGCACGAAATTGCCCGCGAGACGGATACCGATGTCGAGCATCGCAAGGCGTATCTGCAGGAGCAGCAGGAAAAGATCGCAGCGGAACTGGCGGAAATCGAGGCAAGTGGTGTAGTAAAGCCGCAGCTGGATGATGTACAGATAAAGGAACGATTCCTGCAGGCTGAGAGTACGGCGCAGGCAATCTTGGCCGATTTTCGCGAAGTTGAGGAGAATTTCCGTGAGCTAACGCGTAAGGTCCAGGATGATGTCGTCAAGTGGACGCGGGGCAAGGGTGAGCTGCTGGAAAAGATATTCAACGAGAGTGATATCATCCGTAAATCGGAGCAGGGGCGGAGCTTTATGGCGTTTTGGCGGTATTTAATGCTTTCGCAACAGCAGGAAGATTTTCGTGAGACGATGGCACAGCTGAGCCAAACGGAGTCCATTCGGGAAATGCTTCCTAAGCATCCGCTTATGTCGATCAATCGGGATTGGGTGCGGGCGGCAGGTTCGGTGCAGCAGACGCTTGGCCAGCTGTCGGCTCAGTTGCGCCGTTATGTCGATGAGGCGTATCTGCAGGAGGAACGGACCATTTATCAGTTGATTCAGCGAATTGAAACGATGGCGGTGGATCAGCGTGGGCAGCTGCCTCACGGAGAGTTTACGGAAATTCGGGAGATTTCACCGGCGGTGCAGCTGCCGATGGAGCGGCGGTTATTTGCTCCGCCACAGGCAACAAAACTCGTAAGTCCGGTATTGCAGGCGGGTAGTGGAGAGGATGGAGAGCTTTCGGCTATTTTCAATCAGGTTATTGTCGATCGGGAACAGTTGCAGGCAAATGTCCGTGATCTTTTGGCGGAACGCCCCGAAGTCACGCTTTCTGAGGTGCTGGCGGTACATCCGCTGCAGCAAGGGCTGTCGGAGCTTTTGGGATATCTGGTACTGGCCAGTCATGAGGAGGCTGAGGCTTTTGACAACCGTGCTTTGGAGCGCATCTTATTTGAGCGCGATGGGCAAAAGCTTATGGCCATTTGTAATCGAGTCGTATTTCGGAGGAAATAAAGGATATGGATTTGGACAATACGGCAGTCGCGAGTGGGGAGAATCCTCAGGAACAGGCTTTTTCGCGGGCGGCTGTTATGCTTTTAAAAGGAATTGTAAGTCGAGGTCGGGACGAGGTCCTTTGGCAGGATATTATAGGCAGACAGACGGAACTGCGTGATTATTTCCGCCGCATTGGCCTGACGCTTATTATCAATGAGCTGGATGAATACGCCTATTTGCGGCAGGAAGAAGGCAGTGGTCTGCCGCATATCGTGCCGCGCTATCCGCTGAGTTATAATTTATCGATGCTGTTGGTGCAACTGCGCAAGGTGCTCGCGGAGTACGATCGGGCAGCTGGTGGTGACCGCGTAGTCATCAGCTTTGAGGATATTTTACGCCGTATGGAGCCGTTTTTGCCAATTCAGATCAATGAGATGAAATATCGTCAATCGGTGGAGCATCTCGTGCGGGCGGCTGTGCGCATGGGATTTTTGCTGAAAATCAAAGGTCAGGATACCGATTATGAAGTGCGCCCGATTTTGCGCAACTTTGTCGATGCGCAGTGGCTGGATGATTTTGCGCAGAAACTAGAAGCCTATGAAAAGTATGGACAAGCCCGTCATGACGAGACTGTGGAGGGCGAAAGGGAGGAAGGAGAGATGATGGATGAACTTATTCGAGACGACGACTGAATTTAAAGACATCCCACTCGGTTTCCGCCTGCAGCGTCTTGAGGTCTATAACTGGGGCACCTTTGATGGGAAAGTCTGGACGCTGGACCTGTCGGGGGATACGTCGCTTTTGACCGGTGACGTTGGTTCTGGTAAATCGACGCTTGTCGATGCCATCATCACGCTTTTGGTGCCGCCGCGCAAGGTGACGTATAACAAGGCGGCTGATGCAAGTGCAAAGGAACGCAGTCTGGCTTCGTATGTGCGCGGTTACTATGGTCAAAAGCGCACGGAAGATGGCGGTGGTCGCCCCGAGGCTCTGCGTGGCAAAGATCAGTATAGCGTCGTGCTCGGGGTGTTTTCGGACCGGAATTTTGGCCGTACGGTGACGCTGGCGCAGGTTTTTTGGTTTCCGGATGAGGCGGCCGCTTCGCCTAAGCGTTTCTATGTGCTCGCCCAGAAGACGCTTTCGATAACGGAGCGGTTTTCGGCTATTGGCGGCGATATGCGCGCCTTCCGCAAGCAACTCGAACGGGATTTCTTTATTAAGACCTTTGACGACTATCCCCAGTACGGTCATGAATTCCGCAAGATTTTCGGCATTCGTCAGATTCAGGCTATGGATCTGTTCCAACAGACGATTTCCATGAAGAAAGTCGACAGCCTCACGGGTTTCGTTCGTCAAAACATGCTGGAAGTGCCGGATGCGGAGCAGGAGGTCGAGGTCATGCTGCGCCAGTACCATGACCTGGAAGCAGCACATCAGGCGGTGGAACGGGCCCGGGAGCAGCAAAAATACCTGCAGCCGATTGAAAAACTCGGTCAGGAATATGCAGCAGCCGGCCGGAAACAACAGGAGAATGCCGTCATGCAGCAGCATTTGGCCAGCTGGTTTGCCGGTAAGGCTTATAAAGTCCAGGAGAGCATGCTGCAGCAGTCCGAGGCCAAATTAGCCGAACTGCAGAAAGCCTGGCAGGATGCCAAAGGTACCTGTGATAGCCTGCAACAGCAGCTGGACGGCGTCCACCGGGAAATGGCCCGTAATGGCGGCCAGCAGCTGGATGAGGTGCGTCACCAGCTGGAACTTTGTCAGCAGCAAAAGGGCCAGTGCGAGTTGGTGCGGGAAAAATATCAGCAGCAGCTTGATTTGCTGGTGCTGGCAATGCCCTCCTCTGTGGAGGATTTTCGCAGGAATCAGCAGACTATGCAGGAACGGCAGCAGTCCATCGAGCAGGAGCTGGAGGACTTGATGGCCGACAGTGGTGCCATCGAAGCCAATCGCAAAGAGGCCGTGGTGCTGGAAACGCAGCTGACGGAGGAAATCGAATCGCTGGCAAAGCGCAAATCGAATATCCCGAATAAATATGTCAAGATTCGCGAACAGCTCTGTGAGGATCTGGGCTTGGCGGAAGATGAGATGCCTTTTGCTGGGGAACTTATGGCCGTCAAGGAAACGGAAGCCGAATGGGAAGGCGCCTTGGAGCGGTTGCTTCATGGCTTCGGCATTTCTTTGCTGGTTTCCGATGCTCATTACGGTGAGGTCGCTGGCTGGATGGAGCAACACAATCTTCATGTGAAATTGGTGTATTTCCGCGTTTCGGACTACGTAGAATCCGTGGATATGGAAACTCTGCCTGAGGACGCCGCCTGCCGCAAATTGCAGCTAAAAGAAGAGTCGGCCTATTGCAATTGGCTGAGCAGTGAGCTCTATACCCGGTTTCGTCATACCTGCTGTGAGACCATGCAGGAATTCCGCCAGGCTAAGTTTGCCCTGACCCGCAAGGGACAGGTCAAGATTAACGGTCGTCGTCATGAAAAGGATGATCGCCGGGCCCTCGATAACCGCCGTGACTATGTGTTGGGCTTTTCCAACCTGCGCAAAATCCAATCCTTGCAGGAGGAGCGCGAGAACATTCGCGAAGAGCAGAAATTCTTCCAGCAGAAATTGCGCAAGAACAAGGCGGCGCAGAAAAAATTGCAGGGAGAAAAAGATGCCATTATGCTGGCAGGTCAGGTTCAGAGCTTTCAGGAGCTTGACATTGCACCGCTGATCCAGCAGCTGGCAAAACTTCAGCAGCGGGTGGAAGAACTGCGACAAAAGAACGATGTTTACCGCAAACTTCAGGAGGAAGAGCAGGCACTGGTTCGTCAGGTGGCACGCTGCCAGCAGGACGTAAGTTCCAAGCGGGATGAAGCCAGCCGGATTCAGGAGCGCTGCCGTGGTACCCGGGAACAGATGCTAGTAGAAGCTGAGTTGATGAATGAGACGCCTGCTGAGGTGCAGTCCACGGTATATCCGCTGCTGGAACGCTATATGGCGGAGGCTTTGCCCAACCAGACTTTTGAACTGTCCAGCCGGCAGAAATTGCAGGCCCGTTTTGGTGCCTGGCTCCAAGAGGAAGGCCATCAGCAGGAAGAGCTGCTTCGCCACCATGGTGAGGAGCTTGCCCGGTTGATGACGGGATTCCGGCAGCAATGGCCGGAGGTGAGTGCAGACCTTCTCTGTTCTCCCGAGGTAGCTGCGGATTATATCGCCCTGCTCAACCGCCTGCGCACCGATGATCTGCCGAAATTCGAGGGGCGTTTTCGGGAATTGCTGCGGGAAAATACCATTAACCAGATTGCCCTGTTCCAGACTCATTTGGAAAATACTTGTCAGGAAATTGAGGATCGTATCGCCCGAATCAATCGCTCCTTGGCCGAGATTGATTATAACGAAGGCCGTTATATCCAGATTGAATGCAGTCATGCAGTAAGTGATACGATACAGCAGTTCCGTCGGGACTTGCGGGCTTGTACCGATGATGCATTGACGGGGGCGGTGGATGACAGCTACAGTGAGCAGAAATTCCAGCAGGTGGCAAAGATATTAGAACGCTTGCAGGGGCGGCCGGGAAATACGGAAATCGATGCCCGCTGGCGGCGCGAAGTCATCGACGTGCGCAATTGGTATACCTTCGCGGCATCGGAGCGCTGGCGTGATCCTGCACCTGGAGAGGATGCCGAATACGAGCATTATACCGATTCGGGCGGTAAGTCAGGCGGTCAGAAGGAAAAACTTGCCTATACGATACTGGCAGCAAGTATCGTATACAATTTTGGCCTTGAAGGGAAGCGGGCAAGCGAGCAATCGTTCCGGTTCGTGGTGATTGATGAAGCCTTCCTCAAGAGTTCGGATGAGTCAGCACGCTTTGGTCTTGAATTGTTCCGCAAAATGGATTTGCAGTTGTTGGTAGTAACACCGCTCTTAAAGATTGCGACGATTGAACCTTTTGTACGCCATGTCGGTTTTGTCTATCAAAAAGATGAGGAGCATAAGTCCTACTTGCGAAATTTAACGATAGAACAATTGCAAGCAGAAAAACTGGTTCATGCCAGCCAAAAGTGAAAAAAATCAAGGCGTTTAAGGCATCTCATTTATGGGATGCCTCTTTTAGTATAAATAACATCAATAAGAAAAGTGATAGTTTTCAGAATAGCGTAATGTAGATTCCTACCGACAAAAGTCCTAAATATTGTAGGATTATAACATTGTGGGGGGTGCTGGTGCAGAGTATAATGAACGATGTATTGTTTTTGGAATGTGAAAACAATTGGATGTAGGAAAAAGATCCTGGGGATAAGAAGATCGTTAGTAAAGAGAAAGGCAGAGTGAAGGAATGCGATTAAAAGACGTTCGTATTGGTTACAAGATTATGGTACTGGTAATTATCGGTATCATTGGTATGGTATCCCTCGGTTTATCGAGTTACCAGGGAATGAGCAAGGCAAGTGATGATCTCGACAATATGTATAGTCGCAAATTGCAGGCCACTCGTTTGCTCGGAACGGAAATCAGTCTCATGCGTGCCGTCAAGGTAAGCACTGTTGAATATATTTTAGAATCGAATGATGCCAAGGTAGAGGAATCGATTGATGTAAACATCCAGAAGTACGAAAGCTACTGGAGTGAATATCGGCCACTGGGCATGCGGGCGGACAAAGCTGCCGCGGAGATCCCGAATACGGAAGCCAAGTGGAATGAATTTAAGCAGGGGGTGCAGGAAGTACGCCGCCTGGTGAAGGAAGGCAAGAAAGAGGAGGCCTGGAAGCATTTTCGCAAGGTTGAACTGACGACGGCAGAAGATTTGCTCAAGAGTCAGCAGGCTCTGCGCAAGGTAGCTGATGATAATGCAGATATTCTCAACACCGAAATCAAGGAAAGCAATACCAGACATATCGAATTCTCTTTCATGGTGAATTTGGTGGCACTGGCATTGCTGGTGGGGTTGGCTACTATTATTATCCGCGATATCACGGGGTCGCTTCATCGCGGCGTTGTCATTTGCGAAGCGATGAAGAAAGGTGATTTCCGCACCGATGGGGTAAATCACGTTGACCGTGGCGATGAGCTCGGGGCAATGGCTAATGCCCTGTTTGCTATGCGTAAGGAACTCAATGCTCTCATGCGTAGTGTCAGCGAGTCTTCCGAGCAGCTGGCAGCTTCTTCGGAGGAGCTTACGGCAAGTTCCAATCAGGCAGCGCAGGCATCTACGCAGGTGGCGCAGTCGGCTGGTGATGTGGTGAATACCGTCGAAAATCAGCAGAAGGCTGTTGCTAACAGCAATGAATCGGTGGCAAGAGTTCAGAGTGCTGTAGCCCATGTCAAAGAGCAGTCCCGCAAGGTGGCTGATAATTCTGCTTCGGCTGCAGAACGGGCAGAGGCTGGTTCGGTATCCATCGATGATTCGGTAGAGCAGATTAAGAGTGCGGAAGAGACGGTAAAAGATTCGGCAGAAGTCGTTGACCGTTTGGGCGTACGTTCCCGAGAAATCGGGGAAATCGTCGACACCATGGCAGGCATTGCGGAGCAGACGAATCTCTTGGCACTTAATGCCGCCATTGAGGCTGCCCGTGCTGGTGAGCATGGCCGTGGCTTTACGGTAGTAGCAGAAGAAGTTGGTAAGCTGGCCCATGAATCCCAGGAATCGGCTGAAAAGATCGCACAGCTCATCAAAGGAATTCAGCAGGATACGGAAGCGGCTGTCAAATCGATGCAGAGTGGCCGCGAGGCTGTCGTGTCCGGTGCCCGTTCGGTAGAAGACCTGCGCACGATGTTTGATGAGATTAATACGTTGGTCAAGGGCGTATCTAACCAGATTCAGACGGTTGATGAGGCTGTTGATGCGATGACGCAGGAAGCCAACTCTATCATGGATGAGGTAAATAACATTAGCGGTTACAGCAATAAGGTATCTTCGGAGATGCAGGCTGTATCGGCGGCAACGGAAGAGCAGTCCGCTTCGGCTGAGGAAATTGCCTCGGCTAGTGATTCACTGGCAGTGCTGGCTCAGAAACAGCAGGAAACCTTGTCCTATTTCAAATTTTAAACGAATAAGATAGCAGAAAAGCCGTCATCTCATAGGCCTATGAGGTGATGGCTTTTTGTCGTTAGAGAGATATGTAATAAGGAATATAACTTTTTCGTATAGGTAAAATAGGACTTTTGTACAGGTTTACGCTTGTAATCGTTTTTGTTTTCCTTTAAAATTGGCAATACAACTGTTTTGGGAAAAAACAGGACTAACAGGGGGCAGAGGACGAGTTGGGATGTACGGACTACTGCAGAAAGGCGTGTGAGAAAATGAGATTGAAAGACATTAAGATGGGGTACAAGATTCTCGTCTTGGTACTGGTAGGAATTATCGGCATGGCTGCTTTGGGCATTTCGAGCTATAGGGGAATGAGCAAGGCCAGCGATGATATCGAAGACATGTATAGCAGCAAATTGAAAGCTACGCGCTGGATGGGTTCGGAGATGAGCTTGATGCGTGGTGTTCAGATGAATGTCGTCAAACATATCCTGGATCCGAAAGATAAGGCTATTGAAGATGCCTTGGCAGAGCGTATCAACAAATACGAAGAGAACTGGGCCAAGTATAAAGTTATCGGTATGCAGTCTGAGCGTGCAGCTGCGGAAATCCCCAATACCGAGGCTTTGTGGGCGAAGTATATGAAGGAAGTCCAGAACGTCAAAAATCTGGTGGCTAAAGGCAAGCAGGATGAGGCTTGGAAAGCGTACAAAAAGATTGAGGATACGACGGTAAAAGATCTGCTCAAGAGCTTGCAGGGTTTGCGCCAGGTGGCCGATGAAAACGCAGAGAACCTGAACAATGATATCAAGGCTAGAAACAGTCAGCAGATTGCATTCTCTATGATTCTCGTATTGGTGGCGTTTGCCATTTTGGGCGGCCTCTCGGTTGTCATCATCCGTGACATTACGGAATCTTTGGGAAGAGCAGTAGCTGTCTGCCATAAGATGCGTGATGGGGACTTCCGTACGGCTGGCCAGAGCATTGTAGATCGTGGCGATGAATTGGGACAGATGCTTACAGCACTGGCGCAGATGCGTGGGGAACTCACGAAGCTTATGCGTAATGTCAGCGAGTCTTCTGAGCAGCTGGCAGCTTCTTCTGAGGAACTTACGGCAAGTTCCAATCAGGCAGCGCAGGCTTCTACCCAGGTAGCACAGTCGGCTTCGGATGTCGTGAACTCGGTGGAAGACCAGCAGAAAGCTGTGGTTAAGAGCAACGAGTCTGTAGAGCGGGTTCAGCAGGCAGTAAGCCATGTCAAGTCCCAGTCGGCAAAAGTGGCGGATAACTCGGCATCGGCTGCTCGCCGTGCTGCTGATGGCTCGGTGGCTATTGGTGAATCGGTGGAACAGATTCGCAGTGTAGAAAAAACGGTAAATGGTTCGGCAGAAGTCGTCGACCGTCTGGGCGAACGCTCGAAGGAAATTGGAGAAATCGTGGATACCATGGCCGGTATTGCTGAGCAGACGAATCTGTTGGCGCTTAATGCCGCTATCGAGGCGGCACGTGCTGGTGAGCATGGCCGTGGATTTACGGTAGTGGCAGAAGAAGTCAGCAAATTGGCGCATGAATCCCAGGAATCGGCGGAAAAGATTGCCCGCCTTATCAAGGACATCCAGCGCGATACGGAGGATGCCGTTGATTCGATGCGGAATGGCCGCGAAGCAGTTGTTGCTGGTGCGCGTTCGGTGGAAGGCCTGCGCTCGATGTTTGAAGAAATCAATGGTTTGGTTAATGGCGTATCGCAGCAGATTCAGACCGTTGATGAAGCCGTTGAGGCAATGGCAGCAGAGTCGGCAGCTATCACGACTGAGGTGTCTAACATCAGTGAATACAGCAATCAGGTTGCATCGGAGATGCAGGCGGTGTCGGCGGCAACGGAGGAACAGTCGGCTTCGGCGCAGGAAATCGCTTCGGCTAGTGATTCGTTAGCCGTTCTTGCCCAGAAACAGCAGGAAGCTCTGGCAAAATTCAAATTCTAATAACTTCTAACGGGTGTTTTTTCTTGGCTTGGCCAGGGAGAAAGACCCGTTTTCAAAAATATAAACAAATTAAAACAATTTAAAACGGATAACAAAACGGTTGAAAAACGAGGAAAGTAATATTATAATATAGATAGAAAAATATACCTATTGAATAATGGATTAAGGAAATGTACAAGGAAAGAGAGGGATAATCATGGGTATATCGGCGGTTAGCATCACGACGCTGACCAGTTTCCCTCAGATGAACCGCGAGGTAACCGCGAGGGGACAACAGGCAGCGAAGGAGCATAGTGAGGCAGCGGCTTCGTATACGAAGGTTTCCAATTTTGGGAATGAGACGAAATTAGGCAGTAGTGCTTTTCAGCGTGCCAACTCCACGATAATCGACATTGGGGAAAGCAAGACTGCTATGTTGATGGATCGCAGCAAGTCTTATTACGAAGTTTCGAACTTTGGCAATGAGACCAAGTTGGGGTCCAGTAAGTTCCAGCAGCAAATCAAAGCCGATGCGGAACAAGGTGCTCAAAACCTGTCCAAGGGAATGAAAGCGACAGCAGACATCACGCGTGTATCGAATTTTGGAACGGAAACCAATCTTGGCAAGAGTGGGTTCCAGCAGATCAATGCACAAATCATGCAGGCCCGCCAAAAAGCCTATACGCAGTTTGCGGATTTCCAGAAACAAGCTGGCAGCAGAGTCGACATTGGTGCGTAAAACAAAATAGTTAAGACCTTCTTCTTCGGGAGAGGGCCTTTTTTGTACTGGGAAAAAAAGCTGTGTAGCGAATGTTACAGCTTGGAGAGAATAGCTCCGCTATAATGAAACTTGTCAAGAAGAGACAAGCTTCGTTTGGGTATTATGGTTCCGAAGGTAACCGGAGGAAAAGGAGAGATATTTTATGGAGAACAAGATGTTTTGCTATCAGTGCCAGGAGACGGCAGGCTGCAAGGGCTGCACGCAGGTTGGTGTCTGTGGCAAGAAGCCGGAAGTGGCAGCGATGCAGGACCTTTTGATTTATGTGACGAAGGGGTTGGCTGCGGTTACGACGCGTCTGCGCGCTGAAGGGAAGAAAGTGGCGGCAGAGGTTAATCATCAGATTACGCTGAATCTGTTTGTGACGATTACCAATGCTAATTTTGACCGTGAAGCAATCGTAGAACGCATCAAAAATACTTTGGACGTTAAAATGGAATTGCTGGCAAGCCTCGCGAACCGTGAGAATCTGCCTGAGGCAGCCCTTTGGAATGATACGGAAGACGGGTTTGACGCCAAAGCCGCGAAGGTCGGTATCCTGGCAACAGAAAATGAGGATATCCGCAGCCTGCGTGAACTTATCACCTATGGCCTCAAGGGGTTGGCAGCTTATCAGAAACATGCCAATGTGCTGGGGTATGAAAACGAAGCAATCGATGCATTTGCCCAGTCGGCACTGGCTAAACTCCTCGATGACAGTTTGACCGGTGACGACTTGACGGCGCTGACGCTGGAAACGGGTAAGTGGGGCGTCGATGGCATGGCCCTCTTGGATAAGGCAAATACGGAGACCTATGGGAATCCGGAACTTACCAAGGTTGATCTTGGCGTGCGCCAGAATCCGGGTATCCTGATTTCGGGACATGACCTCAAGGATTTGGAGATGCTTTTGGAGCAGACTCAGGGCACAGGGGTGGATGTCTACACCCATGGCGAGATGCTGCCGGCCCATTATTATCCGAAGTTCAAGAAATACGAGAACTTTGCGGGCAACTACGGCAATGCTTGGTGGAAACAGAAAGAGGAATTCGAAGCCTTCCATGGCCCGATTCTCATGACCACCAACTGCGTAGTACCGCCGAAGGCATCGTATCAGGACCGCTTGTTTACGACGGGAGCAACGGGGGTGCCGGGCTGCCAGCATATTGCCGCTAAAGCTGATGGCACGAAGGATTTCGGTCCGATTATCGAAATGGCCAAGCAGTGCGAAGCACCGGAAGAGCTCGAGCAGGGACAGATTGTCGGCGGCTTTGCCCATGAGCAGGTATTTGCGGTGGCTGATAAAGTCGTTGCAGCCGTTAAGTCTGGTGCCATCAAGAAATTTGTTGTCATGGCTGGCTGCGATGGCCGCATGAAGTCCCGCGACTATTATGCGGAGTTTGCCAAAGCGCTGCCGCAGGATACGGTTATCCTGACGGCTGGTTGTGCCAAGTATAAATACATCAAGATGAATCTCGGCGATATTGGCGGTATCCCGCGGGTTCTCGATGCCGGACAGTGCAACGATTCCTATAGCCTGGCTCTCATCGCGCTCAAGCTCAAGGAAGTATTCGGCCTTGATGATGTTAACGAGTTGCCGATTGCCTACAACATTGCTTGGTATGAGCAGAAAGCTGTAATCGTCCTGTTGGCACTCTTGCACCTTGGTGTCAAGAATATTCACCTCGGCCCAACGCTGCCGGCCTTCCTGTCCCCGAATGTAGCGAAAGTCCTGGTTGAGAACTTTGGTATTGGCGGCATTACGACGGTAGAAGAAGATATCAAGAAAATGATTGGCTGATTCCCAGCTTCATTAGCGATAAATTTGCGATAAAAAAATAAAGAGAAAGCTCATTGGCTAAGGAAAGTGCCGATGAGCTTTTTTTTGACTGAATGGATGAGCGTTATGGGGAGAGGATGAAAAAATGTTTGTAGCAACTGGCGCTATTGATGAATATATAGGCAGGAGGTTGGGGGGAGGGAAGCGAATATTCCTGACATAGGTTGCTTGTGCAACGTATGTATGTGACTTTCGATGATATAATGAAGCCAGTTAAAAACGGAAGATTTTCTGGAGGGGATTGGATGCAGATCTATCATTTGGATTTACAGGAACTGCCCTTGTTTCGGGATGTTTCCGCTGAGGAAGTAGATCGCTTTATTATGAGTACGGGGGCGGCGGTCAAGCGTTATGAAAAAGGAACGCGGATTCTTAAAGCCTATGAGCCCAATGCCAATATAGGGGTTATGGTTGAGGGAAAGGCTCAGGTTATTGCTGAGGATCGCTTTGGCAATGAATCGATTGGCCACATATTGGAACGTGGTGCGATGATGGGCAGTGCGTCAGCAATTCTGCCGCGATTCCAGTCCAATAACAATACGTCGATTGAGGCGTTGACTGATGTGCTCGTGCTTTGGGTGTCGTATCGGTCGCTTTTGGTAGCAGGCCCTAAGCTGGGACATACGCATGGCATGGTCATGCGTAATCTATTAGAAGCGTTTTGCCGCAAGAATGTCATGATGATGGAAAAAATTGAACTCTTATCGCAGAAAACCTTGCGTGAACGGCTGATTCTCTATCTTTTGCAGCGTGAGGGGCGCTATCAGAGTGAACAGGTCAAGGTGCCGGGACGCGTACAATTGGCCAAGGAAATCGAGTGCAACCGCAGTGCCTTGACGCGCGAGATTGCGGCGATGAAGACTGAGGGCATGCTGACGGTCGGTGAGGACTGGCTGCAGCTCAACAAAGATAAGATTGGGTGTTGAATCATGATAACGATAAAGTTTGAAGCGGTTACCCAGTCGTTTTACGGCCGAACAATCTTTCAGGACATCAACGCCGAGCTGCGAAGCGGTACGATTACGGCCGTGACCGGACAGAATGGCAGTGGCAAGTCGACGCTGCTGAAGTTAGCGGCGCATTTCATGCTGCCAGCGGCTGGCCGCGTAAGTGTTGTGGAGGATGCGCGAGAGCTGCGGCGGGCAGAGCTGCGCACCCGTCTAGCGATGGTAACGCCCGAGCTAAGATTCTATCCACGACTGACGGCGCGGGAGAATCTCGCTTTCCTGCTGGGGCTTCGGGGCATAGAGCTGACGGAGATAAAGTTTCAGGTGCTGCTGGCACGCGTAGGTTTGCGGGATCAGGCCGTGGCGACAACCGTTACGGGAGAGTTTTCGACCGGCATGCGCCAGCGTTTGAAGCTGGCGGCACTTTTGGCCGCAGAGGCGGATATCTGGCTGCTCGATGAACCCGGGGCGAATCTTGATGCAGTTGGTCGAGAACTGGTGCTGCGTGAGGCTCGGCAGGCGGCCGACGAGGGACGTCTGGTGCTATGGGCGACCAATGACGAACGAGAGGAGGCGGCAGCCGATGCAGCAATCCATCTGGCGGGGCATTAAGCTCGTATTCTGCAAGGAACTTACCATAGGAATGCGGTTCAAAGCGGCATGGGCGGCGATGTTCATGTTCGCGCTTACGACGCTGGCCTGTGTCAGCATGGCGATGCAGGGGGGCGCGGTAGAGCCGCGCCTGCTGGCGGCCCTTTTGTGGGTCAGCTTGTTTTTTGCAGCGATGGCTGGCGCTGACCGCGTGTTTGCCGATGAGGATACCGCAGGAACGTTGCTTACTTTACATATTTTTGGCCCTGCGCAGGCGGTGCTCTTGGGAAAGATGCTCTATACCTTATTCCTGCTGGTACTGCTGGCTTTGTTTATAACCCCGTTGTTCCTGGTGTTGATGGATGTGGCGGTGGCCGCACCGCTGGTATTGCTGGGAACTGTGCTGCTGGGCTGTTTTGGCATAGCGGCGGCGGGAACGCTGATTGCGGCGCTGACTACCGGGGCTAGTGTCCATAGCGGCTTATTTTCGATATTGATGCTGCCAATTATCCTGCCCGTGTTTTTGCCGGCGATATCGCTGACGGCAGGGGCCTTCGGTGGGGGAGCAGTTACGGTTTCGTATCTTGGTGGCATGGCACTTTATGATTTTATTCTGCTCGTCGGGGCGTCGATTTTATTTGATTATCTTTGGTATGAGGATTGACTAGCGGATTGTATGATATGGGGAGGATAAAAGTGATACAGGCTAGAATCCTGCCGTGGCTGATTGGCGTGCTTACGGCAGTGCTGATATATCTGGTTTTCTTTGTGGTACCACCGGCGCAGGGGCTGGGAGACTATGTGCGCATCGCATTTTTCCACATTCCCATGGCGTGGGTATCGGTGCTGGCATTCCTTATGAGTGCCTGGTGGGGCGCAAGGTATTTACGGCGGCAGGAGATGGAAGCGGATCGTCTGAGTGCGGTGTCAGCCAAGCTGGGCTTGGTATTTGTCGTGCTGGCAACGCTCAGTGGTGCTATCTTTTCCAAGCTGACCTGGGGCGCTTATTGGAACTGGGATCCACGGCAGACGACAATTTTCGTATTGCTGCTGATTTACGGGGCCTACTTGACGCTGCGGGCGGCAATGCCTGAGCCACGGCGGCGGGCGCGGGTGACAGCAGTTTATGCGTTGTTTTCGTTTCTGACGGTACCATTCCTGGTGTTCATCATTCCGCGGCTGTATTTTTCGCTGCATCCATCGCCAGTCATCAACGGCAGTGGTTCGCTCGATATGGACCCGGTAATGCTGGGGACGCTGTTGGCAGGGCTTATCGATGCAACACTGCTCTATGTTTGGCTGGTATGGCGGAGCGTTGGCCGTGGGGATAAGGAGGCGTTATCATGAACCGGAAAATATTGCTGGGAATACTGATTCTGGCGTTTATCGGCTATGCGGGGTATAGCTTCGTCGATTCGGTCACGCCGTATGTCGGCATTGCTGAGGCGCGGACGGCAACGAGCAGCGTCCAGGTCAAGGGGCTGTTGGACAAAAAAGCTGAGGCTCCGCATATGGAAGGCGAATACTTTGTGTTCACGCTGCTCGATGAGGACACGGGGGAAAATATGCTCGTGCGTTATCATGGGACAAAGCCGGATCAATTTGATGAAGCCCATCATATTGTCGCCGTGGGCAAGTATCGGGATGGTGCGTTCCAGTCCGATAAACTGCTCATCAAGTGCCCGTCGAAATACGAGCAGCAGAAATAAAAAGGAGGCTTCTTCTTTTGGTTGGTACGATATTTTTAGCGATTACGCTGGCGTTGGCCTTATGTGCCCTTCTTTGTTATGCAGTGCGTACGGAGCACATGGAGCATTATGGCCGCTGGCTAACGATTTTGTCGTTTGCCGGTACGCTTTGCGCCAGCATTTATTTGCTGGTCTTGATTTTTGGCAATCACTTTGAAATCGCCTATGTGGCAAACTATTCGTCGGCGGAATTGCCGGTGATGTATAAGTTCTCGGCCTTTTGGGCTGGTCAGCAGGGCTCGTTTTTGCTCTGGCTGCTGTTCCATGCGGCGGCTGGTGTTGTCCTGAGTCATCGTCAGCGTTTGTCCGCTGTCGGCATGTGCGTGTATATGGTCTTGCAGACGCTTTTGACTATTCTCGTGCTGGCCAAGAGTCCGTTTTTGCTGCAGGAGGTTGCGGTCGAAAATGGCGTCGGACTGAATCCGTTGCTGCAGGACCCGTGGATGGCTATCCATCCGCCGATTATCTTCCTTGGCTACGCGCTTTTGGCGGTGCCATTTGCCTGCTCGGCAGCGGCTCTTATCGAAGGGCAGCCGACAAAAGCCTGGCTGGAGACGGCGCGCCGATGGGCGCTGGCAGCATGGGCTTTCCTCGGTGCCGGGATCTTCATCGGTGGTTATTGGGCCTATAAGGTCCTGGGATGGGGCGGCTTTTGGGGCTGGGATCCCGTTGAGAATTCGTCGCTCGTTCCCTGGCTGGTGGCTGGTATCTTCATCCATGTGCTGCGCGTGGCCCGCGTGCGGGCTGCGGCACTGTCGATGGTACATCTGGCGGCGATTTTTGCCTTTTCGCTGGTCCTTTATGGCACCTTTTTGACGCGCAGCGGCATTCTGGGGGATTTTTCGGTACATTCATTCAGCGGCACGAGCATCGGCATGACGATTGCGGTCGTCAATGCGCTGGTCCTTGTCGGCGGTTTGCTGCTGTTGACCGTCCGGGCAGGCAAACTGCCACAGGGGGAGATGTATCCTGCCTATGACAGCCGTGAATTTCTGGTGTTGCTGGGGGCCTTGCTGCTGGTCTTTATCGCGGCCGTCATCTTCCTTGGCATGTCGATGCCACTTCTTACACAGCTTTTGGGCAAGCCGGCTGCTGTGGATACGGATTTTTACGTCCGCACGACGCTGCCGCTGGCGATTGTCCTGATGCTTTGCCTCGCTGGTGCAAGCCTGCAGCGCTATGGAGTCGGTCAAAAAGCGGCACCGCTGAAACCGTTGGGCGTCTTTTTCCTTTTGGGCGCTGCACTGGCCTGGTTGATGGGAATCCAGCAGATTATGCCGCTTTTGCTGGCCGGCGCAGCCCTTATGGGCGTTGCTGCATCCGTTTGGAGCTGGCGCAAGCAGGCAATCGGTTTGGGCGGCATGATTGCGCATGCTGGCTTGGGGCTGGCGCTGCTGGCCATTGTCTTGTCTGGCAGCGGCAGTAAGACGACTTCGCAAGAGCTGGCAGTTGGTGAGCCAGTTACCCTCTATGGTCATGAAATTGTCTTCAAGGGGCAAGAGTTTGCTGGTGATATGCGGGCGAAATACTACATCTATACCGTTGATGGCCGTGAGGTGCGCGCTTTGACGAAACTTCATGCCAACGGCGAAGATGCGGCTCGCGAGCCAGCCATCGACAAGATGATTAGTGGCGATATCTACATTGCGCCGACGCCACCGAAGGATAGTGGCAGGCAGGAACTTATCCTGAAACATGGCCGTATGGATATGGATGATCTCTTTGCCTATCGGTTTGAAGGTGTGACGCTCGAGGAACAGGGTGGTGGCAAGATGCTTGTCAAAGCGGTTATCGCCGTGACTGATGGCGATACGATCGAACGTGTCGAACCGACGATACAGGCTACGTCAGATGGGGGAACGTCCCAACCGGTTGATGTCTTTGACGGAAAAAAACGCTTGCGGTTAACCGGGGTATCGGCAGACCAAAAGCAGGTGCGGCTGGAAATCCTGCCTTCACTTGAGACAGAAACACAACAAGCCATTACCGCCAGCATCAGCGTGAAACCATTCATTTGGTTGTTGTGGCTGGGCAGTATATTGGTGTGTGTCGGTACTTTATTAGCTTCTAAACGATAAAATATTACGAACCCATTGAATCCTTAAAGGAATTCCGCTGATTTTGGAATAAAGTCAGCGGAAATTTTTTTGTGTAAAAAATTCTGAAAATGGTTGCGTGAGCAACATCACATCGTTTTGACAAATGCTATAATGGGCGTAGAAGTGAGAGGAGGGGAGCGGAAGTGGATTTCAAACAGCTTATTCAGAAGCATACATTAGCATGTCTGGCGGGGGGATTCGTCCTTGGTATTGCAGTTTGCGGATTTAGCGCGGCAATGATGTCGTTTTCGGGCAGCCCGGAATTTTGCGGTACTTGTCATGCAATGAAAATGGAAGCGTGGACGTTTGCTGAGTCAACGCATAGCAAGCTTGAGTGTACAGATTGTCATTTGCCGCATGATAACATGGCTATCTACATGATGGAGAAGGGGAGAACCGGCATGTTAGATACCTATCATGAGGTGATGCGGGATTATCCGGCTCACATCAAGTTGTCGGCGGATGCCAAGAAGACGGTCAATGCGAATTGCTTGCGCTGTCACGAGAATACCATGAAGAATGTTCATGCGCAGATCGGTGTTGACCTCGACACTGGTGCTGACTGCCTGAAATGCCATAGCAGTATCGCTCATGGCGCGAACCATCTCGAAGGGGGGATAAAAGTTGAGTAAGCTACAGAAAATATTAGCGGGAATCGCAGCTGTTTGTCTTGTATTCTTTGGCTTTGTGGTGGTTCGCATCGGTGCGGCACCCAATGATGACAGCGTAAAGCTCGCTAAGATTCCGAAAGATCAGCAATTGACAAGGGATGGATATAAGAATGCCTATCCGCTCGAATACGAGTCGTTCATGAAGAACAATGAGATGCATCCTTCGCCGACCGGTTATGGCGGCTCGGATAAGGTGGATCATCTGAAGGAACAGCCGGAGGCACTCGAGAACTTCAAGGGATATAAGTTTGCGATTCAATATGATGATGATCGCGGCCATACCTATGCTGGTATCGACATTCTCGAGTCGAAGCGCCGCCCAGGACAGAAGGGTTCCTGTATCGTCTGCAAGAGCTCTTACATGTATGATGTTTACTTCAAGGAAAGCGGCTGGGATTTCGCGACGAAGCCCTTTGATGAGATTGCCGCGCCCATCAAGGATGATGAGTGGTTTGGCTGCTCGACCTGCCATGATCCTGAGACAATGGATCTGCGCGTTTATCAGCAGGGATTTGTCGAAGCTATGGCTCGCCGTGGCGTAGATATCAGCAAAGCTTCGCATAATGAGATGCGTGCGTATGTCTGTGGTCAGTGCCATAACGAATATTATTTCGCCAAAGAAGACGGCCGTGTCGTCGAGCCATGGGATAATGGGTTCGATGCCGAAGAGATTTATCAGTATTACCAGGATGGTCATGCTGGCGGCTTCAAGCAGGATTGGATTCATGCGGATTCCAAGACGCCGATGCTAAAGGCCCAGCATCCGGATTATGAGACCTGGCAGGATTCGATCCACGCGATGAATGGCGTTACCTGCGTTGACTGCCATATGCCGTATATGCGTAAAGATGGGCAAAAATACACGTTGCATTGGATGACGAATCCGCTCTTGACCGCGCAGGAATCTTGCCAGAAATGCCATCAGGAAAGTGCAGAGACGCTGACCAAGCGCGTCAAGACGATTGGCGATAACACGTTCCGTCTCCAGCGTATTGCTGGCCAGACGGTAGCGAAGGCACATCAAACGGTCAAGGCCGCTATGGATGCCGGCGCAACGGATGAGCAGTTGGCAGAAGCACGCCAAACGTTGCGTGAAGCTCAGTGGTATTGGGATTTTGTCGCTGCCGAGAGCAGTATGGGATTCCACAACCCAGACAAACAGCTGCGTGTCCTAGGCCTTTCGATTGATAAGGCACATACTGCAATTGCTCAGGTAAATGCAGTGGTAAAGGGAAGTTTATAATATAGAGAAATAAGAGCTGTGAAGTATTCACTGTAATGCTTCACAGCTTTTGTTTTGGGAAAGGTTTCAGGGAAATATGATATAATATAGGAATAGGTAAAAAGATTTCATCAGGAAGTGAGGGATAGATATGAAAAATAGATGGTACGGATTGGGCGCTCTGTTTTTGGGGGCGGCCGGTATTGCGATGAGTGGAATCTTTGCTGTGCAGGAACAGGCGGCGGACCAGGTCTTGCAAAAAAGCGTCAAGATTGTGCAGGCCGAAGCAGAAGCTGGCAAGAACATGATAAAGGTGCCAAGGGCAGAGGCTGCCAGCCAGCAGCCGGATATGGAGAAGGCTGTGCAGTGGGCGATGTCCATTGCGGATGACCCGCGTCATGGCTATTCCCAGGGGGCAGAAAATGCTACGGCAAGCTGCCCCTATACGGGATCGCGGGAGGGCCCGGACTATGATTGTTCGTCCCTGGTTTATCATGCGCTGGATCATGCGGGTTTTCCTATTATCGCTGCTTGGCAGAAGAATCCGGATTTTTACCGTTTGTATAATGGCCAACAGGAAACCGGCGATGCCGATACGATTTGGCCGGACATGCAGCGAATTGGCGGCTTTACGCGCTATTCGTGGGCGGCAGTAAAAGACAATCTCAAACGAGGGGATATTCTCTGCAAGCCGGATGCTCATGTGGCCATTTATATCGGCAATGGCAAGACCGTTGAAGCCCGTGGCGTGAATAACCCGCGTGGTGGCAGCTGGCGCACTGGCGACCAAGGCGGGGAAATCGACTATTACAGCGCTTATGGACGCAATTGGACTGAAGTGTACCGGTATACGGGAAAATAAAGAAATACAATGGGGGATAGTATAGCTTGAGAGGAGTAACGGATGGAGAGTAAAGACGGACAGAGTATTGCAATAGCCAAGTTATACTATGAATCCGATATGAGCCAGCAGAAGATTGCCGAGACCATGCAGTTGTCGCGGCCCACGGTTTCCCGCCTGTTGCGGTATGCCAAGGAACAGGGCTATGTGGAAATCAAGATTATCGATCCGACGGAAAGCATGACGGCGCTGGAGGACCGGCTGCGGGAAAAATATGGGCTGGACTGTGTCAAAATAGCGGCAGCTCCCATGGAGACAGAAAGTGAGCAAAAAAAGGCAATCGGTGCGCTGGCGGCCGAATATCTTAGTGATATCATAAAGGATGAGGATATTGTGGGGGTAGGCTGGGGCGAAGTCCTATACGAGATGGCAAAACGGCTGCCTCACAAGAATATGCCTCATGCAAAAATCGTCGAACTCAAAGGTGGGATCAGCCTCAACAACAACCGCACTTATGCGCAGGAAATTCTGGATCTCTTTACCCAGGCTTACTCGGCTCAGGGGTATTATCTGCCACTGCCGGTGATGTTTGATACGGTTGAGGTGAAAAATATTGTATCCCAGGACAAGTTCATCCGGAATATCCTGCAATTAGGGTGCGATGCCAATATTGCCGTGTTTACCGTTGGTTCAGCCAGCAAGGAGTCGACTATCTTCCATCTTGGGTATTACATCAACGATGAAGAGTGTAAATTTATTCAGAAACACGCAGTGGGAGATGTATGTTCGCGCTTTTACAATGAGCAGGGGGAAATCTGCGCGCCCCATGTGGATGAGCGTACGGTGGGCATTGCTTTAGAGGATTTGAAGGCCAAGCCTCAGCGGATTATGCTGGCCGGTGGCAAACACCGTCTGCCAGCAATCCGGGCGGCGCTTAAGGGCGGTTTTGCTACGGCGTTTGTCACTGACCAATATACGGCAAAATCTTTGGTTTGAAAAAAGTTTCAAAAGTGTATTTACAAAATTTCAAAACGGGATTATAATAAGAATCGTAAAGGATGCACTACCGAGAAAGGGGACTTTTAAATGAACGCAAAGGAAATTATGTCTCGTGTTGACCACACGCTGCTGAAACAGACGGCTACTTGGGAGGATATCCAGGCTATCTGTGATGAGGCTGTTAAGTATCAGGCAGCTACGGTCATGATTCCGTCCTGCTTTATTCCGCGCATCAAGGCAAAATATGGTGATGCTCTGAAGATTGCAACGGTTGTAGGTTTCCCGAATGGTAACTGCAATACGGCTGCCAAGATTGCCGAGACGGCACAGGCTTTGGCTGACGGTGCGGTAGAAATCGATATGGTCATCAACATCGGCATGCTCAAAGCTGGTGAGACGGACTATGTTACGGAAGAGATTCGTGCCCTGAAACGCGTCTGCGGTGACCGCGTGCTCAAGGTCATCGTTGAGACTTGCTTCCTTACGGAAGAAGAGAAAATCGCCGCTTGCAAATGCGTCAATGAGAGCGGTGCTGACATCATCAAGACGTCCACGGGCTTCGGCACGGCTGGTGCAACGCTGGAGGATATCGCTCTCTTCAAGAAGCACATCAACGAAAATGTTGGCATGAAGGCTGCTGGCGGCATTCATACCCGCGAGGAAATGGAAGCTTATATCAATGCTGGCTGTTGCCGTTTGGGCGCAAGTGCTGCAGTTAAAGTTCTGAAAGACGAACTGTAAGAAATAAAAAATTCCGTTGGTCTCTTACGAGACCCAACGGAATTTTTTTATCAGCGGATGAATTCGCCGCTTTTCCCCCCGGTCTTTTTATCGAGGTGGATATATTGGATTTCCATGCGTTTGTCGATAGCCTTGCACATATCGTAAATCGTCAGCAGAGCAACGCTGACGGAATGAAGTGCTTCCATTTCGACCCCGGTCTGGCCGGTTACCTTGACAGTAGCTTTGGCTTCAACGGCGCATTCCGTGGGCAGCATCGTGAAATCGACGCTGCATTTGGCAATGGGCAGCGGATGGCAGAGGGGGATGACCGAGCTGGTGGACTTAGCGGCCATAATGCCGGCAACCCGGGCGACGCCGAGAACGTCTCCCTTTTTTGCTGTGCCTTGTTCGATGGCGTCGTAGACGGCCTGATTGACTTTTATGCGGCCGGTAGCAATGGCCGTGCGGCTCGTTTCTTGTTTTCCGCTGACGTCGACCATGATGGCCTGGCCTTCTTCGTCAAAATGAGTGAGACCTGTGCGTGGGTCCATACAATATCGTCTCCTTTTTCTTGTAACTAGCAATATTGTAACAGGATTTAGAGGGAAACAAAAGCCTTCTCCGTGGTGGGGAAGGCTTTTGTTTTAGCAGTTCATTCCGGAGCCTTTGCGGGCGTAGAACCACCAGGTAATCAGGATGGTGCTGGCCGTGAAGGCGATGAGAAGGTAAAAAGCTGGGGTTACGCTTTGGAAATTGGCGTAGGACCAGCCAAAAATCTTTGGAATCAGGAAAGCACCGTAGGCGGCGATGGCGGCGGTGAATCCCGTGACCAGCGAGGAATGGAAGGGATTGTTGAAGATATAAGGAATCATGCGGAACGAGGCACCGTTGACAAAACCGGTAGTCAGGAACAAGAGCAGGAAAGCAGCGAAGAACATGGCGAAATTATGGGCCTGGATTCCCGCGAGTACAACCAAGCTGGCTGCCAGCATGACAAAAAGGGACAGCAGGGTAACGCGGGAGCCGCTGTTGATTTTATCGGCCAGCCAGCCCCCAAGGGGGCGGACACTGGCACCGATAAAAGGGCCGAGGAAGGCGGCCATGGAGAAGGAGACTTCCGGAAATTCTTTGGTGACGAGAAGTCCCAACGCCGCAGAAAAGCCGATGAAGGAACCAAAGCCACAGGTATAAATCCAGCACATGAGCCAGGTGTGCTTATTGCCAAAAATTGATAGAATGGATTTGGGACTTTGTTTCGGCAGCGGCAGGTTGTCCATGAACAGCCAGATCAGTGCCAGGGTGATAATCGTGGGGATGGCCCAGAAATAGCAGACATTCTGCAGGAAAAGCGTCGTGCCAGCGGTGGTGGTAAGTCCAGGGCCAAAAAGGGAGGAAAGGTTCCAGCCTAAGAGAAGCGGAGCCGTCAGATAGATGAGGGAAACGCCGAGATTGCCGACGCCGGCATTGATGCCGAGGGCAAGGCCTTTATGTGCCTTGGGAAAGAAAAAGCCGATGTTGGCCATGGATGCCGAGAAATTTGCCCCGGCGATCCCGATGAAGGAAACAAGCAATACAAAGGTATCGTAAGAGGTGGCAGTATCCTGCAGGGCGTTGCCCAGGCCGATAATGGGTAGCAGGAGCAGTGCCGTGGTGATAAAGGTGGAATTTTTGCCGCCGATGAGTCCGGGTAGATAGGTATAGAGGAGTCTGCCTGTAGCGCCAATGAGTCCAGGCAGGGCGGCCAGGGTGAAAATCTGCTCGTCGGTAAAGTGAAAGCCGACACTATTCAGCTTGGCGGCAATCGTTGCCCAGAGTGTCCAGACGACAAAGGACAAGGTCAGAGCCCAGGTGGAGGTATAGAGATTCTGGTTGGCAATCTTTTTGCCAAAGGCGTTCCAGAAGGCTTCGTTTTCGGGCTCCCAGTGAGCCAGGATTTCCTTGCGGCTTGGTCTATCGCCAAGTAGTTGTAATACATTGTTTTCTGCCATAGTAATACTCCTATTCGATAAAAAGAATAATGAATATGTGTAAATCAGTTTATGATTTATATCAAGTATAATTAAAAAACATCAAGCTGTAAGTAACAAATCTCACGGGAGTTGTGATAAATGTTACAGGTAAAAAAGTCTATTTCTAGTAAACTGTTATTAGCAATAGGAAATGAGGTAATTGCCATGGAAACTATGGAATCGTTAATCCGTCAACTCTATGAAATTCCCGGCAAGGTTGTCATGCTTCATGATGGAGAGTACCTGTTTCATGAAGGGAATCCTGCCAAGTATTTTTATATTGTGCGGACGGGACAGATTTTTATCACGAAATACGCATCGTCGGGACGGGTACTCAGCTTGCGGTTGGCAACGCGCAGCAGTATAATTGGCGAGCTGCCCTTATATGAAAGTAATCCCGTATACATTTTCAATGCCGTAGCCCAGAGCGCAGCCGAGGTCTATGCCATCGAGTTTCCGGTGCTTCAGGCTTATCTGGAGAAAAAGCCGCAGCTGGCGGTGAATTTGCTTAAACTTATCAGTGCGCATATGCGGAAACAGCATTCAAAATTTCGCGATCTCGTTTTGTATGGAAAGAAAGGGGCGTTGTATTCGACATTGATTCGCCTGTCGAACAGTTACGGGAAGGAACTGGATGATGGCATACTGATTTCCGTGCCGCTTACGAATCAGGAATTGGCAAATTACTCGGGGACCGCCCGGGAAAGCCTCAACCGCATGCTCAGCGAACTTCGCAAGGCAGGGATTATTGAATACCGTGGGCATCTGATCTTTATCAAGGATTTGGACTATCTGAAAGAGGCAATCCAATGCGAGAATTGCGGCCGGGAAGTCTGCAATATCGAGTGAGCAATTGAACAAAAAAGACAAAAGAAAAGGAATGGCGTTACAAGCTATAGGCAAGGGCATTGATGGCAGCGAGGCAATCGATTATCCTTAACCTATAGCTTTTTTGCATGGAAACCCGGTTGACGGATTGGGCAAAAGGAAAAATAGGAAATAATAAGGAGGGAGAATGTAAATATAGAAAATAAGAGACAAAGTGTGAAAATACTTCAAATTTCTTGGGCGATTTTTATCGATTTTGAAGTAAATGCTTGTTTTTTATGATATAATTAAAAAGGTTTATCAACAAGTGAGGAGTGGGTAATGTGGATAAGTTGACTATTCGCCAGAAATTGTTTTTGGTTTTTGGCGTGCTCATTGCAATCTTTTTGGCCAATGGGCTTTATACGGGGTATAGCTTGAACAGCATCAATAGTGGTGCGTTGCGCATTGCAACGGAACATCTTTCTAGTGTGCTGGCTGGTGTGGAAAGTAGCCGTACGCTGGCGGATTATCGTCAGGGAGAATATGCAGTGGTGACGGCAACAACACTGCCTAATCGCATTCATGCGGCGCAGGAGACGATAAAGAAAGCCGATCAGCTGGATATCGCTTTTGATACTATCGAACCAGCGGTGGCACCGGATGTCCGTGAGGATTTCAATGATATGCGCGGGACTTGGGAAAAATATAAGCAGAATACCAAGGAAATCATCAAGCTGTCGAAGGATGGCAAGAAGGAAGAGGCTATCAAACTGCTTGATAAGTCAAACGGCCAATATGCGGATATGACCAATAAGCTCAATCGCGTAGTCGACAGCAGCAAGGATTTCATCCACAAAGAGAGTGCGGAAGCTTCGAAGAAATATGAGCAAACCAAATGGACGCTTATCGTCTGCATCCTGTTTGTCGTGCTGCTCTCTGGCTTTATGGCCTTCTATCTGAGTTCTTCCATTATGAAGTCCATCCAGTATCTCATAGTGGTATCGAAGGAAGTGGCAGCCGGCAATCTGACCGTTGAGGCTGTGGCCAAGACGCAGGATGAATTTGGCCAGCTCACGACAGCTTATGGGGATACGATTAAGAATCTGCGGGGGCTGATTAAAAACATCCAGCAGACAGCGGACGAAGTTTCTACCTTTGCTACACAGTTGACGGAAAATGCCAGCCAATCGGCGCAGGCTACCCAGCAGGTGGCTGTGTCCATTACAAACGTAGCGGGCAATACCAGCGTTCAGGGAGAATCGGTCAGCAAGTCGCTGGCTGATATTCAGGAGATGTCGGAGAGCCTTCATGGCTTCCAGGATAAGGCGTCCGCCTCGGCCGATGCGGCCCGGAATGTGGAAGGCATCGCCGCTGATGGCAAGCATGCCATTGCCGGTGCCGTAGATCAGATGGCAGAAATTGCCGATTCGGTAACAGATTCGGCGGAGGTTATTAAGAAATTGGCGGAACGCTCGGAGGAGATTGGCCAGATTTCCGTTACGATTTCGGGGATTGCCGAGCAGACGAACTTGCTCTCCCTCAATGCGGCTATCGAGGCAGCCCGGGCTGGCGATGCCGGCCGCGGCTTTGCGGTGGTGGCCGATGAGGTTCGCAAATTAGCGGAGGAATCCAACACGGCTGCCCAGAAGATTTCAGAACTCATCACGACGATCCAGAAGGACACGGAGCAGGCCGTCACACGCATGCAGAAGGGAACCGAAGATGTCAAGAGTGGCCGTGAAGTCGTTTCAAAAGCCGGCAGTGCCTTCGAGACGATTTCAGCAGCGGTTTCTAATCTCACCAAGCATGCGGATGACATCCTGATGGAAGCACGTAAATCTACGGCTAAGGCAGAAGAGCTTGTCGATGTGATGGAAGGGATTAATAAATCCGGTCTCGATGTAGCTTCGGAAACACAGTCGGTGTCGGCGGCAACGGAAGAACAGTCTGCAGCTATGGATGAAGTAGCGAATGCCAGCCGCAATCTGGCCAGCTTGGCTGAAGAGCTTTCCGAGCATGCGGCGAAGTTCAAGCTTTAAGGGGGCCTTTCCATGAAGAAATATATTACGATTCTCTGCCTCGTTCTGTTAGCAGTCAGCGCTTTGGTGCTGGGGGGATGTGGCAGCAGTGATAACAATAATAAAAAAGTAGCAGTAGCCTTTGCCAATTCTTCGAGCAGTTGGCAGAGGAATGGACAGACTATCAAGGAGATGCTCGAAAAAGAGGGTTATACGGTGGATTTGCAGTTTGCCGATACGTCTGACCAGCAGATTGAGCAAATCAAAAAGCAGCTGGCTGACAGCCCCAAATGCCTGGTTATCGGTGCCGTTGACAGCACGGCTCTTAAAGATGTGCTGAATGAGGCCAAAGAGAAAAACGTGGCAGTCATTGCTTATGACCGCCTGATCATGAATACCGATGCGGTATCCTACTACGCGTCCTTTGACAATTTGGCCGTCGGTCAGGCCATGGGCGAATACATCGAGGCTAAGCTTCAGCTCAAGACGGGAGCTGGTCCCTTCAACATGGAAGTATTTGCTGGCGATCCTGCCGATAACAATGCTCATGTGTTCTATGATGGTGCTATGGAGGTGTTGAAGCCCTATATCGATAAAGGCCAGCTCATTATTCCCTCCAAGGAAGCGAGTTTTGATCAGGTAGCAATTAAGGGGTGGAAACCCGAAGGGGCAACGGAGCGCATGACAAAACTTTTGCAGGGACCGGATGCGGGGGTGAAGCTTGATGTGGTGCTTTCGCCTAATGATGGTCTGGCAGGTGGTATCCGTGAGGCGCTGTTGAAGAGCGGTTATAGCGAAATGCCGCTGCTCACCGGCCAGGATGCCGAGAGCCAGGCTCTTGATGCTATCCGTAATGGCAAGCAGGCCATTACGATTTACAAATCTCCATCGCTGCTGGTGGCCAAAACCGTCCGCATGATTAAAGCTGTGGTGGAGGGCACCCAGCCGGATATCAACGATGTCAAATCCTATAACAACGGGGTAATCGTTGTTCCTGCTTACCTTTGCACGCCACTGATTATCGACAAAGACAATCTTAATGAAGTGAAATAACAGGAAACCCCTGGAGCTGGTGCATCTGTGGTGATGGACGGGCTTCAGGGGTTATTTATTGCGAAAAGGAAGGAAATTAGAGGCGGATGACGAAGTACAAATTAGATGATATGGTTTTTGCATTGAGGAGGTAGGTATTATGGTTAAACGATTGTTTTCAGCGGTTATGCTGGCAGCAGCGCTGCTTTTTATGGCGGCACCGGCAGCTCCGGCTGAGGCCAGTGACTATTACATGGGAACTTATAGCGATGGAACCCATGCGTATCTCATTACACAGTCAGTCAGTATTTCCAGCCGCAGCCCGTACACGTTCCGTTGCACGGTGAAAAATGCGGGCAATTACCTCTACTATTCCTTCTATCCGTCCAATGGCAGCCCGTATTATCGCAATTCGGAGGGCTATCATGGTTATGTGTTTGGCGGAGCTTCGCCAGTAGCGGCTAATATTTATCGCTTTGTAGTCAACAATTATTGAGGTGGAGGTTGCAGATGCGGCGTTTTACGGTTATCGGTTGTTTGGTGGTTTGGCTGCTGGCAATTGTTTTGCCAGCTGGATCTGTTAAAGCAGCGGCCACGGCTTCGCCGAAGGTCAGCAATGATTCACTGGCGCAGGCAGTGACAGCGCTTTCTAATTCAGATAGCACGCAATATGCCTTGTTTGTGGCGTATCCAGGCGAAAATCGCGAGGAGTACAGTTATCAGTCAAAACAGATGCGTTCGGCCAGTATGATAAAAGTGTTTATTTTAGGTACAGCGATGGAAAAGGTTAGGGATGGCCAGCTGTCGCTTTACCAAAATCTGGTTTTACATAGTTACGACAAGGTGGGGGGAGCTGGTGTATTGGCTGGATATGCCAGCGGGACGGAACTCACGTTGGACACCGTCATGCGGCTGATGATTACCGAAAGTGATAATACGGCAACGAATATGATGATTGACCTTTTGGGCATGGAGAAAATCAATGCTTACATAACGCGCAATGGCTATGGAGATACGATTCTTCAGCGGAAGATGATGGATAGCCAGGCCGTAGCCGAAGGCCGTGAAAACTATACTTCGGTCAATGATTTAGGCCATTTTTTCCTGAAACTTTACCATAGGAATTGTGTAAGCCCGGAACTGGACGATGTGATGCTTGGCTATCTGGAGGGCCAGACCGATACGGAATGCTTTCCGGCAGCACTTCCTGGCGTTATGATTTGCCATAAGACCGGAGAGCTCTATGGGCTTTATGACGATGGTGGCATCGTTTATCAGCCTGGCAGGCATTTCATTATTGTAGGGATGACCGAAAATTATTCCAGCCGTGGACGGGCGATTTCCATCCTGCGGCAAATGGCAAAAGCCGCTGCAAATAATTGAGAAAGAAAAAAGTGGATTGACTTGTCAAAATGTAATTGACGAGTCAATCCACTTTTTATTTGCCAATCATCATGTTGATGATTTCTTTGTCGGTTTCTTTCATGCCGATGCGGCCGAGACGGCTGATATTGCGGATGGTGTTTTCGACGCCTTTTAGTACAAGCCCGTCGCCACCGTAGAACTGCTGGCCGTTGCGGTACATCTCAAAGCCTAGGATGCCGGCGTCAACAGCTGCTGATATCTTGGCGGCACAGGAGGCCTTGGCACCGTCGCAGACAATGCCGGAGGTGATGGCCAGGGCATTGACGATGGTGTGGATGACGGCTTTGTAGCCGCCGCCGCAGAGCCAGGCAATGCCGGCTCCGGCCCCAGCTCCAGCACTGACGGCTCCGCAGTAGGCGGAGAGCCGGCCGATGCCTTCTTTTTCGTGCAGGGTAACCAGGTTGGAAAGTAGCAGGGCGCGCAGCAGTTTTTCCTCATCGGCGCCGACTTCTTTGGCGTATTCGATGACGGGCAGCGAGACGGTCATGCCCTGATTGCCACTGCCGGAATTGATGATGACTGGTAGTTCGCAGCCATTCATGCGGGCGTCGCTGCCGGCGGCCGCTTTGGCCCGGGCGCGGATATGGATGTCATTTCCGTAGGCTTTGAGTAGGGTTGAACCGATGTTAGCGCCGTAATTGTTTTTGAGCCCTTCGTCAGCGATGGCCGTATTGTATTGGATTTGGCGTTGGAGGATATCCCGCACATCGTCGAGGTCGCAGGTCATGGCAAAGTCGTAAATATCCTCGATGGTCATGCTTTCGTAGTCCGGTTTGTCTGTTTCAGGGGTATCGACGATTTCTTTTTGGAAGAGAATCTTTCCATTGCGGGCGATTTCCACAATGTTAGTGTGCTCGTTGACGATATGAACGCAGGCAGTATTGCTGCCCTTGCTGGCGGTTACGAGGATGTCGAGGAGGTGGTTGGATTCGGCCGATAGGACGGTGATGGTGGTATTTTCCATATAGTTGGCGAGTTTTGCCTTGTCTTCGTCTTTGGCATGGGCGATGACTTCTAGCTCTGCCGTTTCATCACCAGCGACGACGCCGATGGCGGCGGCAGCTTCAATGCCCTTGCGGCCGTCGGTGTTCGGTACGATGACGCTTTTTACGTTTTTGATGATGTTGCCGCTGGCGGCGATTTCTAATTTGTCGGGCAGTTCCCCTAAGGCAGCCCGGGCCTTAGCGGCACAGTACGCGATGGCGATAGGTTCGGTGCAGCCCATGGCTGGTACGAGTTCCCGCCGGAGAATTTCTACATAGTCCTGATAGATTTTCGACGTTTTTTTCACGGGGATTCTCCATTCTTTTCCGATTTACATAGCGAATAGTTTTATTATAACGTTTTGGATTGTTTTTGCCAAAGAGGAAATTGCATTTTAGGGGGCAAAAAAAGCCTTCCCACAGGTGGGAAGGCTTCGTTGCCGACTTATTCAATGCCGTGTTTGCGGCATTCGTTGAAAAAGAAAATTGCATTGGTGTCTTTTGGATTTTCATTCCAGAAGTGAATGAGCTTTTGGGCCATACCGTATTTATCCAGTAAAAAGGACAGCAGATTATCGGCTGTTACCGGTCCGCCTACAGACATAAATACATCGATATTATGACCGAGGGCATCCAACATTTCCTCGGTGCATTCTTTGTTGGCCAAGGCTTGGGCAAAGCGGATGCCCTGCTCAAGGTCATCGGCATAGCCGCGCTGTAAAAGCCAGACGGCTATTTGCTTTTCCATAGGAATCCCTCCTTCAGCATTTTAGGTATTTTATTATTTCGTGATGGAAGAAAAAAATCCTTCTTCTAAATTACAACCTTTTTATGGATTTTTCGCTTGCGGTCATAAAGCTGCTGGTCGGCGGCGTGGAGGGCTGCCGCGGCAGTATCATAGGAATGAACATCAGCTAATCCGTAGCTGATGGAGACGCGGAAACAGGTCGATTCGTTGCAAAGCAGGCTGCTGTGTGTCTGGTGGTCGATGTCGTCTTTGATTGCCTGCAGCAAATGCTCACAGCGGTCGCGGTCGGTATGGTGAAACAGTATCATGAACTCATCGCCGCCGAAGCGAGCTGTGATGCCATCCTTAGGGGATAGGCCGCGTTGTAGTGCTTGGGCAACACTTAGCAGGATTTTGTCTCCCATATCGTGGCCATAGGTATCGTTGACCTGCTTGAAATTGTCGATATCCCAGATGGCAAGGTAAAGCGGGGAATCCGGCTGGGACTGTGCATGACGCTGTTCCAAGGCCTGTGTCAATTCCTTTTGCAGGTAATTTTTGTTGAATAAGCCCGTAAATGGGTCCCGTGATGAGACTCGTTCGAGTTCATGGATTAGATTCATGACAAAATTTCCTTCGCTGGGATTGTTTTGGGTGAACTGGTTGGTAACATCCATCACAAGTTCCAGCGCGTATTTTTTTCCTTGCAGCCAGATGGGCCGGGCGATGACAAAGTAGTACCGGTTCTTGGCGTATTCAAATTTGACGTGTTGGCGTTCCTCGTCATACGCCTGCCGCGATACGCAATTGCTGCAGCGATGTGTCTTTCCCCAGACAGAAAAACACGTTTCGTCCGTGACCGTGCAGGAACCGTCGTGTTGGTATTTGCAGACGTAATGCCCGTCCTGCTCGACCAGGCGGATAACGTCAAACATCTGCTGGAAGATGCCCTCTTTCATTAGATAATTTGCGAGTTCCTTATCCAGTGGCATAGTAGTTCCTCCTAAAATGCATACAAAATCAATTCATGGGGATGTGCTCTATCGTAGTGTAATGATATGTTCTCCGCCTGTCGATGCTTTTTGTTACAAAATCGGGTACATCCTTTTGGCTTCTTTATCAATGGCAAGTGATGTTTGTCACATGAAAAATCAACGAAGTCGAATAAAATAAGAAAAAAATGATGTTATGTTTTGGGAAGGAGATTAACGTGAGCAATATCTTTAAGAAGTTCAAGTACCTGGTTCCGAAAGAGCAATCGGCAAGTGGTCATCAAGAGCTCCATGAAGGCGGGCGCGACTGGGAAAACATGTATCGTGACCGCTGGTCTTTTGACAAGTGTGTACATTCTACTCATGGGGTCAATTGTACGGGTTCCTGCAGTTGGAATATCTACGTCAAAAATGGTCTGGTGGCCTGGGAGAATCAGATTCACGATTACCCGGAGACCGGGCCGGATATGCCGGATTTTGAACCCCGTGGCTGTCCCCGTGGGGCGTCGTTTTCCTGGTATCTTTACAGCCCGCATCGTATCAAGTACCCCTATCTGCGCAGCGAGCTGGCAACTCTTTGGCGTGAGGCCAAGAAAGAGCATAAGACAGCGCTGGCAGCTTGGCAGAGCATTGCCAATGACCCGGCGAAGATGAAACAGTACAAAAAGGCCCGCGGTATGGGGGGCTTTGTGCGCTCGAATTGGGAAGAGGCGGCCGAACTTGTCGCAGCTTCCGTGCTGCACACCGCAACGAAATACGGCCCGGACCGCATCTTTGGCTTTTCGGTTATTCCGGCAAAATCCATGCTGTCCTATGCCGGTGGCATTCGCTTTATTCAGATGCTGGGCGGAGCGGGGCTTTCCTTTTATGACTGGTATGCGGATTTGCCGCCGGCCAGTCCGCAGATTTGGGGCGACCAGACGGATGTACCGGAATCCTCGGATTGGTACAACGCCGGCTACATCATGACCTGGGGGTCTAACGTACCTCAGACTCGGACGCCGGATGCGCACTTTTTGACCGAAGCCCGTTATAAGGGTACGAAGGTGGTCTCGGTATCGCCAGACTATGCCGAATCCACGGCGGTGGCGGACACTTGGATTCCCCTTAAAGTGGGCAGTGACTCGGCTTTTGCCATGGCAATGGGGCATGTCATCCTCAATGAATACTATTGGGGGGAGCCCTGTAAGTTCTTCTTGGACTACACGCGCAAGTATACGGATTTCCCCTTCCTGGTGCGCTTGTTGAAAAAAGAAAATGGCAAATATCATACGGACCGTTATCTGACTGCCTCCGATTTTGGCCGGGAGGATGCCAATTCGGCGTTTAAGTATTATGTCATCGACGAGAAAACCGGCCAGCTGGTCATACCAAATGGCACCATTGGTGACCGCTGGGATCGCCACGAGAAGTGGAATCTTCGCGAGGAAAATGCCGATACGGGCGAAAAAATCCTGCCGCAGCTTTCGATTCTCGGCTGTATGGACGAGGTGGCGGAACTGGAACTTCCCTACTTTGGCAACGAGCGGGAATCCCGGTCTCTTACGCGGGCGGTTCCGGTCAAGCGGGTCAAGACGAAAGAGGGCGAGATATTCGTTACCACCGTTTATGATTTGACTTTGGCCAACTATTCCATTGACCGCGGTCTTGGTGGCGAGGCGGCTTCTTCCTATGAAGAAGATATCCCCTATACGCCGAAATGGCAGGAAAAATATACTGGCGTTTCGATGGACACGGTTATCCATACGGCGCGGGAGTTTGCGGATAATTCCATCAAGACGAAGGGCCGCACTATGGTCATCATGGGTGGTGGTATCAACCATTGGTTCCATGCGGATATTGTCTACCGCGCTATCTTGAACAACCTTCTGTTCGTGGCGGCGGAGGGCCGCAATGGCGGCGGCTGGGCCCATTATGTCGGCCAGGAGAAACTGCGTCCCGCCGAGGGATGGCAGCGCATCATGACGGGGCTTGACTGGAAAAAGCCGCCGCGGTTGCAGAATTCTACCTCCTTCTATTATTTTGCTACGGACCAATGGCGCAGTGATGAGATTGATGTGGCCGACATTACCTCGCCTACTGAAAAACCGCGTTACCGTCATGCCGGCGACTACAATGTCATGGCGGCGCGGCTGGGCTGGCTGCCGTCGTATCCGACCTTTAACAAGAGCGGCCAGCAGCTCCATGATGAAGCAGCTGCCGCTGGCAAGGAGGTCAAGCAGTATATTGTCGACAGTCTCAAAGATAAGAGCTTGCAGTTTGCCATCGAAGACCCGGATGCGCCGGAAAATTTCCCGCGCAACCTGATCTTGTGGCGCAACAATCTCATCGGTTCCTCTTCAAAGGGGCATGAATTCTATTTGAAATATCTGCTGGGTACCAAGAATAGCTTGTTTGCCGAGGAGGAGTGTGCCCTTCGTCCGTCGGAAATCAAATGGCGGGAAGCAGCTGAGTTGGAGCAGGCCGGTGGTGCAGCCGAGGGAAAACTGGATCTCTTGGTGGATATTGATTTCCGTATGGCCTCGTCGGCATTGTATGCCGATGTGGTTTTGCCGACAGCCACCTGGTATGAAAAGGATGACCTTTCCTCGACGGATATGCATCCCTTTGTGCATCCCTTCCAGGCAGCGGTTGATCCCATGTGGGAATCCCGCACGGACTGGGATATCTTCCGCACCCTGGCCAAAAAGGTCTCGGAGGTAGCTAAGGAAGCGGATCTCAAGCCACTCAAGGATGTGGTGGCGATGCCAATCCAGCATGATACCAAGGGAGAGATTGCCCAGCCCTATGGTAAAATTCGCGACTGGAGCAAGGGGGAGTGTGAGCCAATACCGGGCAAGACAATGCCGAATCTTATCGAGACGGAACTTGACTATACGAAGCTCTATGAAAAATGGATTGCACTGGGACCAGGGGTTGCCAAGACCATGGGAGCTGAGGCGATGACCTGGAGTTCCGAGGAGGAATATCAGGAAATCGGCAGGCGCAATGGCCTGGTGGATAACAAGGAGTATGTATCCTATGGCTGTCCTTCTATCTATTCGGCGAAACAGGCCGCTGATGCGGTCCTGGGACTTTCTTCGACCACCAATGGCAAGGTGGCCGTTAAGGCCTGGGAAGCCTGTGAGAAGGAATCTGGCCTTAGTAATCTCACGCGGCTGGCCAAAGACCGCGAAAGTGAGCGTTTTACCTTTGAGCAGCTGACGGTACAGCCCAAGGAGTCCATCACGTCACCGACCTTTACGGGTTCCAACCAGAACCGTCGGTATACGCCCTTTACGACCAATATCGAGGAGCTTTTGCCCTTCCGTACGAATACGGGCCGTCAGCATTTCTATCTCGACCATGAGCTGATGCGTGAAGCTGGCGAGGCCATGGCGACTTACCGCCCCATCCTCGACTATGCGCCAATCAAGCAGAAGCTTGGCGGTTGCAAGGAACTTACGCTGAAATATTTGACGCCTCACAACAAATGGAGCACCCACTCCATGTATTTTGACAGCCAGCAGCTGCTTACCCTGTTCCGTGGCGGTCAGTCCGTTTGGTTTAACGAGAAGGATGCCAAGGAATTGGGCGTCAAGGATAACGATTGGGTGGAACTCTATAACCATAACGGGGTGGTAGTATCCCGGGCCGTGGTGACCCCACGTCTGCCCCAGGGCGTAGTCTACATGCACCATGCCCAGGATAACCACATCAACGTTCCGGGATCGAAGATTTCTGGTACCCGTGGCGGTACCCACAACACGCCGACGCGGCTGCACATGAAGCCAACCCATATGATTGGCGGCTATGGGCAGCTCAGTTATGGCTTTAACTATTATGGACCAACTGGCAACCAGCGCGATATGTATGTAGTAGCCCGCAAAATGCAGGGGGAGGTAGATTGGCTTGAAGATTAAAGCGCAGATTTCCATGGTCATGAATCTTGATAAGTGTATTGGCTGCCATACGTGCTCCATTGCCTGCAAGAATGTCTGGACCAACCGCCAAGGGGCGGAATATATGTATTTCAACAATGTGGAGACGAAACCCGGTATCGGTTATCCGAAGCATTGGGAAGACCAGCAAAAATGGAAAGGCGGCTGGGAGCTCAAACACGGCAAGCTGCAGCTGCGTTCCGGATCGAAACCGGAACGGCTGTTAAAGCTTTTCTATCATCCGGATCAGCCGGAGATGGAGGATTACTATGAACCCTGGACCTATGACTATGAGTCCTTGATTTCGTCCAAGCGCAAGAAACATCAGCCCGTGGCACGTCCCCGGTCGCTGATAACCCAAAAGCGCATGGAAATTAAATGGGGACCGAACTGGGAAGATGATTTGGCTGATGGCGAGTCTGTCCGCCAGGATATCAACCTCAAAAATATGGCCGGTGAGATCACCATGGAATTCCATGACTTGTTCATGAAATATTTGCCCCGGGTCTGCAATCATTGCCTGAATCCGGCCTGTGTGGCGGCTTGTCCTTCCGGGGCAATCTACAAGCGCGAGGAAGATGGTGTCGTGCTGGTTTCCCAGGATGGCTGCCGTGGTTGGCGTCATTGCATCCCGGCCTGCCCCTATAAAAAAGTCTACTTCAACTGGAAGACCAATAAGGCGGAGAAGTGCATATTCTGTTTCCCGCGGTTGGAAAACGGCTTGCCGACAATCTGCACCGATACCTGTGTCGGCCGTCTTCGGTATATGGGAGTACTGCTCTATGATATGGATAAGGTCAAAGAAGCGGCGTCAGAGCCAGAGGCCGGCAATATCTATCACCGTGTGTTGGATATCCTTCAGGACCCGAACGATCCAGCTGTCATCGAGGCTGCCCGTCAGCAGGGGATTCCCGAAAACTGGCTTAAGGCGGCCCAGGATTCGCCGGTCTACAAAATGATTAAAGAGTGGAAGATTGCTCTGCCACTTCATGCTGAATACCGGACGCTGCCCATGGTTTGGTATGTACCACCCCTTTCGCCGATTACCCGCCGAATGGAAGCGGATGTCTACCTGCCGGAGGTTCAGGAGATGCGCATTCCGCTGGCTTACTTGGCGGAACTTTTCGGTGCCGGCAATGCCGAGGTGGTAGCTAAGTCCCTTCAAAAGCTGTTGAACATGCGCCAAGTTATGCGCTGCCGGGAAACTGGGGAGGAACTTCCTCAGCATTTGGCGAAGGATGCGGCTCTTTATCAGGAGATGTATCGCCTGTTGGCCATTGCCAAATATAAAGATCGGTTCAATATACCCGCTGGGCTTTCGGAGCAGTCCCAGGACAAGCTTCATCAGCTGCAGGGAACTTGTGGTTATAACTGTCCAGGAGGGTGCTGATATGGGAGCACAGGAATATAAAGAGACACTATCGCTGGCGGCGTATCTTTTTGATTACCCGGATGCAAAATGGTGGGAGTCGTTAAAGAAGGCGCGATTGGCCGCGGAAAAAGCCCCGGCCCATCAAATTCGCGAGGAACTGCTGGCAGTCATTGACTATATCCAGGATATGGGACAGAAGGAATACGAAGAATGGTATGTCCGCGTATTTGAATTTTCGGCTAACACCAATCTGTATCTGACGATGCACAACCGCACGGATTTTGGCCGGCAGTCAAAGGATATGTTGGAGTTTAAGCGGCTGTTTTTGGAAAACGGCTTTGACACCAATAAGGAATTGCCGGATTATCTGCCGGCGGTTTTGGAGCTTTCGGCAGCCCTTTCTAGGGAGCGGGCCCGTGACGTTTTAGCCGTGGCGGCTCCCAAATTGGAGTTGCTGCGCAGCCGTTTTGCCGAAGCCAAATTGGCGCATACGTTTTTGCTGGATGTCATCTTGACTACAGCAGAGGAATTGGAGAGTGAGACTGCATGATGGCGTTTTTATATGGCGTGCTGCCTTATATCGCATTGACGATACTTGTTGGCGGGACAATTATTCGCTATACGTATTTCGAACGGAATTGGACGACTAAGTCCAGTGAATTTTTGTCCAAGGGGGACAGCAAATGGGGCAATCCCTTGTTTCATCTGGGATTGGTCATGACCTTTGGGGGCCATTTTGTCGGTGTCCTGGTGCCCAAATTCGTGACGGAAATGGGAGGAACGGATGAGCATACGTATCATCTGATGTCTTTGGCTGGCGGCATTCCCGCGGGAATCCTGTTCTTGGGGGGCTTTTTGCTACTGTTGAAGCGGCGCTTTGCTGGCAGTGCCCGTCTGAAGGTCAACACCAGCCGCCTGGACTGCTGGCTTTATCTGGTGCTTTTGGTCACCTTGGTATCGGGGATGCTGGCAACTCTGTCCAATATTCCGGGAACCTTTGACTATCGGGAGACGATTTCTCCCTGGTTCCGTTCCGTGCTCCTGCTGCAGCCTGAAGTATCGTTGATGGCTAGGGTACCGGTTCTATTCCAGCTGCATATGATATGCTGGATGCTTTTGGCGATTCTTTTCCCCTTTACCCGGCTGGTTCATTGTCTGAGTTTTCCCCTGGAGTATTTTTTCCGCCGGGATATCATCTATCGCCGGAAATGATGGCCACCCCCAAGACTTTTTCCCGGTATTCTTGTATAATAGGTAGCAGTGAATGACAACGGATAAGTTTTGAGGAGAGATAAAATGGGTGAAGAACATTGCTCCTGCGGGCATCATCATGACCACGGCCATGTACATCATACGCCGGGAGAGATTGCCGGCCTGCGGCGCAAGAAAGAGCAGCTTAGCATGCTGCAGGACAATATGCGGGAGATTCAGCAGCTCCATGACAAGATCGATGGGGCTTTGGCGCGGGTGGACCGTGAAAATGTCGGGTTTATCCTGACCCAGCGAAAGACGTTGAAAGAGCTTAAGAAACTGGCGGAGAAAGTCTTAGGCAAGGGCAAGGAGCCAATCTTTGCCACGCTTTATGCGGCAGAGCGGGATTATATCGAAAACATTGAAGATATCATGCACCACGCCCAGATTTTAAAGCGGGCCGGTCAGGGCAATGTCACACCCGAAGTGCTGGCCAATATGGAAAAGAGCCTCAAGGCGGCAGAAGAAGCTGCCAAATAAAAAACAGAGCTTGTTATCTTGCTTTTGCGATAACAAGCTCTGTTTTTTTCGGTCATATTACGATACGGTGGCGGTTAAATCGTCGGATTCCGTAAAGTAGTTGGCAATGTACTGGCAGAAGTGGCGAAGGGTATCGATATCGATATCATCGTGATTATCCATATAGTGGGCAATCTGACGGCGGCAGCGCTGCAGCGCATTGTCGATGGATTTGCTGTCGTGTTGGAGCTGTTGGCTGATATGCTCGTAGCTGTTCCCCTGCAAGCGGGAAATAAATACCTGATAGGCATAGGGGGACAGAATTTGTTTGAGCACTTCTTCGCAGCTTTCAAAATCATCCTGGATAATCAAATCATGGGCCGGGGATTTCGTTTCCTGGTCGGCGATGGTATCGAGCCAGCAGGTTTTCTCGTTGTCTTCGAATACGGAGACGTTGAGAGAAAGTGCCTGGTTGAGAATGGCGTGTTTATAGCGATTGGCTTTATTGATGGCGGAGATACATTCGCAACGGATGCAACGGGTGGCAAAGGACCGGAAGGAAACGCCACGTTCCGGTTCGAAGTCGCGGAGAGCTTTGAAGAGGCCAATGCGTCCTTCCTGCAGGATATCTTCGTGGTCTGCCCAGGTCATATAGAGGGTTCGGCAGGCCGTGGTGACCAGATAATCATAACGGCTTGCCAATTGGGATCCAAGCTTGGGATCACCGGTTCGTTGAAACTCCTGAATCAATTCATTTTCGTTGTTTGTGTCCATATCTAGTTCCATGTAATAGTCCCAATTCCTTTAAAAGTCCATATATTAGCGTAACATTATAACCACATAAAAGTCAATAAAATTATCGAAAGTATAAATTTTGTCCGCTACAGGTGAAAAGGAACCAAAATACTTGCGAACGCAAACAATTTCTTGTTGTCAGAAGCCTTATATATGATATAATAAATGACGGTCTGTGATTGTTTGTGACTGAAATTGAGAAAAATGTGGGAGATTTAGGAGGAGTATGAATGTTTTCAAGATGGAATGATTTCACAATCAGTACCAAGATACGGCTTACCTTTATGGTGGTTATGCTGGTCGCGTGTGTGTTAGGTGGTGTGGGGATATACAACCTAAACGCGTTGAACGACAAGGCAACGGAGATTACGGAAAACTGGCTGATTATGACCGATGTGTCCCATCGCATGTATGAGGATTCAGCCAATATGCGCTTTGATGCGTATAAGTACACCCATGTAACGGATAAAGCGGTACTGGACAAATGCCTGAAAGACACCATGATGCATCAGGACAACATCACGAAGGGGATTGAAAAATACGAGGCGGCTTTGGAACGGGAGATGAAAATCAATCCGGAGAAGGCCAAGGTCAATAAAGAGAAATTCGACCAGCTCAAAAAAGAACTGGACAAGAATTTCGAAATCAATAAGAAAATCCGTGCCGATATGGAAGCGGGCAGCAAGGAATCCATGATGAAGGGCATCACGGTGGACGGCTTCAAGCAGTATGATGTAATCGCCGGGGCATTGGAAGACTTCACCAAGATGAATATCGACAGTGCCAATGAAGCCAATGAGGAAGCCGAGGCTGTATACCATCGTGGGGCAGTGATAAGTGTTGTCCTGCTGGTGCTGGCCTTTGTCATGATTGTGATATCGGCGCTGTATTTAGGGAGCAGCATTACCCGCGGTGTTCGCGTGCTTGAAGATATTTCCGCGAAGATGGGAGATGGCAATTTGCGCGACCGGGCCCCGATTCTTTCTGGGGATGAGCTCGGACAGCTGGCTGGTCACTACAATAAGGTAATGGACCGTCTGTCGACCATGATGCGCAAGATTCAGCAGAGCGCCGAGGAATCGAATAACGCAGCGGAGATGCTTCGCCAGGGGTCTGAGCAGTCGGCCCAGGCGGCAACGCAGATTGCCGATTCCATAACCCGGGTGGCCCAGTCCGCAGCTGAGCAGAACGGCATGGCGGCTACCACTACGGCAACGGTAGAAGAAATTCGCAAACAGCTTGACCAGGTAAATGAAGGAACAACGACGGTGCTGGCACATGCCGACGAGGCTCAGAAGAAGGCCGATGATGGTTCAGATGCCATCAACCAGGCCGTGTCGCAGATGCGCAATATCGGGGCATCGGTGGAGGAATCGTCAAAGGTTGTGACTTCCTTGGGAGAGCGTTCCCAGCAGATTGGACAGATTGTGGAGACCATTTCGGTCATTGCTGAGCAGACGAACCTGCTGGCCCTCAATGCTGCTATCGAGGCTGCCCGGGCTGGTGAAGCTGGCCGTGGTTTTTCGGTGGTTGCCGATGAAGTCCGCAAGCTGGCCGAAAGTTCCAGCGAGGCCGTTACGGAGATCGCTTCGCTGATTCATGGGATTCAGGCCGACACCGAAGCTGCTGTGGTTTCGATGCAGACAGGCAACGAAGAGACGAAATCCGGTGTGGCCATTATGGACCAGGCTGGCCAGACCTTCAGTGAGATTGTCGCCCTTATGGCCAAGATGAACGAAGAGATTAAAACGATGAGCGACAGCATCAATACGGTGGCAGTTGGGGCTGACGGGATTGTCGATACGGCAGACCGTCTCAGTGAGGCTAGCAATTCTGTATCCAGCGAGACCCAGACGGTTTCGGCGGCTACGGAAGAGCAGTCCGCGTCGGTGGAGGAGATTGCTTCCTCGGCGCATAATCTGACCACGGTATCCCAGGCGTTGCAGGCAGAGCTTAAAAAATTCCGTATCTAATCGATAGATTGGTTGTAAGACTACCGAAAAGGTGTTTGCCTTTTCGGTAGTCTTTTTATATAATGAAAAAAACGGCGAAAGGAAGGATGCAGCATGAAGCAGTTGGTTATGCATGTCGATATGGATGCCTTTTTTGCTTCGGTGGAACAGTTAGACCACGAAGAATATCGTGGCAAGCCCTTGATTATCGGCGGTCTGGCTGGGCGCGGGGTAGTATCTACTTGTTCCTATGAGGCGCGGAAGTTTGGGGTTCATTCGGCCATGCCCATGGGCCGGGCGCAGCAGCTTTGCCCCCAGGGCATCTTTATTGAAGGCAATTACTCTCGTTATGCCGAAGTTTCCCAACAGATTTTTGCTGTCTTCGACTGCTATTCGCCTGTTATTGAACCGTTATCTATTGATGAGGCCTTTTTAGACCTTACGGGCATGGAAAAAATCATGGGAACGCCCCTTGGCTATGCGCGAAAGTTGAAAGGGGAGATTCGGGAGAAAACCGGAATCGTGGCTTCCGTTGGCATTGCGCCGAACAAGTTCCTGGCCAAGCTGGCATCAGATCTGGAAAAGCCTGATGGGCTGGTGATTATTACCGAAGATAAAATCCGGCAGGTCCTTGACCCGTTGCCGGTGCGGCGCATTTGGGGCGTTGGCCGGCGGATGAATGAACAGCTGGAAAAACTCGGTATACAGACCATTGGCCAGCTTTACCGGGCGGATTACCATCGCTTGCAACAGCAGGTGGGGGAGAATATGGCGCGGCATCTTCATCAGCTGGCGGCAGGAATCGACCATCGCATCGTAGCCCCAAGGGAGCGGGCCAAGTCCATTGGCAAGGAAATGACCTTTACCGAAGACCTTCAGTGCCGGGAAGATGCGGAACGGGTTTTGCTGGATCTTTCCTGCAAGGTGGGCTGGCGTCTCCGCAAGGCGGGGGAGAAGGCTCGGACGATTCAGCTTAAATTGCGCCTGTCATCGGGGTTTAAGACCTATACCCGAAGCCGTACCCTTTCCGAGGCAACCTGCTATGATGAGGAAATCTATCATACGGTGCTGGACCTTCTCCATGAACTGAAGCTCTTTCGTGGAATCCGCCTGCTGGGGGTCAGTACCGCCGGTTTTGATGACGGCAGGGAACTGAATCTGTTTCAGGACGAGGGCAAGAAGGACAATCTTTATGCGGCCATTGATAAGATACGGGCTAAGTTTGGGGAAGGCGGTATCACGAAGGCGCAGCTGCTTTGCAAAGATAAACGAAAATAATGATAATAACGGATAAACATAAAAAAGTAACAAAAATCATAAGCACAAGTTCTGTTTTTCGTGTATAATAGGAGGCAGAAATAACCGACTCCGAGCGAAAATGTCTAAGGTTATGAGGAGGACTATGATATTTAGCCGGGGCCCCAGGGGAAACGCTGGGACCTTCCATTTTGAAAAGGGGTCTTTACTTGAGCTATAGCAATAGGTGAAGACTATCTTTCTGTCAAAGGGAAGGTAGTCTTTTTGTATTTGTGGGGAAATCGGAGAGCAAGATAGGAGAGTAAGTCGTATGAAGGAAATGAAAACCGTAGATGCCGTCGGACAGATTCTCTGCCATGACATCACGCAGATTATCAAGGGCGTGACGAAGGATGCCGTATTCCGCAAGGGACATGTGATTACGGAGGAAGATATCCCGGTGCTGTTGTCGGTGGGAAAAGACCACATCTATGTCTGGGAAAACGATGACACGATCCTGCATGAAAATGACGCGGCAGAAATTCTGCGTCAGCTTTGCCAGAATGACTACATGACGGCCTCGGAGCCAAAAGAGGGTAAGATCGAGCTTACGGCAACTGTTGACGGCGTCTTCCAGGTTGACGAGTCAAGATTTGATGATGTCAACGAGCTCGACGATGTGACGATTGCCACTTTGCCTCAGAATATGCCGGTAAAGGCTGGCCAGAAGCTCGCTGGTATGCGCGTGATTCCGCTGGTCATAAAAAAGGACAAGATGGAGCAGGTGAAAAAAGTTGCCGGGGATAAACCCCTGTTGCGGCTGCGCCCCTATCAAAAGGATATCAAGGTGGGGGTGGTAACGACGGGCACCGAGGTTTTCCTGGGCCGCATCGAGGATACTTTTACGCCGGTCATCGCGGGAAAGCTTAAACCCTTTGGCTTAAAGATTGACGAGCACCGCATCACGGATGATGTGACAGAGCATACCCGGGATGCCATCCGTGAGCTGGCAGCGCTGGGCATGGATATGATTATCTGCACGGGAGGGATGAGCGTTGACCCCGATGATCGCACGCCAGCGGCCATTCGCGATGCCGGTGCCGATATCATCACCTATGGTGCGCCGGTACTGCCGGGCGCTATGTTTCTGCTGAGTTATTTGGAGTATGAAGGCCGAACCATTCCCGTTATGGGGCTGCCGGGATGCGTCATGTATGCGGTCCGCACGGTGTTTGACCTTATATTGCCGCGGGTCATGACCGGAGAGCGGTTGACACGCCGTGAGATCCGTCATTTTGGTATCGGTGGCCTTTGCATGAATTGCAAGACTTGTCATTTCCCGGTTTGCGGGTTCCAGCACTGAGGAGGGCTTACGATGCAGGATATTTCTTTGGAAAAAGCAGTAGATATATTGCTGGCACAGGTATCGCAAGTTCGTGAGGCCGAGGAAGTTCCTCTGATGGAGGCTTTAGGGCGAACGCTGGCTGAGGATTATACGGCTCCGTTTGACAATCCGCCCTTTGACCGGTCCCCCCTTGATGGCTATACCTTTGCGGCCAGTGGTACAGCTGGGGCAACGGCAGCGCAGCCAGCTAAGTTTCAGATTATCGGTGAGGAATGTGCTGGCCAGTATTTTGACCAGTCCGTGCCAGCAGGAAAAGCGGTGCGCATCATGACGGGAGGCGCAATCCCCGCGGGGTGTGACTGTGTGGTGCGGCAGGAAGATGTCACCGCCGATGGCGGCATGCTGCTGGTTCCCTTTGTCATGCATCGGCATGAAAATTATTGCTTTGCTGGGGAGGATATTAAAAAGGGAACCCTGCTGGCCAAGGCGGGCACTAGATTGACGGCAGCTCATCTTGGGGCTTTGGCCAGCATGGGATTTTCTAAAGTCAAGGTCATCCGCAGGGTTCGTATTGCGATAGCAAGTACGGGAGATGAGCTCTTGCCGCCAGGGCAGCCGCTGGCACCGGGAAAAATCTATAACAGCAATCTTTATATGATAAGCAGCCGCTTGCGGGAGTTGGGATTTGAGCCGGAGGTACTGGGAATCCTGCCCGATGATATCGATGCCGCTGCGGCCGTGCTGGCCGGGTGGCAGGATAAGGTGGATGTGTTCCTGACGACTGGCGGAGTGTCGGTGGGCAAGAAGGATATCATGCATGGGGTGGTCAGTAAAATTGGCCAGCGTCTCTTCTGGCGTGTCTGCATGAAGCCCGGAGGGCCGGCGATTGCCTATACCTTTGGCAACACCCTTGGCATTGCCCTTTCGGGTAATCCCTTTGCGGCTTATGCTACCTTTGAGCTGTTGGCGCGGCCTGTGCTGGTGGCACTTAGCGGCAATGAGAAGATTGCCCTGGGGCATGCCCAGGCTATCTTGACGGATGCCTTCCCGAAGGCCAGCAAGGGGCGCCGCTTTATTCGTGCCTATTATGAAAACGGCAAGGTCCGCTTGCCGGAGCAGCATGCTTCAGGCAGCCTGTTTTCCGTGGTTGGCTGTAATGCCTTCGTAGCGATTCCGGCGGAAACTGGTCCGCTGGCCCCGGGAACTGAAGTGGATGTTGTATTGCTGTAAGGCTAAGTACTTTCAAAGGCTTTGTTTGGGAATTGGGATGAGAGTATGATTGATGAATATCAGCGTAAAATCGAATACGTACGCATTTCGCTTACAGACCGCTGCAACCTGCGCTGCCGCTACTGTATGCCAGAGGGCGGTATTGAAAAGCTAAAGCATGAGGATATCTTGACTTTTGATGAAATCCTGCGCGTGGTGCAAGCCTTGGCGTCGCTGGGCGTGCGCAAGGTGCGGTTGACGGGCGGTGAGCCCTTGGTTCGCCGGGGAATCGTGGATCTCGTGGGGGCAATCAACGCTGTGCCGGGAATCGAGCAGGTCGTGCTGACGACGAATGGGGTATTGCTCGATGAGCTGGCGGAGCCTTTGGTGGCGGCAGGACTCAGTGGGGTAAATATCAGTCTGGATACTTTGCGCCCCGAGGTGTTTGCAAAGATTACGCGCCGTCCGCTCTATCAGCGGGTGGAAACGGGCATCGAAAAACTCCGGGGGCTGGGTATGGAAAATATCAAGTTTAACTGTGTGCCGATTGAGGGCGTTAATGAGGGGGAGATTCCCGACCTGGTGGGGCTGGCTCGTGACCATGCCGTCAAGGTGCGGTTTATCGAACTCATGCCTATTGGCTGTGCCTATGAAGTCGGGTACAAGGGGGTAGCGATGGGCCGGGTTCGCCGGGCAATCGAGAGCGCCTATGGGCCGCTAAAGGCTGCTGGCATAAAGGCTGGCGGCGTAAATGGTCCGGCGGTATACTACCGGCTCCCCGGCTTTAAAGGGCAGGTGGGATTCATCGATGCGATGGAGCATAAATTCTGTTCTTCGTGCAATCGTGTGCGGCTTACTGCCGAAGGCTTTTTGAAACTCTGCCTTAATGCGAAGACAGGACTCGATATCCGCCAGCTGCTGCGCAGTGGGATTCGTGACGACAATTTGAAGCTGGCTATCTATCAGGCTATTTATCATAAACCGAAGGAACATTTTTTTCTGGATAAACATAATGAGGCTCGCGACAGCCGGGCGATGGTTCAAGTAGGAGGCTGACAATGGGAAAGATTCAGGCGCTTTGCGTAAGTGAAAAGAAGGGAACTTTGAAAGCACCCGTGGAGACGGTGCTGTTTCAGACAGAATGGGGAATTGAGGGCGATGCCCATGCGGGAAAATGGCATCGGCAGGTCAGTTTCCTGGGGCTCAAGGAAATCGAGGATTTCCGCAAGCTCGGTGTGGATGTGAAGTTTGGCTCCTTTGGGGAAAATGTTGTGGCCGAAGGCTTCCGGTTCAAGGAACTGCCAGTTGGAACGCGTCTCCGCGCCGGCGAAGCTTGGTTTGAGATAACCCAGATTGGCAAGGAATGTCATAAGGGATGTGCTATTCGCCAGCAGGTGGGCGATTGCATCATGCCACGGGAGGGCGTCTTTGCCCGGGTGCTGCATGGCGGCCGCGTAAAGGTTGGCGATGAACTGGAGCTGGTACCGGCGGGGGAAAAACTTCCCCTTGATGCAGCCATCATTACCGCCAGCGACAAAGGCAGCCGCGGCGAACGCGTGGATAAGAGCGGCCCGAAGGTCAAGGAAATGCTAGAGGCAGCTGGCTACCGCGTGGCCGATATGACCATTCTGCCTGACGATCAGGCGGCTCTGGAAGGGAAGATGCAGGAATATGCTGCCCGTGGTATCGGCCTTATCGTCACGACGGGGGGCACTGGCTTTTCTCCCCGGGATATTACGCCGGAGGCGACGCTGGCTGTCTGTGAGCGGCTGGCACCGGGAATCCCCGAAGCCATGCGGGCTCTTTCCATGCAGGTTACCCATCGGGCAATGCTGAGCCGCGCGCAGGCAGGAATTTGCCGCCGCAGCTTGATTGTCAATCTGCCAGGCAGTGCCAAGGCCGTTGAAGAGTGTTTAGGTTTTATTCTGCCAGAACTTCAGCATGGCATTGAAATCCTGCGCGGCGACGCCGGGGAATGTGGCAGGAAATGATATGGATACGTTGCATTTAAGCCTGCTGCTCATTGCAGGCGGTAAAAGTTCGCGGATGGGACAGGATAAGCGCTGGCTGGAATACGATGGCGCGTCGATGCTGGAGTGGCAGCTGCGCAAGACGCAGCGGCAGGCATTTGCCCACAAGTATCTGTGCGTGGAGAAGGCGACGGAGGAACTGCTGGCGTTGGCAAAGCAGTATGAGTTTGAGCTGCTGGTGGATGAACAGTCAGGCCTTGGTCCCATGGAGGGTTTACGCCGTGGTCTTTCGGCCATGCCAACCCAGTATGGCTTGGCCCTTTCCTGTGATATGCCCTTTTTTGTCTTTTCTGCCTTGGAGCCTTTATTGGTAGAATTGACTGGTCAAACTGGCTTAATGGCCATGTTGGCGGAGACCAATGGCCGCCGCCAGCCGCTGGCGGCCATCTACCATCGGGATTTGGCGCAGGACTTCGCCACTGCGCTGGCAGCTGGCGAGCGGAAACTCGGGAAGGTCATCGATAAGGTGCCTCATCGGCTGGTGGCTGTTCCGCGGGTCAATTGTTTTTTCAATGCCAACACCCCGGCGGATATGCGGTTGGTGCGCGGCCGGCTGGCCAATAGTTGGCGTGAGATTCCCCTCGTTACCGTTTCCGCGCCAGTGTCCAATACTGGCAAGACGACCTTTATCGAGAAGCTGATTCCGCGCCTGCGGGCAGCGGGAATCCGCGTTGGTGTCGTCAAGGGAGATTGCCATGGCTATCAAATGGATGTAGAGGGCAAGGACAGTTGGCGTTTTTCCAAGGCCGGTGCCGATGCGGTGGCCGTAGTATCGCCAACAGGGTACTTTATCCAACAGCAGACCGGAAAAAGGGCTTCACTGGTGTCGATGGCGTCGCGGCTGGAGAATGTGGATTTGGTGCTGATTGAGAGCCGCAACCATGGAACAATGCCAGAACTGTCTCTCTGGCGTGGATTGGGAAGCCCCTGCCTTCGGGAGGATACGGCTGCCCTGTTTGCTGGCGGCAGTCTGCCTGATGGGGTGCCAGCGCAGGTACATTGTTACGATATCGAGGATATTGCCCAGGCGGAAAAACTGGTGAAATTCCTTATGGGAAAAGACTTTTAAGGGATTTGTCAGATTTTTCATCAGCTTGAATTTTGCCGTGGGACAAATGACACAAAAAACAATAATGATAAGATTATTTTTATTTATAACCGGCCTTTGGCCGGTTTTTTTGTCGTTTGCCAATGGACAAAATCTTTGTTACCATGGCACTTGTGGCAGCAGAATTCTTCTTGTTGTGATAAAAATCGTCGCAGAAAACAAGATGAAAAGATAAACTGTTGCCGGAAGGAAATTTGAGATTCCGATTAGGAGGCGTTTGCCATGCAGCCAAGAGAGACAGAGCTTATTGATTTCCCTGTGACGCGTTACGATGCGCAGCAGGGACAGATTGTCGAGGACCACAAGTATACGTCCATCGAGCGCTATCTGGACATCTATCTCAACGGGGCAAGGCTTACGACCTCCTTTTGTTCGCCAGGGGATCTGGAAGACCTAGTGACAGGTGTATTGGCCCAGCTGGGGAAAATCCGTACAAATGACGATATCGTAGGCCTCAGCATCGACGAGAAGGCCTTTACCGCCCGGGTGGAGACGACGGCGGATGCTCAGCAGTGGGCGGCCCATGCCGCCGAGGATCCGCGTTACTATTCGGCCCGTGAGATCCTGGATTGCGCCCCTGAGCGTATCTTTGCCCGGCCCCGGGCGGTGCAGTTTGTGGCTCAGGATATCCTGGCTTGCGCGGACAAATTGCTGTCGGAGTTGGCGGCTACTCACGAGAAGACCAATGGCGTGCACAGCGGCATCCTCTACGACCAGCGGCAGCGCCGTATCCTGGTGTTCCGCGAGGATATCGGCCGTCACAACGTCTTTGACAAGCTCTACGGCTGGTCGTTGCGGCAGGGGATTGATCTTACGGATAAGATCATCATCTTCAGCGGCCGCTGTTCCTCGGAGATGATGCTGAAGCTTGGCCGCATGGGCATTGGCGCCGTGGCTGCAAAGTCGGTGCCGACCACGCTGTCGCTGCGACTGGCAAAGAAATTGGGGATTACCTTGGTGGCGCGGATGCGTCCAGGCAGCTTCTGTATTTACACGAATCCCGAGCGGATAATCGTCGCGGATGATGACCGGGTAGAAAAAGAAGCGTAAAATCGCAATATTATTTTTGCATAGAATCATAAATATCACATATGGATTTTTCATAGCTTTGCACTATAAAGGATAGAAGAATTTTATGGGATGTGGATGATTTTATATATACTAGAAATGGTTTTAGGAGACTAAAGGAGGAAGTTTTGATGAATTTGAGCAGACGTGACTTCTTGAAAGCCACAGGTCTCAGCGGGATTGGCCTGGCTATGGCCAGTCTGGGACTCGACATGCCGAAGGTCAAGGCTGCCGCAAAAGAATTCAAGCTCAAGGGGGCACGGGAGTTTACCTCGATTTGCCACTTCTGCGCTTGTGGTTGTGGCGTCATCGGCTACGTGAAGGACGATAAACTCGTCCAGCTCGAAGGTGCCGTTGACAGTCCAATCAACCGCGGCGCTCTTTGCAGTAAGGGACTGGGCTATGGCCATATCCCGAACTCAAAGGAGCGTCCGCAAAAGCCGCTGTACCGTGCACCGGGCAGTGACCACTGGGAGGAAATCAGCTGGGAAGAAGCTATCGACAAGGCCGCTCATGCCATGAAGAATGCCCGTGAGAAAGGCTGGAAACAGACCGAAGAAATCGATGGCAAGACCTATGAGGTTCGCCGTACCGATGGTCTGGCCTTTATCGGCGGTTCCCAGATTAACAACGAGGAATGCTATCAGAATATCAAGATGGCCCGGGCTCTCGGCGTTGTCTATATCGACAACCAGACCCGTGTCTGCCATGCGAATACGCCACCGGCTTTGGGCGCTGCCTTTGGCCGTGGTGCCATGACGAATCCCTGGGCGGATATCAAGAACACGCACCTCATCTGGATTGAGGGATCGAACCTGGCCGAGTGCCACCCGATGGGCCTCAAGAATGTCATGGCTGCCCGTGAGAAGAACGGCTCGAAAATCGTCCATGTGGATACGCGCTTCACGCGTACGTCGAAGATTGCCGACGATTTCTTCCAGGTACGTCCGGGCACGGATATCGTCTTCATGGGTTACATCATCCATGAAATGCTGGAATCCGGCAAATTCAACAAGGAGTACGTCCTGCAGAACACCAACGGTGCCTGCCTGCTCCGCGATGACTTCAAATTTGACGATGGTTTGTTCTCAGGCTATGATCCGGAGAAAAAGGCCTATACCAATACGGAGACCTGGGGCTATGCCCTCGGTGCCGATGGCAAACCCCAGAAGGCTAATGACCTCTTTGCGCCCAATACGGTTATGTCGCGGCTCAAGGAATTCTACAGCCGTTACACCCTCGAGATGGTGGAAAACATCACGGGCATGAAGGCCGAGGATGCTAAGCGCGCCGCTTCCATCTGGATTGAAAACGACAAACCGGCCATCATCATGTATGCTCTCGGCATGACCCAGCATACGGTGGGCGTACAGAATATCCGCTGCTTTACGATTATGCAGCTGCTCAAAGGCAACGTGGGTATCCCCGGCGCCGGTATCATCGCCATGCGCGGACAGCCAAACGTTCAGGCATCCACGGACTTTGGTATCGAGTTCAACATGCAGCCGGGCTATCTGGTTCATCCGACCCACAAGACGCCGGACCTCAAGTCCTGGACTGAGGCCTATGGTACCTTCCGCCGCAAGTGGTATGTCAATATGACAAAGGCTTGGTTCGGTGAGCATGCTACGCCGGAGAACGGCTATGGCTTTGACTATGGTGCTATCCGCAACGGCAATCATCCCGATTCCATTTATGCGATTTTCGAGGATGCCTGGAAGGGCACGATGCATGCCCTCTATCTTTGCGGCCAGAATCCCCAGATGACCAATGCGAACCTTACCATGGTTCATGATGGTCTTGCCAAGATGGATTCCCTTATCGTACAGGATGTCTTCGTCAACGAGACGGCGGAGTTCTGGAATCGTCCGGGGGACAACCCCAGCGAAATCCAGACTGAGGTCATCTTCCTGCCGGCTTGTTCCTATCTTGAGCGCGAGGGCACGATCACGAACTCCATGCGCCTGATTCAGTGGCGTATGCAGGGACCGAAACCGGTGGGTGAATCCAAGCCGGATTACCTGATCAACGACATGCTTTGGAAACGCATCCGCGAACTCTACAAAGATTCCACGGAGAAAAAGGACGAGCCGATCCAATACATGTCTTGGAATTATTCCCAGGAAAATTACATTGAAGATGTCATGAAGGAAATCAGTGGCTACAACGTGGCTACGGGTGAGCTGGTCAACGGTATCGGCGAACTCAAGGACAATGGTGAGACGGCTTCGGGCATGTGGATTTACGCTGGTTACATCAGCCGCGAGGGCAACCGCACGAAACGCCGCGGCCAGGAGGACCCGGGCGATTTCGGTATTTTCCCGCAGTATGGCTGGGTATGGCCGGATAACATCCATATCCTCTACAACCGCGCTTCCTGCAACCCGGACGGTACGCCGAAGGATAAAGAGCATCCGCTGGTCTGGTGGGATGCGGAAGCTGGCAAATGGACCGGCTACGATGTACCAGACGTTGGCAACCGCACGGCTGGCCCGGATACGCCGGACGGCCAGAAACCCTTCCGCATGAACGGCGAAGGCATTGGCCGCCTCTTTGCTGCTACTTATAAGGACAAGAACCCCGATGGCACGACCCGCGATGCCTCCTCGACGCCGGTGGACGGCCCCATGCCGGAATTCTACGAGCCGGTCGAAAGCCCGACCCACAATGCCCTGCATACGAATGAATTGGCACAGTTCAACCCCTGCGTCAAGTATCCGCGCGTTCCGGAAAAACAGCCCCTGGGCACGAAGGATAAATTCCCGTACGTGCTGACGAGCTCGGGTATTGCCGAGCATTGGTGCTCTGGTACGATTACCCGCAACATTCCATGGCTCAACGAGCTGGTCAAGGAACCCTTTGTGGAAATCAGTGAGCAGCTGGCGAAAAAGCTCAGCATCAAAGAGGGCGACAAGGTAAAAGTAAGTTCGGCCCGCGGTGCCGTGGTAGTAAAAGCCATGGTTACGAAACGCGCGCAGCCCCTTATGATCAATGGCGACGAGACGCATATGGTCTGGATGCCGTACAGCTGGGGCTTCAAGGGACTGGCTAAAGGTCCGAGCACCAACTACCTGACCATCGATGCCCTTGACCCGAATACTCAGGAGCAGGAGTTCAAGGCCTGCCTGGTTAACATCGTGAAAGCATAATCTGTTTATATAGGAGACTTTTATGAAAACCGCCAAGAAATCACCCATGGATGAATATCTGAAAAAACACCCTTTCCTTGCGGAAACGGCCAACTTGCAGCTTGCTATGGAGAAAATCCTTACAGGTGCAGTCTCGCCGGTTTCCTTTCCCGAAAAGGATGACATTGTAAATCTCGTCAAAGACGGCATGCCCCTTTTGCAGCAGCCTAAGCTCCAGCGCACCATGGTTAAGGTGGCCGCAGTATCGCTGGGGGATTGCCTCGAATCCCTCAAGGATCTCGAAGCACCAGAGATGATGAAGGCCGCCATTAAGGCTTGGCAGAGCTGGACGGTAGAAGCTGAGCTTACGGAAATCCAGCAGTTCTTCGACTATTTATTGCGGCAGGAAGATGCAGAAATCCAGAGCTTTGTGGCAGATAACAAGCTCAACGAGGCACTGGTGCGCACACTGGGCTGGCAGATTGTCGAGGTTTTGGTTCCCGCCGAGGTCAAAGACCCTGTTTTTTGGCAGGGGATCGGCTGGAAACGCAATTACTGCCCGGTCTGCGGACGCCAGCCGGTTCTCGCGCAGCTGCGCAAGGAGCAGGAGGGCCGCGCCCGCGTGCTCGCCTGCGATGGCTGCCATACGGTATGGCCTTATGCCCGCCTTGGCTGTGTCTACTGCGGCAACGACGATCTCAAGGAAATGCATATCCTTGAGCCTGAGGGCGAATCTGCTATGCGGCTCGATGTCTGCGACAAATGCCATGCCTACCTCAAGACTTATAATGAGGAAGGCGAAGAAGAGATTTATTTGCGGGATTGGGCGACAATTCATCTTGATTTTCTCGGTGAGGAGAAAAGTCTCCAGAAAAAAGGAAGCGTAATGCTCGCTAATGCGTAAAGCTGTGTATTTGCGAGTACGAAAGGAGAACTATAATGGCACAAGAAATCGCTATGCTGCATGATGTGGCACGCTGCAGCGCCTGCCGTGCCTGCATGGTCGCCTGCAAGCAGTGGCACGACCTGCCGGCCGATATGTCAACGCCCTTTGAGGGACAGTATCAGTCCCATAAAGAGCTGACCCCGACGACTTGGAACCTTATCCAGATGAATGAGCGCGTGGATTCGGAAGGGAAATTCCACTGGGATTTCTTCAAGCGCCAGTGCATGCACTGCGCTGACCCGGCCTGCGCCAAAGGCTGCCCGGAAGAAGCCATCACGAAACTGGAAAATGGTGCTGTGGTCATTGATGAGGATAAATGCGTGGGCTGCGGCTATTGCACCCACAACTGCCCGTTCAGCGTTCCGAAGGTTGATCGGGAGAAGAACAAGTCGACGAAATGCGACCTCTGCTTTGATCGCATTGCAGAAGGCATGGAGCCGGCCTGCTCGAAGACCTGCACGGCAGATGCCATCCGCTTTGGTACGAAAGAGGAAATGCTCAAGCGCGCCGAAAAGCGCGTGGCCATCCTCAAAGAGGAAGGTTACAAAGATGCCAATGTCTATAACCCGCAGGGAGTAGGCGGCATCCATATGCTCTATGTACTGCCGGAGAAACCGTCGGTCTATGACCTGCCGGAAAATCCCCAGACGCCGGATTCCATCGATCTCTGGAAGGATATCGTACGGCCAATCGGCAAGATCGCCGGTGCTGGTGCGCTGGTGGGCGTGCTTGGCATGGCTGCACTCAAAGGGATGGCCAGCAAGAAGGAGGAGAAATAAGATGCTCGTAAACAAGAAATACATCAAGCGTCACAAGATGGGCTTTGTCTATTTCCATTGGATCAATGCCGTCTGCTTCTTCATGTTGTTTTTGACGGCACTGCCCCTTTATGCCGATACCTTCCATTTCCTTTACGACATGTTTGGGTCGGTGACGCTGCAGTATGCCCATCGCGTCTTTGCCGTAATCTTCATCTTGAACCCGATTGTCGGTCTGGTAACGGCCCATGACGGCATTCGCCGTTTGGTCAAAGAAGTCATTAGCTTTGGCCGCGATGATATCGTCTTCAACCAGAAGTTCCCGGCTGAACTCATCGGCAAGGAGCCTGAAGGCATTCCACCGCAGACCTTCTACAACGGCGGCGAGAAGATGAACATCCTGCTGCAGGCTGTCATCTGGGGACTGCTGGTCATCTCGGGGGCTGTGCTTTGGTTTGGCGATGGTCTCATCAGCCCGGCTATCCGCACCTGGATGATTCCGCTCCACAGCATCTGCGCCGGCTTCGGCCTGGCCGCAGCTATTGGCCATATCTACCTGGCTGTGGGCATCAACCCCGATTCCCTGCAGGGTATGTGCGATGGTACGGTTAAGGCCAGCTATGCGGCCAAACATCATGGCAAATGGGTGGACGAACTGGTGGCTGAAGGAAAAGTCACGGCGGCAGAAATTGCCGAGGCAACAAATCAGCAAATGAAATGAGAAAATTCTCACACGGTGTGATTTTTATCACAGCTGTGTGAGAATTTTTTTGTTATGCTTATAATAGGAATATTATGGGATAAAGGGAGAGTGAGAACGGTGAATCAGCAGGAAACAATTGCGTATTTGATTCAGCGGCTGCTGGCACAAGTATTTGCCATCGTCGTTGGCGTGGTGGTTATCGTGGGGATAAGCCTCTATTTATTTACGAGTTATGTGGCTGTAGTAAATGATGCCGGCGTCGTGCGCGGCGGTTCCCAGCGTATCGTCAAACAGGTGCTGGCCGGAGCGGATGCCAGCCAGACCACGCAGAAAATCGAGGGACTGCTCAAAGACCTCGACAGCCGCGTGCATCTGGGCAGTTTCTCCGACAAGCGCGATGCAGTCGAGAACTATTGGACTGGTGAGGTAAAGCCGGCCATTGCCGAGTACGCGCAGACGAAGGATCCAGCGCATCTGCTGGAGGTAAGTGAAACGTATTTTGCCAAGACAAATGAGATGGTCGAGGCGGCACAGACCCTTGTGGATGTGATGGCGGTATTGCTGTATGTATTGCTGGCAGGATTCATTGGTGCGGTCGGTCTGGTGCTTCGCCGCGTCTATTACACCTTCCAGGAGCGTGTGGTGGAGCCCTTGTCAGCACTGGAGGACAGTGTCAATAAGCTGGCCAACGGCCATATGACGCAGAAATTCAGCTATCCGCGCCGCGATGAGATCGGTGCCCTCTATGAACTGCTGAATACGATGCGCACGGCGATTCTCGGCTATGTGCAAGATATCGATAAGAATCTCAATACAATGGCTGCCGGTGATTTGGTGAGCACGACGGATATGAAGTATATCGGCGACTATGAGCCGATCCAGCGTAACATCAACCATATCCGGCAGACCCTCTGTGCGGAGATGCAGAGCATGGGGGATATGGCCGAGCAGGTAGCAGTAAGCTCTGGAGAAGTGTCGAAAGTATCGCAGAGCCTGGCCGAAGGCGCTATGTCACAAAATGAAAGTGTCCAAGACCTTCAGAATAAGATTCATGAGACGATGGCCGAAAATGCCAAGGTGGAATCCATTGTAGAGGCGGCGCGCGAGTCGAGCCGCTTGACGAATGAAAGCATTGAGATGAGCCGTCAGCAGATGGATAATGTGGTGGCTGCGATGCGTGATATCAGTGTGGCCTCGGAGGAAATTCGATCGATTCTTGGCACGTTGGATGAAATCACGGGGCAGACCTCCCTGTTATCGCTCAATGCCTCAATCGAAGCAGCTCGAGCTGGTGATGCTGGCCGTGGCTTTGCTGTCGTTGCCGAGGAAGTCCGCAAGCTGGCCGAGCAGTCCGCGCTCAGCACCCAGAATATCCAGACGCTTATCAACAAGGCTCTGGGGGCGATTGAAAGTGGTACGGAGGTCGTAGGGATAGCGGCTGATTCCTTGTCGGGAATCACGGAAAATACGGAGGCCGTCAACAAGGTTATTGAACAGCTCAGGCAGCAGAGCCTTGAACAACAGAAGATGATGGAACAGGTAAACAGCTTATCGCGTGATATTTTAGGGGTTGTCACGGACAATTCCGCAGTATCGGAGGAGTGTGCCGCATCGAGTACGGAGCTTTCAAATTTTTCCGATTCGCTTAAGGATAGTGTGAACAAATTCCGGACCAAATAACAGAAAAATCAGGATAAATGTAAAAAATCCCCTGCGAAAGCAGGGGATTTCGATTTTGTGGCGAATAGTATAAGATACCAATAAAGTACCATTCAAATCGTTGGTTTTTCTAGAAACAATTGCAACATGCAACGCCAAGACGACAGAAAGGAGGAAGAACGATGATTTGCAGAAAATGTGGAAGTGTATTGGAAGAAGGACGGATGAGCTGCCCTTTCTGTGGGGAGTCTGTAGCCTCCGGAATGGAAGGGACAAAGCACAAGAAAGTAGAACTCAAGGCATTAGCAGAAGTTCCCGATGACAAGGAAAAACTGCTGACGGAATTGCAGCGACTCAAAGATTATTTTCTGGCAATCCGTGGAAAATACGCCGTTATGGAAGATTTGTGGCTCATGCAGCTGAAATGGCAGGAACCATCACTGCTTCACTGGGCGCTGGGTGGTTTCCTGGTGACCTTTGCTCTTTATCTGATGCTCTACGGAGCTGGTCTGCTGCCCCATGTCGCCCTGTCGTTCTTCTTCGTCCTTTGGGGAAGCATTACCAGCGTGGGCTACATTCGTTCCGGCCGTATCTATGAGGCTAGAAAAGCTCGGATTGCGGAGGACATCTTCGAAGTCGAAAATGATGTCCGCAACTACTACAATCAGGCTGCTGACTGCTTCCTGCCGCTCGACTATTCCGACCCGCGGGTAATCGGGGAACTCATTCACGGAATTGAGACCGGAACCATCAAATCCTTTCAAGACTATCGGATAAATTAAAAACACGAAGGCCGTGGGTAACCACTTCCACGGCCTTCGTGTTTTTGCTCGTTTCGTAAGAAACGGGCTTTTTATGTAGCAGAAATTCTAACCGACAATCCAGCTGACAAAGTAGATAACCAGTGGAATCGTTACGCAGGCGATGCCGACGACATCGATAATGACGCCGGTATGAATCATTTTGGTAATGGGGATATATCCCGATGCATAGACGATGGCATTTGGCGGCGTCGATACCGGCAGCATGAAGCCCAAGGATGCGGAAAGGGCAATGCCCACGGAGACTGGAATCGGGCTGAGGCCGGCCGATACTGCCGCGGTAATGGCCAGTGGGCCAATCATGTTGGTGGCAGCCGTGTGACTGGTAAGTTCAGAGAGCAGCAGTGCCATAACCGAGAAGATGGCCACCATGCCAATTTGGGACGGTGCGCCGCCCATAGAACTGACGATAAGGTCGCCAACCCATTGGGAAAGGCCGGTTTTATACATCATACCGCCCATGGCGAGGCCACCGCCGAAGAGAATCAGCGTGCCCCATTCGATGCCCTCCATGGCTTCCTGCCATTTGAGGGTAAACTGGCGTTTTTCAAAATTGACTGGCAGGATGAAGAGAATCAGTGCGCCAGCCATAGCGGCAACTGCCTCTGGGAACAGTTTGTTGTAGAGTTTCAGCGTTGGGTCCGTACTGCCCAGCGTGATGGAAAGAATACCCGGTGTTACCCAGAGGGTAACGGCGACGATGAAGCAGAACAACGTGTTTTTCTGTGCCAGCGTCCAGCCGCCCAGCTCTTTGAGTTTGTTCTTAATGAAGGTATCGGCTCCATCGATGCGCTCCACATCGGCCGGGAACATGCGGGAGAGGACAAAGGCCGCAATGAGGAAGTAAATGACCATGGCGATGAAGCCCCAGGTCATCCATTCGAAGAAGGATACGTGGATGTCACACATTTGGTCGAGAAAGCCGAGCATGATGAGGTTCGGCGGAGTGCCGATTGGCGTCAATACGCCGCCAATCGAGCAGGAGTATGCAGTCATAAGCATAAGTCCTGTGGCATATTTGTATTCATGCAGGTCGATCTCACGGCCATTGGCGGCAAACATCTCCTTGATGGAGGTCAATAGGCCAAGGCAGATGGGGAACATCATGGCGGCGGTGGCCGTATTGCTGACCCAGCCAGAGCAGAGGGCAGCGGCAAGGCCAACGGCCAGGAAGATGCGTTTGGGGTTTGAACCTACCCAGGAGCGCGACAACAGCCAATAAGCGAATCGTTTGTCCAGCCCGTGGGTCATCATGGCCTTAGCCAGGATAAAGCCGCCCATGAACAGGAAAATCATCGGATTGGCAAACGCGGCAAAGGCGGTGCCTACTGGCACAACGCCGGTTACTACGGCAAGTGTCGGTCCAATCAGTGAGGTTACCGGTATTGGCACCGGCTCTGTGATCCACCAGAGAGCAACAAGTACCATGATAGCCAGTAGTTTATGGGCCGCTAAGGTAAGTCCTGCAATCGGGGTGAGAAATACCAGCAGAGCCAGTATCGGACCACCGAAGAGGCCAATCGTGCGGCGTTTGCGGTCAAAAGCTTGTTCCGCTCGTTTGACGGCAAGTGCTTCTTTACTCATCTTGTCCAAAATAAATGCGCCTCCTTTTATTGAAGTGGGTAAAAGCATAATTACTATAAATTATATCTACAATTTACTCTATTCCTATCATAAATAATATTCTGTCATTTTTCAATAGCTATTGAGAGGATTTACGATTCTATTTAGGAATGGTAGAAAAATTGTCGTAATTGAGTGGAAAATAATTTTAAACAAAAAAGAAGTCCGCAGCATTACGTCCAAGCTGCGGACCTCTAGGGAAGGGATGATAAAAAATTGAGAAATGGGAAGCAAGAAGGGTGGGATTAAATCCTTCTTGTTTAGGGATATCGATAAAAGCCTGCGACCTGGGGGATTGACCAGGCCCATCTCCTATCGACAACTTTATTATAGGGGAGATTTATGAAAACAGTATGTAACTTGGGTTACAAAAGGACAAAAAGTTAAAGAAAAGTGCCGATTCTCACGAAATTTTCAAGGGGGATATGGTAAAATACATATAGTTTTCTAACTCAAGTAAATGAGGTGATTCCTTTGAAATATAACAATCGATGGAAAAAGCGCATGCTGGCGCTGATATTATCCGGCGTGCTGATGACTGGTGTGGTGCAGGCCCCCATGCCCCGTGCCGAGGCCGTGGATGCTTGGGCGGCTGCTGCCCAGGCGTTGGGAGTCCTGGGGGTCTATAAATCCAGTCTGGCTAGCATCCTGGCCATGGGCAATAACGTCAGTGCCCAGTTGCAGAGTCAGCAGCAGGATATCAAACAAAATGGCATCGACCCGAATCAAAACGATGTACAGGTTGTCGATTTCGTTATGAATCAATTGGTAAATCACAGCGACTATGTGCTGAAAGTCAACAGCCTGCCCTTTTGCTGGACGGTCAACAACAGTTCGGATTTCAATGCGGCCTGCTATCCGACTAACTACGTGAGCATCAACAGGGCATTGGTGCGGGGGCTGAATCTTGATCCCGATGAACTGGCGGCTGTTCTCGCCCATGAGATGACCCATGGTATCGAGCAGCACAGTGCCCACAACTATGCAAAAGCAGTGGCACAGTATTACGGAATGAGTTTCCTCAATATGGATACTGGCGTTATGGATTGGAACAAGCTCAATGCCTTGGCTAACTATTCCATTGCCAAGAATGTCACCTTGCCTACTGAGTACGATGCCGATGAAGGCGGGTTCTATCTCATGACAAGTGCTGGGTTCAATCCTGGCGGCGGGGCAGCAGCGATGGCCCGCATGTCCTACTATCTGACCTATCAAACCCAAAACGTCCTCGAATATCAGGACCCGGATCCGAAGAAAAAAGACCAGGAAAATTACAACGACCATCCGGATACGGAACTGCGGGAGCAAAAATTGGCCAAGATGATGTCGGATTACGGCTGTGGTCATGTGACGGTCAAGGATCGCCGGGACGTCTATATCGATGGGCAAAAACTATTAAGTGTGGATTGGACAAGGGATGACTACGACAATACGACAGAAAACGTCTATTACGTTGCCGGGGCAATTGCCAAGGCCTTCCATGACTATGATTCCATAGGCGACTGGAATTTCCGCACCAAGCGAAATGGTGTTGTGACTTGTCTTGAGAATTCGCGGGTAAATGCAGTGCTCCAGATCTTCTTGGATTCGGAACAGGCAGGGGCTCGGCTGCAGGAACTGGTGGCCAAAGCCTATGCAGAGGAAGCGTCCAGTGGTGCACGGGACAAGATGAAAGCGGCGGAGCAAAAACGGCAGAAGCAATTGCAACAGGCGCGGGATGCCGTAATCCAAAGCGATGCCAAAGCCGTCAAGAAGATGCGGGAAAATGCCGATGCCTATAGCGACTATGGGCAGGCCGCCAAAGCACTGTTCGAAATAAATCGCGTCTTTGCGGCTAAAAATCCCGAAAATGAGGCCGAAAATTACGCTGTCCGCGGCCGGGCCAAAGCCGTTAGCGGTGATTTTTCCGGCGCCTTGCAAGACTGCGATACAGCCGTCGCCATGGATGCTAAGAATGTGTTCAACTTCCTCAATCGTGCCGATACCTATCGGATGATGGGGGAAAATGACAAAGCCCTGGCAGATTTGGATACCGCCAAGAAAATCAAGGCGGACAATCCCTATGGTTGGTTAATCAGCGCCGAAATATACGATGAACTAGGTCAGAGGGATAAAGCGCAGGAAAATTACCAGAAATTATACGCTTTGGATAACCAATACGTTCGTGCAATTCCCGATGATTATTTGCCAGCTATCAGTGATAAGGAATACAAGAAGCGCTTGAAGGATAAAGCCGAAGCTAAGAAACAGTATGAGAAAAAATGGAAAGAAGAGAAGAAAAATGCCGACAAAAAATCCGCAGTCAAAAAAACTGCGGATAAGAAGGACATAAAGAAAAATTAAGCCGATTCGATGACTTCGATGACCTCCACACCATGGGTGCGGAGGTTTTTTATTTCGTCGGGGCTGGCCCCGGGGCAGGTGATAAGCGTATCAATCTTGTCGATGGTGCCCGAGAGGAAGTTGTGTTCGCGGCCGATTTTTTGGCGGGCGGCCAGTACGTAGCAGCTGCCCTGGCAGCGGCGCATCATCATTTCGTTGATGGCAGTTTCAGGCAGGACTGAGGTGGTAATGCCGCTGGCAACACTGATGCCACCGACGCCAATAAAGGCCTTGTCAGCATTGATTTTGGTCAGGGTCTGCAGGGCAAATTCTCCCACCAGGGATTTGCGGCGCTGATAGATTTCGCCACCGGTCAGGATAATGGTGACCTGTGGGTCATGGGGGTAGTAGATGGCATTACTGTTGTTGGTGACGAGGATGACGCGCTTATCTTTTATGTAGTCGAGCATCATGAGGGTGGTGGAACTTGAATTCATAAAGATGGTATCCCCATCCTCAATCAGCGAAGCAGCATATTGGGCGATGGCTTGTTTCTGCTCCGCATCCACGCGGCTTTTGGGATCGGCGGTGGGTGTATCTTCTTCCTTTAAGGTGCCTTCGATGAGTTTTGCTCCACCATGAAAGCGGGTGACCAGATGCTGCTGTTCAAACATCACAAGGTCGCGGCGAATGGTGGTGGCCGATACCGCCAGCTGCTCCGCTGCCGTATCGACATCGATGCTCTTGTTTTCCTTTAACAACTTGAGTAACGCCTGCTGGCGGCGGAAGACAACGCTTTTACTGTTTTTCATAATCATGGAATCCTTTCAAATGGGAGTGTGTGAAATAGGCAAAACAGATGCAATACGAGTATAGCAATGGTTCATAATAATCATATCCATACGATTTATGATTATATGGATATTATAGCGGACTACATAGGAAAAATCAAGCGTTAAACATTCATAAAATGAGCGTTAAAAATATTACAAATGTCATTTTTTGATTATTTTATGAAAAAGTGCTTGAAATGAGCATAACGCTGTGCTATGATAAGGGTGTCGATAGGAAATACGGCAAAACAATCGTAAACGAAACATAAATATTTGTTTTAGGGGGATTAACATGAGTAAGATTTCCGAAATGACCCGCGAAAGCTGGATCATGAGCACCTTCCCGGAATGGGGAACCTGGTTGGTAGAGGATATCGAAAGCTACGAAGTACCGGAAGGCCAGGTCGCCATGTGGTGGCTGGGCTGCACGGGCACCTGGTTCAAGACGCCAGGTGGTGCCAACGTGACCGTGGATTTGTGGTGTGGAAACGGCAAACGTACCCACGGCGATGGCAAGATGAAAGTTGGTCATCAGATGGCTAACATGTGTGGCTGCCGCTCGATGCAGCCGAACCTGCGCAACGTACCCTTCGTCATTGACCCATTCGCGTTCAAGCAGGTCGATGCGGTGCTGGCAACCCATTACCATCAGGACCACATGTCAGCGGAGTGGGCAGCCCATGTACTGCACAGCGGCATGACGACGACGGATGAGAACGGCAAGGAAATCCCGGTTCCCTTTATCGGACCGCAGAAATCCGTGGATACCTGGGTCAAATGGGGCGTACCGGTGGAACGCTGCCAGGTCGTGAAACCAGGGGATGTCATCAAGATCAAGGACATCGAAATCGTCTGCCTCGATAGTTTTGACCGCACCTGCATCACGACGACGGACTCCACGGGCCCGGACCGTGAGGAACTCACTGGCAAATGCCCGACGGATATGGATGAGAAAGCAGTCAACTACCTGCTCAAGACGCCGGGCGGCAACATCTACCACTCCGGTGACTCCCATTTTTCCATTTACTTTGCGAAACACGGCAAGGATTACGACATCGATGTGGCCTTCGGCTCCTTTGGCGAGAACCCGATTGGCATGCAGGACAAGATGACCTCCATCGATATCCTGCGCATGGCAGAGAATCTTCAGTGCAAGGTGGTCGTACCCATCCACTGGGATGTCTGGACGAACTTCCAGGCCGACTGTAATGAAATCGAGCTCTTGTACAATTTCAAGAAGGACCGCAACGAGTACAAGTTCCATCCCTTCTTCTGGCAGGTCGGCGGCGTGTACACTTACCCCCAGGACAAGGACAAGATCTACTACCACCATCGCCGCGGCTTCGAGGACTGCTTCGAGCATCCCCAGAACATCCCCTACCGCTCCTGCCTGTAAGGAGGACTTCTCATGGCTGAAAAAACCATTCTGCAAAAGATCGTTGAGCGCGGCCACTACATGTTTGTGGATCACGTGGATTCCTGGCAGGAGGGCGTCCGCCTCAGCACGGAATCGCTTGTGAAAACCGGCTATGTCAGCGAGAATTACTACCAGCAGATCGTGGACTGCATCGAAAAGTACGGCCCCTATGTGGTCTTCGATCATCTGATTGCCATGCCCCACTCCCAGGAGGGCGCCGAAGGCGCCAT
>NZ_JAILKR010000114.1 GCF_024693525.1 Selenomonas sp. | reverse complement strand
TATCCGTTCGTGTCGTAGGCCAGCATAACATAGACAGCAACCTGCTGTACGCCACGTTCGGTGCGCATAGAGACGTAGATACAATCTACAAAAGCAAACGGATAGAACGGTTTGAGCGGACGCGTGCGCCAGCGGTCAACCGCTTCTAACACACAGTCTGTGATATCAGAAATCTGCTCGTGTGACAGCTCAAAACCGTAAATATCTTCAATGGTGTCTGTGATATCCCGCTGGCTCATGCCACGTGCATACATGGCAAGGACTTTGCTCTCAATGGAAGAAACGTCCTTCTGATGCTTCTTGACTACCTGCGGCTCAAAGGTGCCCTGACGGTCGCGGGGAACGCGGATGGGAACCTCGCCCAGCGATGTTTTGAGCGTTTTTGCCGAATAGCCATTGCGTGCATTGTCGCAGCCGGCAGCGCGCTCATTCTTTTCGTAGCAGAGATGATTTTTCATTTCGCCTTTCAGCATGGATTCAAAGATAGGTCCGAAAATCTGCTGAGCAATCTGCTCGCCTGGGGTATTCGGTGTCTGTTTGCGTTTCGCCATTGTTACCTTCCTTACTTATACATGATTACCCCAGTATGGGGCATAAAATAGTTTTGCACAAATTATTTTTTACACAAACTATATTACACTCCCAACCAAAGCGATGTTTTGGTATGTTATTGTTTTTGAGATGTGATATAAGATCGTTTTTGAAGTTTGTTTTGCTAGTGGGAAAAATTATGTAGATGACTCATTATTAGAGATATTTTTATGGAGGGATTACTTTGAAGATAATTATACTAGCTGGTGGTGGTGGTTCACGGCTATTTCCGTTGTCGCGTAAATCATATCCAAAACAGTTTCTATGTTTAGAAGACAATAAATCATTATTAAGTCATACCGTAGAGAGATTCCTTTCTTTTGTAGAGGCATCGGATATTTTGGTGGTAACTAATGAAAAATATTTGTATCATGTGCAAAGTGAACTGGCAGAATGTGGTGCTAAGGAAGCACATATTGTACTTGAACCAGTAGGGCGTAATACTGCGCCTGCTATTGGATTGGCAGCATTATATTGTGAATCAAAGCTTGGCTGTGCACAAGATGAAGTGTTGATTGTTGCTGCGGCAGATCATGTAATACGTCCATTGGAGCGGTTCGAGTCTTGTATGCGTAGAGGTGCAGCTGTAGCCGCTGACGATTGTTTGGTTACATTCGGTATACAGGCAAAGACACCTGAAACGGGGTATGGTTATATTGAGACGGGAGAACGGACAGGGAATTCTGTTGCTGTGACGTCATTCAAGGAAAAACCTGATCTTAGTACAGCGAAGGCTTATGTGGAAGCCGGAAACTATTATTGGAATTCGGGGATGTTTGCGTTCAAACTGGGGTTCTTGTGGCAAGAGTTCGGCAAGTACGAGCCTGTGATTGCAGATATTCTCCAAGACGGTTATGAGAATGCCGTGGCTAGGTTTGCTGATATGCCCGATATCTCTATCGATTACGCTGTGGCAGAGCGTTCACAGGCTGTGCGCATGGTTCCGCTGGATTGTTATTGGAATGATATAGGTTCGTGGGATGCGATGTATGATATTCTCCCTAAGGACAAAGACGGGAATGCTTTGAAGGGTGACTGTTTGACGATTGATTGTAAAGACTCGTTGATCTTGGGGCGTGATCGTCTGATTGCAGGAATAGGTCTTGAAGATCTTTTGCTAGTTGAGACGGATGATGTGATTGTCGTAGCGAAAAAAGGGGAGTCACAAAAAGTCAAAAATGTTGTTGAGCAGCTGAAAAAACAAGGTCGAAAAGAAGCTGTGGAGCATACGAGAAAATACCACGAATGGGGGACTTCCTCGATAATTGGCAATGGTCCTGGTTATCGAATGAAGAAAGTACGTGTTATGCCTAATAAGAAGTTGACTTTGCAGATGCACTATCATAGGTCAGAACATTGGATCGTTCTTCGTGGTACGGCCGCGGTGCTTCGCGGAGATGAACAAATGATGGTGCATGAGAGTGAATCTGTGTTCATACCACAGACGACAAAACATCAGTTGAGTAATCCAGGACGAATTCCATTGGAGATCATTGAGATTCAGAATGGTTCTTATATTGGTGAAGACGATATTGTACGATATGTTGAGGAATAGTGAGTGAGGTATATATATGAAGGTCGCAATCGTATGTGATTGGCTGGTGGTATATGCTGGAGCTGAACGTGTGATAGAGCAGTTGCTGAATATTTATCCGCAGGCCAATCTGTTTTGTGTGGTAGATTTTTTGCCAGAGGAGCAGCGTGGTTTTTTGCAGGATAAGAAATCGACGACGACCTTTGTACAGAAATTACCGTTGGCTCGTAAAAAATATCGTTCATATTTGCCATTGATGCCACTGGCAATTGAGCAGCTGGATGTGACTGATTATGATTTGGTGATTTCTAGTTCTACTTGTGTGGCAAAAGGCATCATTACCGGTCCTAATCAGGTGCATATTTCGTACACGCATTCGCCAGTACGCTATGCATGGGATTTGACGCATCAATATCTTCGGGAATCGGGGCTGTCCAAGGGGATAAAAGGTTGGCTTGCGAAGCTTATTCTGCACTATATCCGTTTATGGGATTACCGTACAGCAAATGGTGTGGATGCATTTGTTGCCAATTCTCACTTCATTGCGCGCCGGATTAAGAAGGTATATGGGCGTGATGCAAAGGTTATCTATCCCCCTGTTGATGTTATTTCGTATGAGTTTTGTGAAGAAAAAGAGAATTATTATATAACTGCATCTCGCTTGGTTCCTTACAAGAAGGTTAAGTTGATTGTTGATGCGTTTAACCAAATGCCGGATAAGAAGTTGATCGTTATTGGCGATGGACCAGATTTTGCGAAGACGAAGGCTGTTGCTGGAAAAAACATTATCATGATGGGGTATCAACCGTTTGATGTGCTGAAAGAGAAGATGCAGCATGCAAAGGCGTTTGTTTTTGCTGCGGAAGAGGATTTTGGCATTACTCCCGTTGAAGCACAGGCCTGTGGAACGCCGGTTATAGCATACGGGCGTGGAGGTGCGTTAGAGACCGTAAAAGGAGTGGGTAGATGTGAGTCCCCGACAGGGGTGTTTTTTGATGCACAGACAGTAGAAGGTATTTGCGATGCAGTAAGAAGCTTTGAGATTTACAGTGCGGAAATAAAACCTGAGACTTGCAGAAAAAATGCAGAGCAGTTTTCTATTGAAAATTTCTCAGAACATATGAAGTTTTTTATAGAAGAAAAGGTTAAAGAATTTAAAATTTGATGGGAGAATGGTTTATGATGGTTACGACGGATGCTTTTGGTGCCTATGATATTCGCGGGATATATCCGCAGACGATAAATGAAGAGATTGCCTATCGTATTGGCCGCTTTTTTCCGTCGTTGTTTGCTGCGAAAAAAGTAGTGGTAGGAAATGATATCCGTTTGTCTGGTCCGACTTTGAAGGAGTCTTTGATTAAAGGGCTGGCGGAGTCTGGCTGTGATGTTTTGGATATTGGCCAGTGCGGCACGGAGATGATCTATTTTGCTACATCGCATCTGAGGTTGGACGGCGGTGTCATGATTACGGCCAGCCATAATCCTAAGGAATACAACGGCATGAAGTTTGTGCGGCAGGAGGCTCGTCCGATTTCTGGGGACACGGGTTTGCGGGATTTGGAAAAACTGGTGGTTGATGGCGAGTTGCCTAATAGTGCAGAATCTGTCGGTAAAGTAGAAACGGTAGATATTACCAAAGAGTATGTAAAGCATATCCTGTCTTATGTGGATGTATCCAAGCTGAAGCCGCTAAAAGTGGTAGTCAATGCTGGTAATGGTGCAGCAGGGCCAATCCTGGATGTGATGGAGAGGTATCTGCCGTTTGAAATGGTGAAGGTTCACCATCAGCCGAACGGAAAATTCCCCAATGGGGTGCCGAATCCGCTGCTCCCCGAGAATCGTGAGGCTACGGCGAAAGCTGTGCGGGAGTCTGGGGCCGATGTCGGTGTAGCTTGGGACGGTGACTTTGATCGGTGCTTTCTTTTTGATGAGAAGGGAGATTTCATCGAAGGTTACTATATGGTTGGCTTTTTGGCACAAGCGTTTCTGGAAAAGTATCCTGGCGAGAAAATCATCTACGATCCGCGGCTTACTTGGAATACTGTTGAGCTTGTTGAAGAAAATGGCGGAATACCAGTAGTCTCGAAAAGTGGGCATGCATTTATCAAGGAGAAGATGCGTGAAATAAATGCAATCTATGGTGGCGAGATGAGTGCACACCATTATTTCCGCGACTTTTCGTATTGTGATAGCGGTATGATTCCTTGGCTATTGGTATTGGAATTGCTTTCAAACACAGGAAAGTCACTGTCTGTGTTGATGAAAGAGCGTATGGAACTTTATCCCTGCTCAGGAGAAATCAACAGCAAGGTAAAAGACGCAGATGAAGTCTTGCGGCGCATTGAGGCTGAGTATGGGCCGCAAGGCAATGTGACAAAGATTGATGGTCTTTCGGTAGAATTTGATACATGGAGATTCAATTTGCGCAAGTCCAATACCGAGCCGGTAATCCGGTTGAATGTAGAGACCCGTCAAGATGAGACATTGATGCGGGAGAAAACGACAGAATTGTTAATGAAAATTCGAGGGTGAATAGCAGGGGGAATGTAGTCGATAATATAATGACAGGAGGGGGAGAGAAATGAAAATCTTTACTAAACCATTGCGAAATGCAGCTAGAGATTCTGTGGTTGGTAGTGTTATCGGCGTAGTTGGTCTTTGCTTAGCGGTATTGCTTATTTATCTGGTTTTGCGATTAGTAGGATATGAGTACAAATTTGATGGTTACATTCCGCATGTTGTAGTTGTAGCTGCGATTATTTCGGCCGTGGGAACTACGGCAAATGCATATCGCGACAGGAAATTGAAAAAGAAAGAACAGATTCAGAAAATAATCACGGAGAATCGCGCGAAATGGCTGGGGGAGACACGGGAAGTTATGGCTGATTTGTATGCGGCTGAGAAAACATTCCTTTCGAAGTTGTCGGATAAGAAGCTGGTAAAAGAAATTGATGCAAAGGTTTCACAGCTGGTGCTGAGTCTTCCTTATGATGCAGATGTGTTTTGTGATGAGATTTATTGTTTGGCGGATGATGTCAAGGCGGCTGATGTGACAGATACAGAGGCTGTCTCGCGATTGTTAGGCCGCATCCGTACCCAGGAGAAGATGTGCCGGAAAATCTTGAAGGATGTTTGGAAAAATATAAAAGACGAGGCCCAAGCGGGGATAGAAGAGTGATACTGGAGATTATACGGTAGGAAAAAAGAGAGACTTGGTTGCTGATTTGCAGCCAAGTCTCTCTTTGGAATTTTATCAGAATTGTGGGCGGGTTACATCACTCATAGATAGAAAGGTTGTTTTCTTTAGCAAAGGTGAGAATTTTTTCTTTTGGCCAGGCAACAACATCGATGATTTCATTCAGTGGTTTATGCTTTAGAAGCATTCGTTTTACAATGGTAATTTCCATGTTGCGTTCGCCTTCGGCACGACCCTCAGCGAGTCCTTCGGCGCGAGCGTTTTCATGATCGGAGTTATAGTCCATGATGGACATTTCACGGTTGATGTAGCGGCGGCGTTCTTCGGTGTTGTTCAGGAATATGCGCGCGGCTTTCATGGCGCTTTGGATGGCAGCATCAGTCATGGACAGTTCCTCCTTTTCTTTATCATTGAGCTGGTTGGCAAAGTATGCCAGCCAGCGTTCCATTTTTGTCATTTCGGCGATGGGTTTTTTGGCGTATTTGGGGATTTCCAGGAAATGCAGCGTCAGGTCTTTGTTGAGCCGGTCGCCAGTTTCTGGGTTATAGATGCTCCACATGGAGTAAGGAGTAGCCTGTGGGAGCAGTTTGAATTTCAGGATGTTTACCGTGATGGATGGTTTTAGATCCCGGTAGTGTTTGCCGGCGGGCAGAGACATCAGGTAGAGCTGCGCCCAATAGTATAGGGTTCGTCGTGCCATGTCTTTGTGGTTGACGACTTGGACTTCGACGTCTACCTGTTCGGCGGTGTCGAGAACGCAGGTCACATCGAGGCGTGTGAGCTTGTCCGCTTCATTTTCGGGGGACATTTCGGTTTGGGTAAAGGTAATGTCCTGAATCGGATGCTGCAAATCATGCTGCAGGACGGCGTTGAGGAAGTCGATAGTAATCTGCTTGCGTTCTTCCTTGCCAAAGATGAACTTGAACAAGACATCGTTCATCGGATTGTAGTTGCGCTCGCTAAGATCTGCGAAGAGATCGGTGTTTTGTCCCGTAGTCATTCGAGAGTCCCTTCTTTCTTTATATTATAGAAAAAACGTTTTTGGCCGGCAAGAGAAAAGTTTATACGAAAATATGTTCTTTATAAGTAGATTGTAACATAATGCGAACATAAATTCCATAGGGATTGAATGTATACAGCGGATTGGCTCAGGCGGTAGTACTTCCTGATACGAACCTTGTCACGGTCAGGAGCATATTTCATCATATCGTCCTCATAGGACATGGTAATGTCTCTTTGCATCTCATTAAAAAACATTTTTTCAATGGAGTTTTTGCTAAATTTTACATTTTTTTAGGGGACTTTTGTGCTGCTGGAGATTATACGGTAGGAAAAAAGAGAGACTTGACTGCTGATTTGCAGCTACATAGAATATGGCAACAATAACAACCGCAAAAACAAACGCATTTTTTTGCGTTTGTTTTCACATATTCCAGATAGGATTGAAATAACCTCACCTGGAGGGCTGCCTAAGGGTATGGATAAAGAAGCCTACCTCAGAGGTGGCATTTCCATACTGCGGAACCGTATCATAGGCAGCATTTTTTTTAGATTGCATATGATAGAACGATTTGGCACTGGGGTAAAGCGTATTAAAGAGGAATATAGGGAGAGCAAGATTAAGCCTGTTTTTGATATGACGGAAAATACTATCAGGATAATCCTGCCAGTCATAGAAGCAGGCGGCAATCTGACAGAAGATGAAAATAAAGTTTATAAACTGCTAAGAGGTCGGGAAATGCCTAGCTCTTCAATTTCTGAGGCTGTGGGGTTTGGAAAAAACAAGACGGTTAATATTCTGAAGTCGCTGGTTGAGAAAGGGTATGCTAACGTATCAGGTAAAGGCCGGGGAATCAGATATTTGCTAAAATGATTTGTGACGTGGCTTGGGGATAGTAGCGAGGATTTTATTGTGTAAAGAATGGATAGATGTTATAATAAAACCGTTTATCGTTGGATTTTGGGAGCGCTGTCTTTGGGGATGGTGTTTTGTTGCAATAGGAGGACGTTTTTGATGAAGAGGGAGATACTTGTTGGTGCTTTGTTGTTTTCGCTGGCACAGCCGGTAATGGGCTTAGCGGCAACTTCGGATGTGCAGGCGGCTGCGGAGATGTCGTCGGCACCGGTGCATGAGATGCAGTCTAGAGAGGTGGAGGGGCAGCCGTATACGCTGAACCCTGGCGATAAGCTGAGCATTCTGGTTTTGCAGGATGAGAAAATCAGCACGGCGAGCAATGGCAGCAATGCGTATACGGTTCGTTTGGATGGTACGATTTCCCTGCCGTATCTGGGGCAGCTGAATGTAAAGGGCATGACGGTTGGCGAGCTGACGGAGGAGCTGACGCAGGCACTGGCCAAGTATTATGTGAATCCGGATGTGACGATCAATGTTCTGGAGCCGGCTGGCGTCCGCGTGTATGTGCTGGGTGAGTTCAATAAGACGGGGTATGTAGATCTTACCCGCGGGCACAAGGTCATTGATGCGGTAGGTGCTGCTGGCAGCTTTACACTGGATGCTGCGAAGAAGCGTTTGATCCTGATCCATAACGATGGGTCGAATACGATGATTCCGGTTAATCTCAACAAGATGATTACGACGGGTGACCTCGCGGAGAACTATGAGCTTCAGGAAGGTGACATCCTGTATCTGACGCGTAACCATCGCATTACGTTTGCGCGTGATATTGCACCGCTGATCGCATCGGCATATAATATCTCGAAAATTGATAAGTAATCGCTGATAAGGCGGTAAAAAAGAGCTCTGAGAGCGTCTCGCACGAAATAGTGTATATGAATAATAAAAGTGGCATCTTCGCAATTTAGGAAGATGCCACTTTTCGAATTATAATTCTGGTTCCTTATTTTCTTTGTAACCGCCCAATAATCCGGTGTATTTAAAATTTCCCTCCCAGATGAGATAATTGACTAAAATTAGCCATACGAAAAAGCTGAAAAACGCGAAAAAGCCATTTTAGTCAAAAATTGTCTGGGAGGTTTTGGTTTTGACTCAAATTCAACAACTCAAGCAGCAACATTCCCTAGCATCCTGGAAACAGATCATCCTTGCCCAACAGAACAGCGGGCTTACTGCCGCAGAATATTGCCGCCAGCAAAATATCAAGTACAATGCCTTTTACTATTGGCAACGCAAAATCCGCGAAGATTTTGCGGCAGCTGCACTCCAGATCACCCCAAAGGATGAGCCTGCTCCTGAACTGTAGTCGTAACGGTAGCGGTTGCCAACGTAGCAAATTCAGGAGCAGGCTCATCCTTTGTGTGATCTGGAGTGCAGCTGCCGCAAAATCTTCGCGAATTTTGCGCTGCCAATAGTAAAAGGCATTATACTTGATATTCTGCTGGCGGCAATATTCAGCGGCAGTAAGCCCGCTGTTCTGTTGGGCAAGGATGATCTGTTTCCAGGATGCTAGGGAATGTTGCTGCTTGAGTTGTTGAATTTGAGTCAAAACCAAAACCTCCCAGACAATTT
>NZ_JAILKR010000111.1 GCF_024693525.1 Selenomonas sp. | reverse complement strand
CAGCTTGTCGTTCTGGTAGTTGTTCTTGCCGATGAAGATGTCGATGCCGTCCGGCGTCTGGAAGTGGAACGGATGGGAGGGCTTATCGTTGTTCTTGCGCTTGAGCTTTTCGCGCAGGTAGCCGCTTTCCACGAGCTCGTTGTGGATTTCGGCGATTTCGCCCAGGCTTTCGGAGGCCAGCAGGGAGGCTTCGATGCTTTCAAGATAGGTGATATTGTCTTCGCATTCGCGGCGCTGGACGCGCAGGAGTTCCTGGGCGCGTTTGAGCTTGTCGTATTTCTTGTAGCAGGCCTGCATGTTCTGGATGATCGTATAGCGCTGGTCCAAAGGGATCGTGATGGTCTCGCCGGTCTCGCTGTAGATGTTGGCTACCGTGATCTCACTGTCGACATGGTCCTGGAACTGATACTGGTAGGTCATGAGATTGTCGCCGCGGATCTTGTATTCCTCGGCATTTTCGGCGGCGGCGATTTCCTCGTCGAGCTTCACGAGCTTGTTCTCGGCACGGTTCAGTTCGTTCTTGACGAGTTTTTTGAACCGGTCTTTGTCGGGGAGCACATAGCTGCCCGCAAGCTGGTCGGCCTTTTCCAGCATGGCGCTGATGGTGGGGAAGGTCAGGCTCGTTCCCTCTGGCAGATAGTGGAGGGGAAAAGAGCTCATGGCCAGGATTTTTTTGTTTTCACCTAGTACCAGCACAGGAGAAGCCTCCTCGTTGCTGGCGGCGGTGCGGATTTCCATAAGGGCATCCCGGATGGCGGCAAAGTCCACCTCTTCGAGGGTGCCGATGCGGGTGCTGGGGGCAAGACCCGCCGAAAAACAGGTTTCCTTGGCCGAGACGGGGCCAAAGCCCATGCAGGCAGCGAGTAGGGCTTTATCGAGACGCTGCTCACCATCGGCTTTGATGCTGGCCATGATGGCATCGAGGTCTGCGGTAAAGAGGTCGAGTTTATCCTGCCCCGGCGGCAGTTCATAGGCATCGCCAGGCAGGACTGTGCGCACGCGGCTGCTGTTGGCACCAATCTTGCGCAGGGCGTCGATAATGGTGCCTTCCTGTACGAGGATGATGTTGCTGTATTTGCCCATGAGCTCAAGCACAAGGGTCTTGGTGACAATCTTGCCGCCAGCGGCCAGGGAATCGATATCCATGAGCAGCAGGCGGTCGAGGCCGTGTTGGCGGATGGCAGCGATGCGGCCGGTTTCAAGCTGTTTGCGCAGAACCATGCAGAACACCGGTGGCTCTGGTGGGTTCTCGAGATTGCGCTCGAGAAGATGGGCCGAAGGATTCTGGGAGTTAATGGAGATGTGCAGCAGGTAATTTTGTCCAGGCTGTCGAATGGACAAGATGATGGACTGTTTGTTGGGCTGGGTGATTTTATCGATGCGCCCGCCGGCAAGGGTCGCGTTGAGCTCCCGGGCGAGGGCATGCATGGAAAAGCCGTCAAGACTCATGATGATGCTCCTTTGCAATTCGTAGGGTATAACTTCTAAATTATATCATTATTGGCAGGGCGGGGCAATTCGCGGCGGTCAATTTACCGTTGTACTCTTGCATAAGATAACGAAAACCAATATAATAAGAAAATGAGTAACTAGAATTAGGAGGCTATGTTCGATGAACTTTACGAAATGGCAGGGGTGCGGCAACGATTTTGTGCTTTTGGACTGCCGCGAGCAGGAGCCCGATGATTATGCGAAGCTTTCCCAGAAGGTATGTGACCGGCATTATGGCATTGGCGCGGATGGTATTCTCGTGGTATTGCCGTCGGATAAAGCGGATTTCCGCATGCGTATCTTCAATACGGATGGCAGTGAGGCGGAGATGTGCGGCAATGGCATCCGTTGCTTTGCTCGGTATCTCTACGATTATAAACTGACCAGCAAGACCGAGTTTACGGTGGAAACTGGTGCCGGTATTCTCGTGCCGAAAATCATCCTGGAGGGGGATAAGGTAACGGGGGTTCAGGTAGATATGGGGGAGCCTCATCTTTTGGGGGATGAGATTCCCGTCGTTGGCTTTGACGGCAAGAAGGTCATCGCTGAGCCCATTACGGTGGATAGCACGACCTACGCGATGACAGGAGTATCTATGGGCAATCCCCATTGCGTTATCTTTGTGGATGATGCGGAAAACTTCCCCATTGAAGAGCTTGGCACCAAGTTTGAACATCATTCGATGTTCCCCCGCAAGACCAATACGGAATTTGTCGAGGTCAAGGATCGTAGTCACGTGCGCATGCGCGTTTGGGAGCGCGGGGCTGCGATTACGCTAGCCTGCGGTACGGGTTCCTGTGCTACGGTGGTAGCAGGCGTGCTCAATGGCAAAATCGACCGCAAGGCCGAAGTTCAGCTCGATGGTGGCAAGTTAATCGTCGAGTGGGCCGAGAACAATCACGTATTCATGACGGGCCCGGCAGAATTGGTATTCACGGGTAACTTTTCCGAATAATGGTTTGTGGAAAGAGGCGGCTATATGCTTAAAAGCATGACGGGATTCGGTGCGGCCGTGGCTGAAACCGAGGATTATAAGATTTCGGTGGAACTAAAGGCGGTAAACCAGCGATTCCTGGAAATCAATTTTCATATGGGGCGTCCGTTAAATGCCTGGGAAGATGCCCTGCGGAAGGGCATCAAGGAAGTGGTGGCCCGGGGCAAGATGGATGTATTCATCAATTATGTTGACAAGCGCGAAAATCAGACGGAGATTCGAGTGGATAAGGGCTTGGTGTTAGCTTATCAGCAGGCCCTAAACAATATGAGCGACATGCTCCATGTGGCTCGTCCTGACGATGTGCAGGTCTTTGCCGGTTTTCCCGATGTGCTGAAAGTTGACACTTCCGCCAATCTGGAGGGGATGAAGCCAGTTTTGCTCCAGGCTATCCAGGAATCGTTGCAGGCCTTTGATAAGATGCGGGCAACGGAAGGAGAAAACATCCGTAAGGATTTCCTAGCGCGGATAGAAAAACTTGAGGGAATGCGCCAGCGAATCCGCGAAATTGCGCCGTCAATTGTGTCGGCTTATCGGGAGCATCTGCGGCAGACCATTGCTCAGGCATTGGAGTCCCAGACCTTCGACGAGACCCGCCTAATTCAGGAGACGGCAATTTATGCCGATCGGGTAGATATCACCGAGGAGCTTGTCCGGCTGGAAAGCCACTTTGGACAGTTCCGCCAGATTGTTGAGACCGCGGCTGAACCGGTGGGCCGCAAACTGGATTTTCTCATTCAGGAAATTAATCGGGAAACCAATACCATCGGTTCGAAAGCGAACAGCACGGAAGCTGCTCAACTGGTTGTGGATATGAAGAGCGAGATTGAAAAACTTCGCGAACAGGTCCAGAATATCGAATAAAGAGGAGGACGCCTCATGGATATCAAACTCATAAACATTGGCTTTGGCAATATCGTATCAGCAAACCGCATCGTGGCGATTGTAAGCCCCGAATCGGCACCCATTAAACGCATCATCCAGGAAGCCCGCGATGGCGAGCGCCTTATTGATGCGACCTATGGTCGTCGCACCCGCGCGGTCATCATCATGGACAGCGACCATGTTATCCTGTCGGCGGTTCAGCCCGAGACGGTGGCGCATCGTGTCGATGTGGACGATGATACTGAGGCGAAAGCGGAAATAAAAGAGAAAGAAGACGAAGCGTAAGAATGAGCAGAGGATTATTGATTGTAGTTTCCGGCCCGTCGGGGACGGGGAAGGGAACGGTCTGCGGGGAACTTCTCGCGCAGACTCCAGAGCTTGCCTATTCCATTTCAGCGACGACGCGCAAGCCGCGCGAGGGCGAGGTTGATGGCAAGAATTACTACTTTATGGACAAAGCAGCCTTCGAGAAGATGATCGAGGAGGGTGGTTTTCTCGAGTATGCCAATGTCTATGGCAATTACTACGGTACCCCAATAGGAAAGATTGAGGAACGTCTCGCCGCTGGTGAGGACATTCTGCTGGAAATCGATACCCAGGGGGCCCTCAACGTCATGAAAAAGTGCCCGGAGGGGCTCTTTATCTTCCTGCTGCCGCCGTCCATCGGGGAACTGGAGCGCCGCATTCGGGGCCGCGGTTCCGAGACGGCAGAATCCCTGGCAAAACGTCTGGGGGCAGCCAAGGAAGAGATTGCCATTGGCCGCCAATACGGCTATGTGGTAGTAAATGACACGGTAAAACGCGCGGTGGAGCGCATCAAGAGCATCATGATTGCCGAGCACTGCCGTGTCGACAAGAATTACGATAAATTTGAGGAGTTGGAACAGTAATGAAAGCAAATAACAATCCTGAGATGAGCATGGTAAATCCGTCCACGGATACGCTGATGAGCCAGGTGGACAGCCGTTATGGTCTCGTAGTCTGCGCTTCCAAGCGCGCCCGTCAGTTGCTGGATGGCGAGGAGCTCAAGGAGCTCAAATCCAAATCGACGAAGAATGTTACCAATGCGCTGGAAGAGATTGCCGAGGGCAAAATCAACTATCGCATTTCCAAAGCGGACCTCTAAGTTATGGAACTCGCAGGTAAGAAGATTGTCCTGGGCGTAACAGGCGGGATTGCCGCTTATAAGGCCGTAGAGATTGTCAGCCGCCTGCGCAAAGCAGGGGCCGAGGTTCATGTCATCATGACCAAGGAAGCCACCCAGTTTGTAACGGAGCTGACCTTCCGTGAAATCAGCGGTCAGCCCGTGGTATCGGACATGTGGGAAAAGGTGACCAATTACAACGTGGAGCACATTGCCCTGGCCAACTTGGCTGATCTTATGCTCATTGCTCCGGCAACGGCCAATATCATCGCGAAAGCGGCGGTGGGGATTGCGGACGATATGCTGTCCACGACGATTCTGGCGACGAAGGCCCCCGTTTACATGGCGCCCGCGATGAATACGAATATGTATGAAAATCCCATCACCCAGCGAAATATCCAAGAGCTGTGCAAGCGGGGATTTCATATGATTGAACCGGCAGCAGGGCACCTTGCCTGCGGTATTAGCGGCAAGGGCCGCCTGCCGGAGCCGGTGGATATCGTGCGCATCGTAAGTGAGGCTTTGACTAGTCAGAATTTGACTAGTCAAAAATTGACCGGTAAAAAAATCCTCGTCACGGCAGGGGGCACCATTGAGCCCCTTGACCCGGTGCGTTATATCGGCAACCGGTCCACGGGCCGCATGGGGTATGCGGTGGCAGCAGAAGCTGCCCGCCGCGGGGCCGAGGTGGTGCTGGTTTCGGGGCCATCGGTCTTAGAAGACCCAGCGGGGGTTCGGGTCGTTCGCGTTGAGACGGCCCGGCAGATGCGGGAGGCCGTTTTGCGGGAATTTCCAACCTGTGCGGCGGTCATTAAGTCCGCCGCCGTGGCGGATTACCGCCCAGAGGTGGTGGCTGAGCAGAAAATCAAAAAGAGCGATGAGGATTTGACGCTGAAACTGGTGCGCAATCCGGATATTTTGCTGGAGCTCGGCCAGAAAAAGCAGCAACAGGTTCTCGTGGGCTTTGCTGCTGAGACCTGTCAGGTGGAAGAGTACGCCCGCAAGAAGCTGGCCAAAAAGAATTTGGACTTCATCGTAGCCAATGATGTGTCCGAAGCCGATGCAGGCTTTGGGGTTGAGACCAATCGCATCAAACTCTTTGACCGCGCCGGCAATATGACGGCGTATCCCCTCATGAACAAAAAAGAGCTGGCAGGGATTATTCTCGACCATGTCGCTGCGGTTTTGAAATAAACCTTAACAAATGTCTGTCCACTAAAAACAAAACTAGACTTTATTTATGTAACACTGTATAATAATATTTGTTATTGTACAGTGTTACATTTTTTTGAGGGTGGGGATTATATGAAATTGTCAAGAAAAGCAAAAGTATTGGCCCTGGGGATTGCGACGATGCTGGCAGCTGGTGCAATGGCTGGCTGCGGTTCGGAACAGTCAGCGGGCAATAAGACTTATAAGATTGGCGTGGTCCAGCTGGTGGAACACAGTGCTTTGGATGCCGCCAATAAGGGCTTTGTTGAGGGTTTGAAGGAGCGTGGATTCGAGGAAGGAAAGAACGTTACCTTTGACCAGCAGAATGCCCAGGCAGACCAGTCCAATCTGCAGAATATCGCCCAGCGTTTTGTCAGCGGCAAGATGGATTTGATTTGTGCCATTGCAACACCGGCTGCTCAGACGATTGCTAATGCCACGAAGGATATTCCCATTTTGGGCACGGCAATCACAGACTATGTGGGGGCAAAACTCGTGGCCAGCAATGACCGCCCGGGGGCTAATGTGTCGGGCACCAGCGACATGAACCCTATCAAGGAACAAATCGATTTGCTTATGAAGATTTACCCGAACGCCAAGACCATTGGCACTATCTACTGTTCCAGTGAAGTGAATTCCGAAGTTCAGGTAAAGGCCATGAAGGAATACGCGGAGTCGAAGGGGCTGACAGTGAAAGTAGCTACGATTTCCACGGTCAATGATATTCAGCAGGCAGCGCAGAGCTTGGTCGGTGAAGTTGATGCTTTCTATGTGCCGACCGATAATATCATTGCATCGGCAATGCCGAATCTCGTCGCCATCACCGATGCGGCCAAGAAACCAGTATTTTGCGGAGAGCCGAATATGGTCAAGGCTGGTGGCCTTGCTACCTATGGTATTGATTATTATAAATTGGGAGTACAGACGGGACACATGGCTGCCGATGTACTGGAGGGCAAAGCGAAAACCGCTGAGATGCCAATTCAGACCGCGCAGGATCTCAAGGTCGTAATCAATAAAAAGAATGCGGCCGCTTTGGGGATTACGCTTCCGGCAGAGGTCCTGAATGGAGCAGAAGTTGTAGAATAACAGCAGAGAGTGACGCAAAGGAGCGTTTCGGATGCTGCCGCATTCGCTGCGCTCCTTTGTCATAAGTAATAGGAGATACATTATGGATTTAGTAATCGCTACGGTATCACAGGGCCTTCTCTGGGCACTGCTGGCAATCGGTGTTTATCTGACCTTCCGCGTGCTCGATATCGCGGATTTGACTGTCGAGGGAAGTTTCCCCTTGGGGGCTGCAACGGCCGCTACCCTCATCGTGGCCGGCAGTCATCCGTTGGTGGCTATCCTCGCTGCTTGCGTGACAGGTATGCTGGCTGGCGTAGTCACGGGCATTCTTTGTACGAAGTTCAAGATTCCTGCGCTGCTCGCCGGAATCTTGACGATGATTGCGCTCTATTCGGTTAACCTTCGTATCATGGGGAAAGCCAATCTGCCCTTGTTGCAGCAGGATACGATTTTTACGATATGGAACTTGGGGATGGACAAGACGATGACCACCCTGGCAATCGGGGCTGTCATTGTTCTGGTGGTGGCGTTGCTGAACTATTGGTTCTTTGGCACGGAACTTGGAACGGCCGTCAGAGCTACAGGTTTCAACCCGCACATGATTCGCGCCAACGGCATTAATACGGATAATATGATTGTGCTGGGACTCTTGCTTTCCAATGGCCTCGTCGCCATTTCGGGCGCTCTTGTCGCCCAGAGCAACGGTTTTGCCGATGTGGGCATGGGAGTGGGTACCATCGTCATTGGCTTGGCGTCGGTTATCATCGGGGAAGTGCTCTTCGGGACGCGCAGCTTTAAGAATTGCTTGATTTCCGTCATTTTAGGCTCGATTGTCTATCGTGCAGTTATCGCCATCGTGCTGCAGATGGGAATGCCGCCAAATGATTTGAAACTCTTCACGGCCATCTTGGTGGCCTTGGCACTTTCGATGCCGCTGCTACAGGCACGCTGGAATAAAATCAGGAAAGGGGGCCGCTGAGATGCTTCGTATCGAAAAAATTTCTAAGACATTCAATCCGGGAACTATTACGGAAAAGTTGGCACTTCATAATGTGAGTCTCCATCTTGCCCCTGGGGATTTTGTCACCGTTATTGGCGGCAACGGTGCTGGTAAATCCACGTTGATGAATTCCATTGCCGGCACCTATCCGGTGGATGAGGGCAGCATTACAATCGATGGTACAGATATCACCAAATGGCCGGAGCATAAACGGGCAAAATACATTGGCCGCGTGTTTCAGGACCCGATGATGGGAACGGCGGCTGGCATGATGATTGAGGAGAATCTGGCGATTGCCGCCAGACGCGGCAAGGCGCCGACCCTTAAATGGAGTTCCTCAGCAGGTAGCCGCCAGCAATTCCGGGAGCTTTTGCAGGGCTTGAATCTGGGGTTGGAGGACCGGTTGGAGTCAAAAGTCGGCTTGCTATCAGGAGGGCAGCGCCAGGCGCTTACCTTGCTCATGGCGACAATGGCCCGGCCAAAGCTTTTGCTGCTCGATGAGCATACGGCAGCTCTTGATCCGAAGACCGCCGAAAAGGTTTTGTCGCTGACGGATAAAATTGTCAAGCAGCAGAAGCTCACGACTTTGATGATTACCCATAATATGCGCGATGCCCTCAAGTATGGCAATCGTCTCATCATGATGTATGAGGGGCATATTCTTTTTGATATCGACAGTGAGAAGAAAAAGGACCTTGGCATCAAGGACTTGCTGGATATGTTTGAAAAGGCGGCTGGCAGTGAATTAAATAGCGACAGTTTGCTTCTTAGCTGAGGCAGCAAATAAGAAAACGAGCTTTGCGAAGATGGCAAGGCTCGTTTTTTCTGTACCGGGTACCAGATTTTGTACCACTATCCGTATTCTGTATCGGCGTTCGCAGGAAGCAGGGATGGATAGGAGGAATACTAAGAAATAGTGAATGAGTCGATTGGTTGGAGGAATGTTCTATGAGCTATGAGAAGCACGCATGGTGGAAAGAAGCCGTTATCTATCAGATTTATCCCCGTTCCTTTGCGGATAGCAATGGCGATGGCATTGGTGATTTGAATGGAATTACTGCCCATTTGGATTATCTGGCAAAGCTTGGCATCGATGTAATCTGGCTGTCGCCGATATATCAATCGCCTAATGATGACAATGGGTACGATATTTCCGATTATCGGAGCATCATGGCTGAGTTTGGCACCATGGAAGATTTTGACCGGTTGCTGGCCGAAGCTCATAGGCGCCACATTCGCATTGTGATGGATTTGGTGGTCAATCACACCTCCGACGAACACCCTTGGTTTATTGAAAGCCGCAAGTCGAAGGATAATCCATACCGGGATTATTATATTTGGAAGGAACCAACGGAAACAGGCGCAGCTCCCAACCATTGGGAGTCCTGTTTTAGCGGCTCGGCTTGGCAGTATGATGCTTTGACCGGGCAATATTATCTGCACTGTTTCAGCCGCAAGCAGCCCGACCTCAACTGGGAAAATCCTAAAGTTCGCGAGGAGGTTTTTGATCTCATGGACTTTTGGTGCCGCAAGGGGATTGATGGCTTCCGCATGGATGTTATTTCCATGATTAGTAAAGACCAATCCTTTCCCGATGGTCCGTTAAATGCGGATGGGTATAGCGATATGTTTTCCCATGTTTGCAATGGTCCGCGGGTGCATGAATACTTGCAGGAAATGAATCGTCGTGTCCTGTCGAATTACGACTTGCTGACGGTGGGCGAGGCGGCCGGTGTTACGGTGGAGGAAGCTAAAAAATATGCCAACAGTGAGGGAACGGAGCTCGGGATGGTCTTTCACTTTGAACATACCGATGGAGCGGCTAATTCGGAACCGGTCCTTGGCAAATGGACGTGCACGCCGCCAAAACTTTCCTATGTCCGCAAAATCCTGAACAAATGGCAGCTGGAGTTGGAAGGGAAAGCCTGGGGGAGTCTCTATTGGGACAACCACGACCAGCCCCGGGTCGTATCGAGATTTGGCAATGATTCGCCTAAGTGGCGGGTAAAGTCCGCTAAGATGCTGGCAACCGTCTTGCATATGCAGAAGGGAACGCCGTATATCTATCAAGGAGAGGAAATCGGCATGACCAATCGTCATTTTTCTTCTATTGATGATTGTGTTGACATTGAGGAAAAGAATGCTTGGCAGCAGCTCGTGGTTGAGCAAAAACTCATCGCAGGGGAAACGTTGCTCAAGTGTTTTGACTGTGTAGGAAGGGATAATGCCCGCACCCCCATGCAGTGGGATGATACGGCGAATGCAGGCTTTACGGATGGTGAGCCGTGGCTGGCGGTCAATCCCAATTACCCGGCTATCAATGTCAAGGCAGCACTGGCAGATAAACAATCCGTCTTTTACTACTATCAGCGTCTTATCGAATTGCGTCATACCTTGCCGATTGTCGTTTATGGCAGGTTTGAGCCGCTGCTGGAAGATAGTGAGGAAATCTATGCCTATCGGCGGATTTTGGGGGAACAGGTCTTGATAGTGGAGGCCAATTGGACCGGCAGGGAGGTAGCCTGTCCGTTGTTTGCGGACAATTCTTGGGAAGAATTGATTTCAAATTACGAAGTGCATAAGGCGGGTTTTTTGCAGCCGTATGAAGCAAGAGTCGTATGGAAATCCCGTGGCTAACAGTTGCAGAGAATCTTTTTTTGCCTGCAGGCAGGAACTTGTCGCAATTGGACGAATATTTCAGTTTAAAGGGAGTGATATTCGAAAGCGTAAGGGAGGGAAGACTATGTTTTTTATGAAATCTGTTCGGGGAAAACTGACAGCGATGTTCGTAATGGTCAGTGTAGTGGCTACCCTGGCAGTAGGGGGCTACTTTATCTATACGACGATTTCGGATAATGAAAAACTCGTAGCGGAATACCGGAAGGAACTATCGGAACATTACGACCGTGAGTTAAAGCTGCAGACGGAAGGAGTCGTTTCGTCGCTGAACGGTATTTATGCCCGCCAGCAGTCAGGGGAATTGACGGAAGAAAAGGCAAAAGAGATGGCTAAGGACGTCATTCGTTCAGTTCGTTATGATGAGGGAAAAGGGTATTTCTTTGCCGATGAAAAAAATACGGGTATTTGCGTAGTGCATGCTGGCAACCGGAATGCAGAGGGGAAGATGCGCCGTGGAGAAAAAGACCCCAATGGTGTCCCGTATATGGAAAACATGCTGAAAGAAGGCCAGAAAGATGGCGGCGGCTTTGTGGATTTCTCCTATCCAAAACCAGGCGAGACCCAGTCGCTTCCTAAGCGCAATTATGTTTTGGAATTCAAACCGTATCAGTGGATAATCGGCACAGGCTCCTGGGTGGATTATATCGATGCGGAAGTAAATCAGTATATGGAGAAAAACCAAAAGGCCCTTTACCATAAGATTTTAATCTCGTCGCTTATTATTCTGGCTGTATCGGTAATTATGGCCTTGATGGGCGCAAAGATTGCCCAGACTTTCGGCGACCCCATCAGCTTTGTGACGGGCCGCTTGCAGAAATTTGCCAAGGGCGATTATCGTCAGGAACCGGTTAAGGCCGAATATGCGCAGCGGGAAGATGAAATCGGGCAGATGATTGAAATCCTCAAGGTCTTAGGCGGCAATATGCGAACCCTTATGGGCTCCATCCGGACGTCGTCGGAGCATGTTGCTTCCGATGCGGCAAACCTTAATGAGATGACGGCTCAGTCGGCAGCAGCCAGCCAGCAGGTGGCAGAATCCATTACCGATGTAGCCACGGCTTCCAATAAGCAGCTGATGGCCGTTGATGATGCTTCCAAATCCATGGATGTCCTGATGGAAAAAATTGGCGGCATGGCCCACAACGCCCGCCGGGCGGCTGTAGAGACCAAACAGGCTACGGAAAAAGCCCAGAATGGTAATGCGGTAGTTACCCGCACCGTCAAGGATATGGCCCGCCTCAGTGAAGTAGTGGGTGAGTCGGCCCGCATGGTCAACAACCTCGGGGAACGTTCGGATACCATTGGCCGTATCACCGATACGATTTCGGGGATTGCGGAGCAGACTAACCTGTTGGCACTCAATGCGGCAATTGAGGCAGCTCGCGCTGGTGACGCCGGCCGTGGCTTTGCCGTAGTGGCCGAGGAAATCCGCAAATTGGCCGCCCAGTCGGAAGAAGCGGCCAGCCAGATTGCCGAGCTTATCGGCCAGATCCAGAAGGATACCCAGCAGGCCGTTGACAGCATGCATGAAGGGACGGACAATCTCGTTACGGCCAAAGACAGTGTCGAAGAAACCGGTCGGGAATTTAACGATATCGTGGCTTTGGTAGAAAAAATTGCCAGCCGTTCCCAGCAGATTGCTGACGCGTCCAAAGAGGCCACTGATAACGCGGACAGCTGCCAGACGGCTATCCATGATATCGAAGGGATGAGCCGTAGTGTGGTGGCAAACTGCGAGACCGTATCGGCCGCAACCGAAGAACAGACGGCATCGGTACATGAAATGAATACCAATAGTGAGCAGCTGGCTGAAATGGCTAAAACTTTGCAAGGAGAGGTGGAAAAATTCCAGGTATAATGCTTGGTTTATGGTTGCAATTGATGAAAATTATGAGTTGGGTTCATAAAATTATCTTGACATTATGGTTCGCGTATCGTATGATGAAATTACTAAAGCTGAATATGAACTCATCCAGAGCAGTGGAGGGAATGGCCCGATGAAGCTGCGGCAACCATTGACGCAAGTCAAAACGGTGCCAATTCCTTTAGGTTTGACCTATAAGATGAGAGTCAGGAAATAAAAGCTCTCGTTTTAGCGAGGGCTTTTTCTTATGAATCGGAGCGTTTGAGGCTATTCAGCAGAGATTAAGGAACTACTAGGGAGGTAAATTTAATGAGTAAGAAACGTATGCTTTTTACTTCGGAATCGGTTACCGAAGGTCATCCGGATAAGATGGCAGACCAGATTTCCGACAGCATCCTCGATGCCATCCTGGCCGAGGACCCCATGGGCCGTGTTGCCTGCGAGACGATGGTGACGACGGGGCAGGTCCATGTCGTCGGTGAGATTTCGACGAAGTGCTATGTCGACATCCCGAAGATCATCCGCGACACGGTCAAGGAGATTGGTTATACGCGGGCAAAATATGGCTTCGATGCCGATACCTGCGGCATCCTCGTATCCCTCGATGAGCAGTCGCCGGATATCGCCCAGGGCGTAAATGAGGCTATCGAGTCCCGCGAGGGCGAGATGGACGCCGCTGAGGCCATCGGTGCTGGCGACCAGGGCATGATGTTCGGCTATGCGACGAACGAGACGCCGGAGTTCATGCCGCTGCCGATTGCGCTGGCTCATCGTCTGGCCCGCCGCCTGACGGAAGTACGCAAGAACGGCACGCTGCCGTATCTCCGTCCGGATGGCAAGACCCAGGTCACGATTGCTTATGAGGATGGCAAGGCAGTAGCTGTCGAGACCATTGTCATCTCGACCCAGCACGATGAGGACGTGACGCTAGAGCAGATCCGCAGGGATCTCATCGAGCAGGTTATCAAACCGGTGGTTCCGGCTGAGCTTTTGAAGGACGATACGAAAATCTTCATCAACCCCACGGGCAAGTTCGTCATCGGCGGCCCACAGGGTGACTCGGGGCTCACAGGTCGCAAGATCATCGTCGACACCTATGGCGGCTGGGCTCGTCATGGCGGCGGTGCCTTCTCGGGTAAAGACCCCACGAAGGTTGACCGCAGTGCTGCCTATGCTGCCCGCTATGTAGCTAAGAACGTTGTCGCTGCAGGCCTTGCGGACAAGTGCGAGGTTCAGCTCGCTTACGCCATCGGCGTCGCTTATCCGGTATCCATCATGATCGATACCTTCGGCACGAACAAAGTGGATGAGGAGAAGATTGAAGAAATCGTAAGCCGCAACTTCGATTTGCGTCCGGCTGGCATTATCAAGATGCTTGACCTGCGCCGCCCAATCTACAAACAGACGGCTGCCTATGGTCATTTCGGTCGCACGGATGTCGACCTGCCGTGGGAGCACACGGATAAGGCGGATACGCTGAAAAAAGAAGCAGGACTCTAATCGGTTCTTTATTGATAGAAACGCCTTTTCTCCGATTGCTGGGAGAAAAGGCGTTTTTATTAAAAAAACATTGACAAGCCAACGGGTCTATACTAGAATTTATATTGTTACTTTGTATGTAGACAGCGTATATCTTGAGTTTTATGGATACCAACGTGTATCCATTTTGTTTATTAGGAGGCAGATTACACAGAATGAGTATGATGACCAATGACAAGCTGAGAAATATTGCAATTATCGCCCACGTCGACCATGGTAAGACGACGCTGGTCGATGCAATGCTCAAGCAGAGTCACGTTTTCCGTTCCAATGAGCAGGTTGCAGAGCGCGTTATGGACTCCGGCGATATCGAGCGCGAGCGCGGTATCACGATTCTGTCCAAGAACACGGCAATCATGTACAACGACATCAAGATCAACATCGTTGATACGCCGGGCCATGCGGACTTCGGCGGCGAGGTTGAACGTGTCCTCAACATGGTTGATGGCGTCGTCCTGCTCGTCGATGCTTTCGAGGGCCCGATGCCGCAGACGAAATACGTTCTGCGCAAGGCACTCGAGCAGGGCCTCAAGCCGATCGTTGTCATCAACAAGATCGATAAGCCGAACCAGCGCGTAGACGACGTTTACGATGAAGTTCTGGAGCTCTTCATGGAACTCGATGCCGATGACGATCAGCTCGACTTCCCGGTCATCTATGCTACGGCCCGCGATGGTGTCGCTAAGTACAAGATGGAAGACGACAATGCAGATCTTACGCCGCTGATGGAGACGATCGTCAAAGAGATTCCGGCACCGAAAGGCGATCCGGAAGCTCCGCTGCAGATGATGGTTACGACGCTCGAGTCTGATTCCTTCGTTGGCCGCGTGGCTATCGGCCGCATCATCCGTGGTACGGCGAAAACGAACCAGAACGTTGTCCTCATCAATGGCGACCAGACGATCAAAGCCAAAATCGGCAAAGTATTCGTTTACCAGGGCCTCAAACGCGTCGAGACGGATTCGGCCAGCATGGGCGATATCGTCGCGCTGACGGGTCTTGGCGATGTCTCGATCGGCTATACGGTTGCCGATGCGGAAAATCCGGAGGCTCTGCCGACCATCAACATCGACGAGCCGACGCTCTCGATGACGTTCGGTGTCAACACGAGCCCGTTCGCCGGCCGTGAGGGTGAGTTCGTTACGTCCCGCCATCTGCGCGATCGTCTGTTCAAAGAGATCGAGACGAACGTTGCCATGAAGGTCGAAGAGACGGATTCTGCTGATGTATTCAAGGTATCTGGCCGTGGTGAGCTGCATCTGTCCATCCTCATCGAGACGATGCGCCGCGAGGGCTATGAGCTGCAGGTCGGTAAACCGGAAGTTGTTTACAAGACCATCAATGGCCAGCTCTGCGAGCCAATCGAGAATCTGACGGTCGAAGTACCGCAGGAATTCATGGGTGCTGTTATGGAAGGCCTCGGCACGCGTAAAGCTGAGCTCGTCAACATGACGGAGACGGCTGGTTACATGCGCCTTGAATTCACGATTCCGGCCCGCGGCCTGATCGGTTTCCGTTCGGAGCTTTTGACGAGCACGAAGGGTAACGGTATCATGAACCATGTCTTCCACGGCTATGCTCCGTACAAAGGCGATATCCCGGGCCGTACGCGCGGTTCGCTTGTTGCTTTCGAGCAGGGTGAGACGACGGGCTATGGTATCTTCACGCTGCAGGATCGCGGCACGATGTTCGTCGGCCCGGGCGAGGCCGTCTACGAGGGCATGATCGTCGGTGAGAACTCCCGCGAGAACGATATCGACATCAACCCGTGCAAGAAGAAGAACGTATCCAACATGCGTACGTCGTCTTCGGATGAAGCCATCCGCATCACGCCGCCGCGCATCCTGTCCCTCGAGCAGGCTATCGAGTACATCAACAGCGATGAGCTCGTCGAGGTTACGCCGGAGCACGTCCGTCTGCGCAAATCCATCCTTGACCGTACGGTTCGTGGCCGTAATGCCAAGAATGCTCGCAAAGGCTAAGATTAAAATCAAATAGTTACAACATAGCAGTCCTGCTGGAAAAATAAAATTTTTTTCAGCAGGACTTTTGCATTTGAGCGCGAAGTATGTTATCATGTTGATAGTTGAATTGTGAATTATGTTGATAACATGGATAAGTCTCCGCAAGGCACGTCTAATTCGTGTGAATTAATTGAAGCTGTAAAATTGGAAGGACGAGATGATATGGGCGTAGGCGCTATTTTGGAAGAGAAATTCTCTAAACTTAGAGATATACTGATGCCGATTGAGGATTTCGGCGAAATTGAGGAAGATTACGCGGAAATGAAAAAAACTTCGGCAGTAAAGGAAGCACCAGCAGCTCAGAGTTACGCTGAGGAACTGAAGGTATCTAATGGTGGTACGGTTCGGTTTGACCGTTCGGGGTATCAGACGGGATCTTATCCGCATCATGAGTCGAATCGTCCGCAGTTGACGGTTCATACGACGAAAACGCCGGCATTGAAAGTGCAGATTTATGCACCGAGCACCTTTGACCAGGTGGCTGCCATTTCGGATGATTTGAAGGCAGGTAAGGCTTGTGTCGTAAACTACGAAAAGGTCGAAGATGCTGAGCAGCGCCGCATTTGTGATTTCGTCAATGGTACTTGCTACGTCTTGGATGGCTGTGCCAAACGTATTTCCGGCAAGATTGTCCTTTACGTACCACAGGGGGTGGATGTAACGGAGGCCATGACGGTCGCGTTGACGGATTGATTTGCCCGTATTGCATTGATGATGATGAGACCAGGCAGACATTTTTGCTGCCTGGTTTTATTTTTATGTTTACCTATTACAACATTATATATTAAATGAGTGAGGGATTCCTATGGAACAGAACAATGAGATTTTGGAAGGCGTACTGAGTGAGTTTGAGAAATTGGCTGCGATTCCTCGAAAATCTGGTCATGAACAGGCAGTCAGTGACTTCCTGAAACGATATCTGACCGAGGCAGGCTTTACGGTCGTGCAGGACGAGAAGAACAACATCATTGCCGATAAGCCGGCCAGCAAGGGCTTTGAGAAGGCACCGCTGACAATCCTGCAGGGCCATATGGATATGGTCTGTGTGGCCGAGAAAGGCTATGCTTATGATCCCCTCAAGGATCCCATCAAGCTCGTGCGCGGCGAGAAATATCTGGAAGCCGAGGGCACGAGTCTCGGCGCCGATGATGGTATCGGCGTAGCGGAAGCCATGTATATCATGAAAAATGCCAAGGAGCACGGCCCGCTGCGCATGATCGTAACGGTCGATGAGGAGCAGGGTATGACGGGGGCCATCCACCTCAGTGCCGAGCACCTGAAAGATGCCAGCTTCCTCATTAACTGCGATTCGGAAAATTACGATGAGCTGACGGTTGGCAGCGCAGGCAGCATCAATCTGGATTTCTCGCGTGAGCTTACGCGTGAGGCAGCAACGCAGATGAATAGCTGGAAAATCGAAGTCAAGGGGCTGCTCGGCGGCCACTCGGGTGAGCGCATTGGCGACGGCCGTGGCAACGCTATCCGCACGCTGGCGCTGGCTCTGCTGGCCCTGCAGGCTAAAGGCAAGGTAGAATTGGCAGATTTCCAGGGCGGCAAGGCACGCAATGCCATTCCCGATGATGCTACGGCGGTAATCGTCACGAATCTTGACGAGACGGCAGTAAATGAGGTGCTCGCCGCTGAGAAAGCACGCTTTATGCAGAACTATGGCGCAGTCGATCCGGGCATGGAGTTCGTCCTGACGGCGGCGGACAAGCCAGCTCAGGTACTTAAAGCTGGCGATGCGCAGCGCCTGCTCCGTCTGCTGACTATCCTCCATACGGGCGTCTATGCGATGTCGACGGTTATCCCGGGCCTTGTCGAGACCTCAGCGAACCTCGGCGTCGTAGCCATGGATGAAAACAGTGTCAATGTCCAGTTCTTCCCGCGCTCGGCTATCGATGGCAAGAACGATGAATTTGCGCTGATGGCGCAGGAATACGCAGCACTGACGGGCTTTACGGCCCATATCGGCACAAAATCGCCAGGCTGGAAGGAAAACAAGGACAGCAAGCTCGCCAAAATCATGGCAGAGACCTTCAAAGCACAGAACGGCAAGGATATGAAAGTTGAAACGATTCATGCCGGACTTGAGTGCGGCTGGCACTTCCTCAAGAATCCGAACCTCGATATGGTATCGATTGGCGTCACCACCATCGACATCCACAGCCCGAAAGAGCGCCTGCTGCTGGAAACGGTAAAACCCCAGGTAGACCTTATCATCGAGACCTTGCATAAGATTGCAAAAATGTAATACAATAGAATAGAATTATAAATTAACGGCCTTCCCTTAGTGGAAGGCTGTTGCTTTATGGGGAAATTTTCAGAGAGAAGGGGATTTGATGAAAAAAGGATGGATGGCAGGTTTTGCGGCGGTGGCGTTGCTGATAGGGGGAAGTACAGCTGGGCTATTTTCTATGTCAAAGGCAGAAGCGGCAATGATATCTGAGGTGTATGGAGCAGAATGCTGGCATGGTGATTCTGGCTATCCTATTTGGGATAGCGGCGTGAATATGGGCAGTTTGTTCGAAGTGAAGACGGCTCGTGTAAAATACGAAAACGAGCGGTATTTAAAAATTTCTGTCCAAGGATCGGGAGTATGTTATGTCCATAACCGCTATGAAGGAGATATGCATACCTATATATTGGTAGAAGATAAAGCGACTGGTGCTGTGACCGTTAATGGATTTTATCCGCCAATACCTAGGCTATTTAATCCTGCGTATGCCTTAGTTAAAGATTATGCCAAAAGTATCCCAAATAAAATCAAACCGGATGACCTTAAGATAAAGTATAAAGTTTTATCCAATGGCAGTGACCGTTCGATGAAAGGTTTACAAGGAAATTGGTATGATTCTGCGGGGAATCTGGTGCTTTCGATTAATGGCCACTATATCAATGGCTGTAAAGTGGTGGCTTACTTAGGCTGTGGCGATGCTTCGGGCTATCGAATCCAAGAAGCGGATGGTTATCGGGACATCGGGCTGATGCCTGAACATATGAATGCGATGGATTTTCTGATTTTCAATGAGAAACAAACCTTACGTCATAGCGAAGAACCTCAATATACGGAATCCATAGCGGGGTTGTATCTGGGGATGAGTCAAAAGGATTTAGAGGCGCTTTATGGCAGTCCTACGCGGAAAGAAAAACGTAATGTGGGGCCATCCGATACATTTCCGCAGGACGTTTGGTATTATGAGGATGTATTCAAAGTTCGCTTCCTAGGGGATATGATCTCAAGCATCACATTTTATCATCCTGAAACATTGTTTTACGACAAAAGTGGCTTCCCTTGTACGACCCCAATGGCAAAGTTAAGAGAGATTTATAAGGACAAGAACAATTATTCTTTTGTTGAACTTGAGCATAAGGAAAATATCGTGCTGAAAGATGGACAATTGCAGCTTACCAGCTATATTCCTCTTTAATTGTCATAAATGATGGATGGGTAAGATAGTATTAGGCGGGAGGATAAGTTATGTTTATGAAAAATAAGTTAAACAGAATTATATTGTTGCTTTGTTTGTCGTTGTTTGTTTGCCTGGCTGATGCTGAGGCAGCGCAGCTTGAAACAATTACGAAGGTTTTAGATATCGATGACTATCGAGGAACGGTGTGCGATTATAAGGGAGATATAACGGGAAGTTCTTTTTCCTTAAATGACGAAATGGTTACCTTACAACCACAGCTTCGTGTAAAAAATCAATTGGGCTATAAAAAAATAGCTGGTGGTTGCATAAAACTTATGAGCCAAGATGGAAGTCATGAATATGTATCTTTTCCCATCGGCAATGAGGAATCCGTACAGGCATATAAAATTCATGCTGATACGGGCAGAGAATTTTTGCTCGTAAAAGTAATTTTAGGTGCGGCAGATGGCAGTTCTTCCTTCGTGAATTTTTGGCTGATTGGCAAAAATGGAGAAGAATATGTAACCTATGCTACCAAGGAAACACTGGATAAGGCAGGTTTGCTTTACGACGATCTTGCCATTAATATAAAAGCTGGTCAGTTGGAAATGATGGGATATTCCCGGCTTTATGGTAATGGTAGTTTTTTTGGTAATTCCAAATTCAAAGGCCGTCGTTATCGCCGTGTATTCTGGAAATACGGTACTGTTGGGTCATTATATTTCTTCTGGGATGATAAGGCCAACTGGTTTGGGTATCGGTTGGTTAATGTATAATAGTATCGATGACAGGATATCTATCAAGGGGGATATATGATGAAAAGAATTCTTATATTGAGCGTAGTGATGCTAATGTTGTTGGTCAATGTTTGTTCGGCGGATGTTTATACGAAAAGAATCTCGAATTTGGGTGCAGAGAGATTTGTTCAAGAATATAATGACGATACATATTTAGAGCATGGAAGGGTAAACTATTTTGAAGCCCCTAGATTAGCTACGCCAGCTAATTGGCAGGGTAAATGGCCATATGATTTATGGAAGACAATATCCGTTGATTCTAAATATCGTCTTGAACTTACTGTTGATAAACAAGGGTATGTAACAAAAGTTGAGATAAAATATGCCCAACAATTAGATTTTAACAATGCAGAGAAAATATTGCTTGAAATGTTGGATACAAGTAGTTTTTTATCAAAACAGCAGATTCATTATTTGTTAAGTAATGTAAGAAATTATGGGGAGTATAATCGCGGAGATATAGTGATTAATAATAAAATTTCAGTTGAGTGGCTAAAGTTCGTAAGAAATAATTCCGTTAATGTATTTGGATATTCGACTTTTGATTGATAAAATGACAACGAATGGGAATGGCGTTTTAGTTTCAAAGGAAGCGATACTATGTTTAATCGGCGTTCGTTTATCCGTGGTTTGTTTATTGGACTTGGTGCCTTGGCTGTGGGCGGCTGGCAAAAATTGTTGGGGGCAACCGGGAAGGATTACTACCGGATTGTGGTGCTCGGGGACCCGCATCTGCCGGTGCGGGTGGCCAAACATCCCGATAGTAATGTACGGCAGGCGATTCTGGCGGCAAAGAACGACGTGATTGCCGATATCAACAGCTGGGGCGATGTGACGGCTGTTGCTGTAGTGGGGGATATCGTTGAACAGCGGGGCGTAAAGTCAGAATACGATTACATCCAGTCCTTCTTTGGGAAATTAAAAAAAGAGCTTTGGGTGATTAACGGCAATCATGAATTCCTTTATGAAGATGAACTCTCATCGAATGGTAGGATAAAACCAGCTAGCTCCGAGGTTCGTCAGCAGAAGCTGGATGCTTTTGCTAGGTTTTGGCAATTGCCGCGGCGCTGGTATGCCAAAGACCTGGGCGGCTATCATCTGCTTTTCCTGTCGACTGAAGGTCCCCTGCCGACACAAATAGGAGAAACGCAGCTGGCTTGGTTTGAGCAGGAACTGGCGGCGCATCGCGACCAAAAGACGTTGATCTTTTTCCATGGCCCTTTGAATCATACACTGCTGACGTATCATAAGTCCGTCAACACCGAGCGTTCGATTGCCATGCCGGCGGATAAAATCGATGCCATCCTAGCAGAAAATCCACAGGTAAAACTATGGATATCGGGGCATACCCACACCCCTTGCCGCAACCCAAGCTTTGCCAACAACGAAATTAATTTTTATAACGAGCATACTTGCAACATCCATAACGACTGCATGGACAAAAAGAAGATAACGACTAACTCGATATACCTGTACCCGGACCATATCGAAGTGCGGACCTTTGACCATTATAAGAAACGCTGGTTAGAGGAAATTGACCGGTCATTTTGACCGGTCAATTTTATATCGTCAGATGAAGTTATCTTTTTGCCAGTACAAACACCGTGCCGAGGATTAAGGCTGTGCCGAGATAATCCATGGGGACAAAGCTGGCATGGAGGAAGAGAATGGAGAGGATGATGGCCGACAGGGGTTCGATGGATCCCAGGAGACTGGTTTCGGTGGGGGAGATGTATTTGATGCTGCCGAGGTAACAGCCAAAGGCTATGACGGTGCCGAAAATAATGATATAGGCATAAGTGATGGCGGCGGTATTGTTCCAAAGGCCGCTGAACTGCCAAGGCGGGCAGAGGGGCATCAGGGAAAGGCCACCAAGCAGCATGCCCCAGCCGGTAATCAGCGTGGCCCGCCATTTGCGAATGAGGCGTTTGGGCTGAGTGGTGTAAAAGGCGGCGGCAAAGGCAGAGCCAAGGCCCCAGAATAGTGCTGTAAGTGAGATGGATAGGGTATCGAGTCGCCCGTGGGTTACTAGCAGAAAGGTGCCGCCAACAGCCATGGCGACACAGAGCAGTTCGCGATTAGGCGGGAACTTGCGAGCAGTAAGAGACGTGTAGCCGATGATGATTACCGGCATAAGGTATTGTAGGATGGTGGCGGCGGCGGCGTTGCCATGGCGAATGCAGGCGAAATAGGTGTATTGTACGGCCAGCATGCCGAAGATGGCAAAAAGCAACACATCGCGGGCGTCTTGTTTATTTTTCCAGATGGCAAAAATATCTTGCCGGTAACTGATGAAGTCGATGAGCAGGAACAGACAGCCGGCTAGCAGCATGCGGGAAACGACGAGCCATGCTGTCGAGAAGCTGCAATCCTGTAATAGATATTGTCCGGCTACGCCGCTGCCGCCCCACATGGAGGCACCAAGGCATACCATAGTAAGTCCTTTTTTTCGGTTTGACAAAGAGGGTCATCTCCTTCGGGAAGTTAGTGAGTCAGGCGCACGGAGCTCTTGACAGATTTGCTGGTAATAGGTGGTGTAGATGCTGTCCTTTTCCCAGATAAAGGTAAAGTCGTGCTGCATGGCAAATCCTTTTAGAGGGATCTGCCGCAACAAGCCGCTTGATAGTTCGGCTTCGACGGCACGGCGGTACAGGAAGGAAATCCCGCAGTCATAGGTGAGCAGGCCAATGATGGTATGCATGTTTTCGACTTCCATATTGTGGATGAAGTCTTCGGTACGAAGGCCATGCAGTGCTAGATTGCGTTCGAGGATTTCGCGGGTTCCCGATCCTTTTTCTCGCAGCAACAGCCGCTCTTCCAGCAGGTCGTGAAACATGGTGGGCTCGCCATGGGGAAATACATGCCCTCTGGCACAGACGCCGATATAATCCTCGGTGCTGTAGGGCTGGCAGAAATAATCCTGTGGTGGGAAATAACCCTCGACCAGTGCTATTTGAATGCGGCCGGCGGTAAGTTGAGCTAATAGTTCTTTGGTGTTGCCAAAGCGAAGCCGAATGTTGATGCCGGGGTGGGCGGCTTGATAGGCGGCCAGCGGGGCGATGATGGCATATTCCCCAACCGTCATGGTGACTCCAAGGGATAGGGTATGGATGCCGGATTGCTGGCTCAAAAGCTCGGCGGCTAGTGCTACCTCGTCGTTTTCCATCGTCTTGCAGCGCTCGTAGAGAATGCGGCCCGCAGGTGTCAGCTCCAATTTTTTGTTGGCGTAACGAAAAGCCTTAATTTGGTAGTAGTCTTCTAGATAACGGATGTGCTGGGAGACAGCAGGCTGGGTTATGTTTAAACTTTTTGCTGCCTGGGTGTAATTCATCTTTTGGCAGACGCAGAGAAAGGTCTTGATGCGAAAATCGAGCATAAGCAGCCCTCCTATCAATAAGAATATATTATAGGCATATCATAACATATAATTTTACATTTTCGTATAAACCTTTTATAATTCTTTTCATCAGCTGAAATCAAGGGCCCGGTTTTTTGAGGGATACAATGACTTTTTTACGCAATAATTTACTTGGTATTTTTATATGTTTTCTGGTGGCATTGCCAGCCTGGCTGTTGGGGCAGCGCTTTCCTGTTGTGGGTGGTGCGGTGCTGGCGATTCTTTTTGGCATGGTTATCACTTCGGTTTGGCGGGAACATGGCACGGCTCAGCCTGGCATCAACTGGACGTCTAAGATTGTTTTGCAGGCGGCGGTGGTTTTGCTAGGCTTTGGTATGAATCTGGGGGTTATCGTCAAGACGGGAATCTTTTCGCTGCCGATTATCCTCAGCACCATTACGACGTCGCTGGTGGTGGCCTGGGTGCTGCATCGGTGGTTAAAAATTTCCCGTAATACCTCGGCGCTCATCGGCGTTGGTTCATCAATCTGTGGCGGTTCGGCTATTGCAGCCGCCGCGCCGGTGGTTAAAGCGGACAGCAATGAAATCGCCCAGTCGGTTTCGGTTATTTTTCTGTTCAATGCGCTGGCAGCGCTTTTGTTCCCGTTGCTGGGGCATCTGATAGGTTTCGATACGACGTCGGGCGAGGCCTTTGGTATTTTTGCCGGCACGGCGATTAACGATACATCCTCTGTTACGGCAGCTGCTGCGACCTGGGACAGCATGTGGGGCCTTGGTACCCAGACGCTGGATGAGGCCGTGACTGTAAAGCTTACGCGAGCATTGGCGATTATTCCCATTACATTGCTGTTGGCACTGTTGATGGCGAAAAAAGAAGCCAATCAAACAGAAGGTGGTTCATTGGCTTCGTTTAGCTATAAGCGGGCCTTTCCGATGTTTATCTTGTACTTTGTCCTAGCGGCTGTGTTTACTACCGTCTGCTTGCAGGCTGGTATAGGTGGAGAGGTGTTCCAGCCGTTGAAGGAATTAGCCAAGTTCTTTATTGTTATGGCTATGGCGGCTATCGGCCTTAACAGTAATGTGGTTACGCTTATAAAATCGGGCGGTAAGCCGATCCTTTTAGGAGCTTGTTGCTGGATTAGCATTACGTTGGTCAGCCTTTTGGTACAGCATTTTTTGGGTATCTGGTAATTTGGGGCAGGGAAATGTCTGTGATGCGTTATATGACGTGTCACAGACTTTTTTATTGCTGAGGCTTGATCCCTTGGTGCAAATATTGGCAGGTTTATCAAGGGGGAGGAGCGAATAAAGAGAGTAAGAATCGCAAGGTGAAGAGAGGGATATGTATGCGCAAGTGGTTGCGGAATCATTGGCGGAAGGCTTTGGGAATAGCCAGTGTGGCAATTTTCCTAGCGGCATTTCTGGTACTGGAAATATTTAGCCGTGGGGCGGCAACGATTTTCAATCAGGCCATGATGAATCAAGATATGTTGAAGGGGACAATTACGGCGGAGAAAATCACCGCCCATATTACCGGGGATGTGGACTTTACTGGACTTGAGTGGCGAGATACAGAGGGGCGTTTGATTTTGCGGGTACCTGAAGGCCATTTTTATGTGCGCCTATGGGATGTAGTGACGGGGCATATCAAATCCACTACCCTTCAGGAATTGATCCTTAAAGACGCGGAGGTATCGATTCATTTGGCTGATGATATGACGGTGGATTTTGTCCGCAATTCCAGGGATATGAAAAAGATTCAACAGGATGATGAGGAGTGGCAGAAGAAGGTCAGTTTGGTGGGGAAAAGTGAGGAGGAACGAAAGCGGATAGGAGAATTCCATCGCCGGAAGCGGGCGGAAAAAATGGCGAAGCAGTGGAAAAACTTTGACCGCACGGGCAAGAAAATCCGTATGGACTTAAAGTTGGAAGACTGCCGTTTGGAAGTTTTTTATAAAGACCGGCATTATTTATTGTCGGGGGTAAATCTAAAGGCCGCGATTAATACGGATAAACGTATGGATGTTGAGGTTAGTACAGGGCGGTTTGGCGGTACGATGATTGGCAGCAATGTGAATTTACGGGGGACGGTGGATTTTCAAGGGAATGAAGTGCCAGTGGGAGATTTGCAGCTGAGATTTGTGGATGTAGATCCTTCTTCGCTGGGGATTGGAGTTCAGGTGCATGACAAAATGACACTGGATAGTCATCTGACCGGTCCGCTTAATGCGATTCATGGGGAAGGAAAACTGAAGATGACAGAACTTCATATTCCAGGGCTCTACTTCCAAGGCGTTAACGGGAGTATAAGCTACGATGGAGAGAAGCTGGACTTTAAAGATGTAACAGGTAATGTATATGGCGGTAAGCTGCAGGCGGAAGGAAGCTATGATCTCGATACCCGCTATTATCAGATTCATGCGGTAGGTGAGAATTTACAATCCTCGAAGGCATTGCCCAATAGCCATTTGTACTGCAATGTCATGGTGGACATCTATATGAATTCGAAGGGAAATGCCAAGGAAGCAACCGCATCGGGAAATTTTACGTCTGGTGAGGGGCGCTATCGAAGGATTCCCGTCAAGCGCATTACTGGTTCCTTTCAGCAGTCCTATCGCGATTTACGATTTTATGATGTCACTATTGACTTTGCTGGGTTTAGTGTAGCTACCGACGCATTGGAGATTAAGGATAAAAAACTAAGTCTTGGCCCGATTTTCGTAAAAGATAGCAGTGGCAGGGACATCAGCACGTTAGATCTTGGCAGAAGATAAACAAATAGCCCCCGGCTAAAGCCGGGGGCTATTTCTGGGTGTTGTTCCTTATCGTTATTTTTTACTAGGATACACGCCAATGGTCAATTCATTGAGGATTGACAGCTGTTCGCCGATTTTGCGGCAGATTATTGCGCCTAGCATGGCAAGCGTCAGCGTGGCAAAGTAGAAAGCGATGGCAATTGGTGCCGTCATAATGCGTCCGCTATGCTGAAGCATCATGGCCAGGTACGTAATGGCAATCGGATGGGCCAGGTAGGCAAAATAGGAATGTTTGCCAAGCTGATGCAACAGGGGATTGAGGATGGCAGGATAGTTTTGATAGGTGAAAATCGTAAAGAAGAACAGCGAAGCCGTAATGGTGTAGAAAATACCAGCCGGACAAAGTTGATGGGCGGTATTGATAGCCTCAAGGGGCGTATAGCCATCGACAGCAATCAGTTGGTAGTAGTAGGCCAGCAGGGAAGCCAGGCTGGCCCAGAAAAAGGCCGTGATGCCTCGGCGGTGTTTCTTCATGAATTTCATGAACGAATCGATATGGACGGCCAGATAGCCGCCAAGCACGAAGATAAACACATAATGCATGACCCAGTAGTTCAAACGATACAGCAAAAACGGCTTGAGCAGGGAGTGGTCAGGCAGTCCGTAAACAAAGAGATTGAAGCTGGTGGCAAAACTTGACCAATAGTCAAAGCCAATTTGGGCGAACAGCAAAAGGGTGAGGCTTACCAGCCCGGCGCGCCGTACCATCCAAATCCAAAGGGGCATCAACAGGTAGAACCAGAGCAAGATGACGAGGAAGTATAGCTGATACTTCGCATTGCCGAAGAACAGTAATACGAGGAGATGCAACGGGTCAGGAAAGCCTACGCCGTATAGCCAGCCATCGTGGAGAAGATAGAAAAAGGACCAGACAAGATAGGGAACGAGGACGGTCTTGAAGCGCCGCTTCATAAAGTAGCGGAAGTCAAAGGGGGCCGTCAAATCCAGATTGTAGAACAGGCCAAAGGCGGAGATGAAGAAGAAAATCGGCACGCTAAAGCGCGTGGCAACCTCGAAGAGCGCAACGAGGGCGACGTTGGCGGCAGTATTGCTTAGATACTGGGAACCAACATGGATACCGATAACGCCCATCATTGAAATTCCGCGAATATATTCGATGGCGGCCAGCCGTGGTTTGCGTGGCTTAGCTGCCGGTACTGCTTGTTCTTGCATGTGATAAAAAACTCCTTATTTCGTAAAAGCTGCGATTAATTTTCGAGAATGTAGTCGATATGGACGCGGGCGGTAAGCGATAAACTGCCCGGTTCAATGGTCGTGGCTGCTGTGGTTTTCGCTGCGGCCAGCATCGCATTGTCATAACGCCGGGATTCAAGATAGCCAGTGCTCTCGGACACATTCTTGATGCCAACGATGCGCTTGCCAAGACCCTGGGCTAAAATATCCGCTTTATCACGGGCGTCCTGCACGGCCTTCATCAGTGCTTCTTTGCGGACTGACTGGGGGTTGCTGGCCGTAAAGTCCAGGGAGTGGATTTCGTTAGCTCCGGCGCTAAGGGCGGCGTCGATGACTTTGCCAGTCTTATGGATATCGCGGACAAAGACGATGATGGAATTATTCACCGTGTAACCGCTGATTTCATTGCGGCGATTGTCCGAGGTGCGGTAGTTGGGGCGGAAGGAATAATTGTTGGTCTGGATATCCTTATCTTCGATACCCAAAGCCTTGATGACTTTATTGACCTGTTCCGTGGTCAAAGCGTTGTTGTTCTGAGCTTTGCCAGCATCAGCGGCCTGGGTCGTTACGCCAATGGTGATGGTGGCCTGGTCTGGTGCGGCAATGCCCGTGCCTTCACCATCTACGGACAAAGTCGGCGCATTGTTGGCTGCTGGTGCAGCCGCGGCAACACTGGATACCAATAGTGTAAGGGCCATGAAAACAAAAGCAATGCGTTTGCAGTTCATAAGAAAACCTCCTCAAGAAGTGGATAACAAATTTCTCGTTCTATTCTAACATATTTCCTACGTAAAAAACATGTTGGGGATTTTGACTGGCAAATGGTGCAAAATGTTTACAAAGTTACAGAAAAAGTTTTCTTTCTGGCAGGAGATTTGCTATAATTAGAAGAACATATAATAATATTCATAGATTATATGTAATAAGTAACAACTAGGAACAAGGGTAGATTGGAGTGCTTTAGTATGATGGCATTGAACTTCCAGGCAGCAAAACACAAAAAAATGCTCATGGAACGCACAAAAAACTGTACGGTACGTCTTGGCGATGTATCCAAACTTTATCCGGAAGGCTCTGTCGTATGGATTACCACGGGTAAAAAAGGCGAACCCAAGCATAAACTTTATTCCGCCTATCTCGATAAAGTACGGGTAAAGACCATGGGGACGCTGACCTCGAATGACCTAGGTCATCAGAATCCGGAAATCAACTCAAAGGAAGAGTTGGTAGCCGATTTCGAAAAAATCTACCAGCGCCGTATCCTTATGGAAGATACCGTAACGGTAATCTACTTCACAGAGGTACATGAAGATTTGTGATATATTTTACGACAAGAGAAGCGGTCCGAAAGGGCCGCTTTTTCTGGCGCTTAGGCCGCTTATTTGTCAAATGTCAGGCAGGATTTTGACTTGTCAAAAACGAAGAATGCAGAAATGGAGATACGGATTTTTGTTTGATGGGCTTGACTGGGGAGAGGAATCTTACTATGAGCAAGAAAGACCAGTTTGTAAATCGGCCTTATATTATGTCATTGGAAATGCGGGAGGCGCTGGAACGGCTGGCGATTCCCTTGGCGATGTATCAGTTTTTGCAGGGCAAGATTCGTGTGCTGTTGGTATCCGATGGCCTATTGGCGTTGCAGCCTCCTGGCTATACCCGGGAAGAGTTGGTGGCGCAATTTGAAAATGACATGTATAAGAATGTCCATCCGGATGATACGGTGCATGTGGCGGTGGCGGCGATGGATTTTGCTCGTACCCACGGCGGTATTTATGATGCGCTGTATCGGGAACGGCTCTATGGCAGGGAAGAATACCGCATTTTACATGCCCGTGGAACCCATTGCTATCTAGAAGATGGCACGGAGTACGCTGTGGTGTTTTACGATGATGTTACCGAAGCTATCGATACATCCCATTCCCATGAGAAACTTTATATCCACACCTTGGAAGAATTAATCAATAGCAATGGCGAGGCCTTTGCGATCGTGGGCGCGGAAGGCCATGAGCTTTTTATGTGCAACCAGGAGATGCGAGTCCTTTGGCCGCCGGTTCGTTTTTTTGACAGTGGGATAACCTTTGAGGAGTATTTTTATCCGGCGGATGACCGGAATATCATTCCGCTCGATGATTTGGCCGATGGCCCCGAGACGATTGTACCGCTGCCAGGAGGCGAGACGGAAATCCTGCTGCAGGTGATACGAACCCTTTGGAAAGGACAGCCAGCTTACCTCTTGCGAGCCGCACTGCGGGATGAAACCTTTTACGATGAACGGACCAACCTTCCCAATGGCAATTACTTCCGCCTGCGCGGTCATGTGACTGCCCAGCGGATGATGCGGGATGGCAGGCAGCCGGCTGTTCTGGATATTCGCGTTCGCCGAATGCCATCTCGCAACAGTCGGTATGATTTTTCCGAAGATGATGACCTCATGGTGCGCATTGCCAATCATATCCGCCAACAATTCGCTGGGGAATTGGTCTGCCGTTTTGGGGACGAGCGCTTTGTGGTACTCAGTGCTACCAGTGGGGTAGAGGCTGTTTTTGCGGATTTGAAGCATCAGGTCATGGAGCAAGAGAAGGGCGATGTGCTTCGGATTTATGCCGGGATTTGTCTCGATGGCGGTGACGAGGAAGAGTTCCTGCATGCCTGTGACCGGGCAAAGCTGGCCGCGGATTTTTTGCGCTCATCGCCAGAGCGGGATTGTGCGTATTATGCACCGGAGATGGAGCATAAGGCAGAGCTTTATGATTATATTGCCGCCCATATTGATGAAGCGGTGCGACGGGAATATATTCAGGTGTATTATCAGCCGATAATCCGCACCCTTACCCGAACCCTTTGTAGTTTTGAAGCCTTGGCCCGGTGGCAGGATCCCCAACGGGGTATGTTAAATCCGGGACTGTTTATCAGCACGCTGGAAAACACGCGGCAGATTCACAAGCTGGACTGCTATATGATCCGGCAGATTTGCAAGGATTTGCGTACTTGTATGGATATAGGGCGGCCGGTGGTGCCGGTCTCTGTCAATTTGTCCTGGCTGGATTTTTTGCTTTGTGATATTTTTGATGTAGTCGAGGAAGCCATGGCAGACTATGGCCTTCCGCGCAATCTTTTGCATATCGAGGTGACAGAGAGCCTGTTGGCGGGAGAGGAGACGGTTCGGCAGCAGATTGCCCGCTTTAAGGCGGCGGGCTATGCCGTTTGGATGGATGATTTTGGCAATGGCTATTCTTCGCTTCACACGTTAAAAGACTGCGATTTTGATGTGCTTAAATTGGATATGCACTTTGTTACAAATCTCAATGAGCGGTCTCAGGAAATCATCCGCTATACGGTGGCGATGGCGAAGCGAATTGGGTTTGAGACTTTGGCGGAGGGAGTTGAATCCGAAGAACAGCTGCAGGTTTTGCGGGAAATGGGCTGCGAAATGGTGCAGGGCTATTTCTATGGCCGGCCCCAGGCCCTCTTTAGTGCCTTTGAGTCCATTCGCCAACAGGGAATTGAGATTGAGCAGACAACGGACGTCCCGCTATTTCGGGAACTTAGCCGGACGGATTTTTTGATTGACGATGGCATTGCGGTGGTGGAACTGCGGCGGGCGCGGCTTCATTATCTTGGCGCCAATGGGTATTATACTGAGTTGCTGCAATTGTTTGGTCTTGAGGGACTGCAGGCTGCCGAAATAGTCCTAAATAATGGCGTGATGAACTGGATGGGACAGCTTTATGAATACTGTCAGGAGGCGCGCAGCCAGGGACAGGTGGTTTCGCATAACTTTTTGTTGAAGGGGAATCTCTGTCTGCTAAAAATCGAATTTGTGGGGGAACGGAGCGGCCGGCAGTATTACCGGTTCATGACCCATAATGCGACCAATAATTTTTCCAGTTGTGAGTTGTCGAAGTTCCATCCCTCTTCCCAGTATTTGATCGAGATGTTTCAGGACATTGCCCTCGTCGATGTGGAGCAGGACAGTTTTGAAAAAGTTTATTCGCAAAAGCATTGGAGTGGTTTTGAAGAAGCGCTGTCTTTGCAGGCCGTCGTTTGTATGTTTGCCCAGCAGGTGATTCATCCAGAGGATCGGGAGCGTTTTGTGGCTCTTATGGAACTGGATTGGCTGGCGCAGATGGAAAAAAGAGAGCAGCGCTGTTTGCGGGAATTTTTCCGCATCAATTTACCCGCAGGTGGCAGCCGCTGGGTGGCGCTTAACATCATCGCAACGGAGTCCAATAAACGGTTTTTGTTCTGCATTCAGGAACTGCCCCAGGATAGATTGGCGGATTATTTCAACTATGTATACGCGCAGTATGAGCGGCCTGCCTATCATGAGGTGGATGAGCTGACGGAATTGCTGAACCGCACGGGATTTGACCGTTATGCTTACGAGTATTTGGAGCAGTATTCTGCTGCGCCGGCTGTTTTGCTGGTGGTAGATATCGACAATCTGCAGTTCATCAATGACCGTTATGGCTGTGTGGTGGGGGATAAAGCCATCCGCTGTGTAGCTGATGACCTCAAATGTTTATTCGGTGGGGATAGCATTGTGGGCCGCAATGCCAGCGATGAATTTTTGGTGCTTATCAAAGAAGCCGATTGGTCTCAGGTAGAATCCCGGGTGGAGATGTGTGCGATGGGATTGCATGCTTTCACCTTTGAAGGAAGTGAGATTACGGTCACCCTTTCCATTGGCGCGGCAGTGTATCCGGTTCATGGTGCTAACCTGCCGGTGTTAGGGCGCAAAGCCGATGCAGCCCTCTGCCAGGTTAAGGGGCAGGGAAAGCATTCCTATTTGCTGTTTGATGCAGCGGTCAACAGTCAGCTATGTACGACTCAAGGGCTGGAAGATATTGCCATTATGGATGGGCTGCCAGGTGCTGTTTTGGTGTACCGGGCGACTGGTCAGGGAGAAATCCTTTACGGCAATCAGGGCATCGTGGAAATGCTTGAGTGCAAAGACATGGAGGAACTGTTGCTGTTTGTGCAGGGGAGTTTCCGCAATCTCATTTTGCCCGAAGACCGCGATGCGGTGGAGAAGAGCATCTGGAATCAGATTATGCATCAAGAAGGCAGCCGCATTGACTTTGAGGCTTTCCGGATTGTAACGCGGAAGGGAAATGTCCGCTATGTGCACGCGATTGGCAGGCTGGTGCGCAACCTTCAGCATGGTGAGGTGTTCTATACCTTCCTTTACGATGATGCTCAGCAGCGACAGCTCATGGATTATCAGACGATGCCCTATGATGCTGGCATTGCTATGACCCTGTCCCAGGAGTTCTTGACGGTGTACTTGTTGCGGCTGCCCGAGGAGACCTTCGAAATCCTCAAGCTGGATGACCGGCATAAGGCGAAAGTGGGCCGGCTGCTGTTGGATAGACCATACCGCGAGATTGTAGATGGCTTTATCAATACTATTGTCTGTGCGCGTGACCGCAAGGCGGTTCGTCAGGCCATGTCCACGCGGTATATGTTCGAGCAGCTTTGCAAGGCACCTTACTACAGTCAGATTTATCTAAATGATGAGCAGGTGTATTACGAAATAAAAATTGCCCTGGAAAGCCGAGCAGGGGAGACCATGAAGGTTCTCATCGGTTTTGCCGAGTGTGATGAACATTCGCGCCGTGAAATGTATGACCGGCAAATCATTCAGGCCATTGCCCAGGAATACGGCTTGATTCTCGAACTGCAATTGCAGGAGGACAAGGTGGAGCGCTGCTTGCATCGGGCGGAAAACATGGCGTTGCTCAATTATCCCCAATTCCTGGCGGCCGATGGTTATTCGGCAGGATTGATTGACTTTTGTCAGGAGGCCGTGAAGGAAAAATATCGCGAAAAAATGCGAAATGAATTGTCCGCCCAAAACTTGCAGCGTGTCCTCAAGAAGAAGCACAGTATCCGTGGCAGTTTTGAAAGCCGCGGCGGGCGGTATTATGAGTGGAAGGCCGTTCGCATTGACATGGCAGAAAGTCAGGTGAATCATGTCCTGCTGGCGCTGGCGGATAAAGATGAAGAGATTCGCCGGGAGCGGGCCAATGCCTTGGAAAAGCGGCAAAGCACGGATATGATTGCCGGTTTGGCTGAGGAATATGCAGCCGTTTACTTGCTGGATTTGCATACGGGAGGATTGGTGCCCTTCCGGCAGGAGTCCCGCTTGATGGAGGATGTTTTTCCTCTTCGCAAGGGGTACAGCATGGCCATGCAGACCTTTGTGGAGCAACGGGTTTATGAACCGGAGAGGCTGCGGGTGCTGTCGGCAAGTAGTTTGGAAAAGGTCCAAGGGGAGTTGGAAAAGAAAAATACCTATTCGGTCATCTTTAGTGTCTGGCAAGAGGGAATGCTGTGGTTCCGTGAGTTGAAGTTTGTCCGGATGAACCAGGCGGGAAATCCGCGCCAAGTGGTATTGGGATTTCTGGACCGTGACGATGAAATCCGCTTGCGCTACGTCAATGAGCAATTGGTCAAGGAGTATAGTGCTATCTATGTCTGTGAGCTGGAATCCGGTCGCATTCGTGGTTTTTTGCCCTTCAGTTATGTCAAGAGTCAGCGATTGGAGTCGAGAGATTATCGGACGGTTATTGCACCGCTGGCCAGCCTGGTGGCGCCAGCCTATCGGCAATTATGGGAACAGCTCAGCGACCCGCAGTATGTTCAGCAGCTGCTGATGGTGGACAATCGGCGGGAGTATATTTACGAAGTGCCAGGCATTGACAATACTTGGCGGCGCGTCATTTTGCAGGTTACGGACCGTCAGGCCGATGGCCGTGTGTCCCGCATCATCATGTCCTTTATGGCCATCGATTTTAAGCAGGCGGAGCAATTGGCCCTTGACCGCAAGGTCAAACAGCAAAAGAAGAAATTGGAGACCCAACATGACCAGTTGGCTTTGGCACTGCGGCAGGCAAATGCTGCCAGCAAGGCCAAGACGGATTTTTTGTCGAATATGTCCCATGATATCCGCACCCCCATGAATGCGATTATCGGATTTACCGAATTGGCGGAGGCACACCGGGATAATTTGGACTTGGTGCATGAGTATTTGCAAAAGATTTCTACCGCCAGCCATCATTTGCTGTCCCTTATCAACGATGTATTGGATATGAGCCGCATCGAAAGCGGCAAAGTGACGCTGGAGGAAAAAGCGACGAATCTGCCGGAATTGGTCCGGGGGATCCGGGATATTTTGCAAAACGATATGAAGCAAAAGGGACTGGATTTCTTCCTCGATACGGAGGGGGTCAAAAACCGGATGGTAATCTGCGACAAGCTGCGCATTAACCAAATCCTTTTGAACTGCCTGTCCAATGCCATGAAATTCACGGCAAGTGGTGGCAGTACAGGCCTTCGCATCGTTCAGATGGATAATGCCCCAGCTGGCTATGGGAATTTCAGCTTTGAGGTTTGGGACACGGGAATTGGCATGAGTGAGGAGTATGTCCAGCATATCTTTGAGCCATTTACCCGGGAGCGGACCAGTACCGTCAGCAAGATTCAAGGAACTGGCCTTGGCATGGCCATCGTCAAGAACATTGTCGATATGATGAATGGCACCATTAGCGTTTACAGTGAGCAGGGCTGTGGGACGACCTTCCACATGGAACTGGTACTGCGGCTGGCTGAGGATGCAATGGAACCGCTGATAACGAAAAAGGAAAGACAGTTGCCAGAAGCGGGGCATTTTGCTGGCAAGACGATTCTGGTGGTGGAGGATAATGAAATTAACTTGGAAATCATATTAGCCCTGTTGGGCGATTTCGGGGCTGAGCTGGTGTCTGCGGAAAATGGTGCGCTGGCGGTGGAACTTTATACGAAGGACCCTAAGCGTATCGACCTCATCCTAATGGATATTCAAATGCCGGTTATGGATGGATTGGAAGCAACCAAGTTGATACGAAAAGCGGAGAAAGAGGGGCATCATGTCCCCATTCTGGCTATGACCGCCAACGCCTTTGCTGAAGACCGGCGCGTAGCCATGGACAGCGGCATGGATGACTATATTACAAAACCTGTTGACATGCCAACCCTGCTGCTTAAATTGCAGGAATATCTTGGCTAAGATAAAGACGGCAAATTGTCCGTAGATGGACGGTTTGTCGTCTTTTTGTATTATATTTGTGTACAGGGAAAGTGAAATGTTCTATTTGGTAGAAAAATATGGATAAAAGTAATAAAATACGTTAATATATAGCTTAGGAGTTGTAAACAATGTTAAAACAATGGAAACTTTATGATACGGTGCCTGAGTCGGCGGAGTTTGCGAAAAAACTTGGCATTACGGAATTGTCCGCTGGGATTTTGTGGCATCGTGGGATTACCAATATAGAGGAAGCAGAGCGTTTTTTGCATCCGGAGAAGCAGCCGTTTTATGATCCGTTTCTCATGAAAGACATGGATGCAGCTGTTGCCCGCATCAAAAAAGCGATTGCGGGCGGAGAAAAAATCATGGTCTATGGCGACTATGATGTCGATGGCATGTCGGCAACGTCACTGCTCGTACACAATCTAAAAAAACTCGGGGCGGCGGTATCGTTTCATATTCCCGACCGCGTAAAAGAAGGGTATGGTTTTAATCTGCCTGCACTTCAGCAGATTGCCGCTAAAGGCGTAACGCTTTTGGTATCGGTGGATTGCGGCATCGCTTCGGTGGATGATGTGGCTGCTATGAAAGGAAAATTGGATATCATCGTGACCGACCATCATCTGCCGGGTGATGTGCTTCCCGACGCCTTGGCCGTTGTCAATCCGCATCGCGCTGATTGTCCCTATCCCGATAAGGAATTGTGCGGTGCTGGTGTCGCCTTTAAACTTTGCCAGGCCCTTTGGCGTGAACTGGAAGGGGAAGATTATGCCCAGGATTTGGAATTGGTGGCACTGGGAACCGTTGCCGATATCGTTCCGCTGACTGGTGAGAATCGCCGCATTGTAAAAGAGGGACTGGCGGCGATGCAGGATTCTTCCTTTGCTGGTGTCCGGGAGCTAATCCAGGTGGCCGGCATCCAGGAAAAGGCCATAAATACCGGGCATGTGGGCTTTCAGCTGGCGCCGCGGCTCAATGCGGCGGGGCGAATCGGCTCGGGGGTCAAAGGAGTTCGGCTGCTGCTTTCGGATAGCAAAGAGGAAGCGCATAAGCTGGCGTCGGAACTTGACCTGCTGAACAGCCAGCGCCAGGCAATTGAGCAGGAAATTCTGAAGCTGGCAGAAGAGCAGCTGGTCGGAAAGGACCCGGATAATATGCCGGCCATCGTGGTGGCTGGAGAAAATTGGAATCCCGGCGTCATCGGCATCGTGGCTTCCCGCTTGGTGGACCGCTACTATAAACCGACGATTGTGCTGAGCATTCAGGAAGATGGTGTTTGCAAGGGCTCTTGCCGCAGCATTGAGGGGCTTCACATGTATGAGGCTCTCAAGAAGTGCCAGGAGCATATCATCCAGTTCGGTGGACATGCCCAGGCAGCTGGTCTTTCGGTGAAGCTTTCGGAACTAGAAGCGTTTCGCGCGGCCTTTTCTAAAGTGGCAGCTGAGACGCTTTCGGACGAGGATTATATTCCAAAAGTCAAAGTGGAATTTGAACTGGCACCGGAAGATATTACCTTTGAACTGGTGGAAGAATTAGAGCTCTTTGAACCCTATGGAATGGGCAATCCCAAACCCCTTTTCGGTTGCCGGGGCATCCGGGCGATGGGGGCGGCGGCAATCGGCAGCCAGAAGCAGCATCTGCGTTTCCAAGTAGGCAAGCCGTCAGAGCCAATTAACGCGCTGTTTTGGAACAAGAGCGAATATGCCGGTATTGTCAATGCAGAGGCCATTGATATGGTCTACAGTCCCGCTGTCAACGAATGGCAGGGACGCCGCAGTCTTCAGTGCATGGTGGATACTTTAGGGCCTGCCGATAAGGAGAAGGTATTTCCAGAACGGGAACAATTGGTAGCAATTTATCGTTTCCTTTACGGGATTCAGCAGCAGGAAAATGGCATTCCCTACACGGCGGCGGAGCTCACCGTGAATTTTTGCCGCTGGGGCAATCGGATTTCCCTGTATACCATGAGTACCGGCCTGCGCATTTTTCAGGAGCTGGGCCTTTTGCGGCTGGACTTGAAAGAAAATCACTACTACCTGCCCAGAGCTTCTGGGCGGATGGAATTAGATAATTCGCCGACGTATCGACGTCATCGCTAAGGAGGGACGAACATGAACGATAAAGACAAAGCACCGGTCACCATTGAATCGATTATCGCGTCGGTACTGACCTACGAGCCCAAGGCGAATACAGCGATGATTCAGCGTGCCTACGATTTGGCAGCAGCTGCCCACAAGGGACAGACCCGCGTGTCGGGAGAAGATTATATCATTCATCCCCTCCATGTGGCGCAAATCCTGACGGAGCTTCACATCGATGATGTAACGGTCAGTGCGGCGCTGTTGCATGATGTCGTTGAGGACACACTCTATACCAAAGAACAGATTGAAGAGATGTTTGGCGAGGAAGTCGCCATGATTGTGGATGGCGTGACCAAGCTGGGGCGCATCAAGTATAAATCCAAGGAAGAAGTCCAGCTGGAAAACTACCGCAAGATGTTCTTGGCTATGGCCAAGGATATCCGCGTCATCATGGTAAAGCTGGCAGACCGCCTGCACAATATGCGCACCCTCAAATACATGCGGGAGGATAAGCAGAAGCGCATCGCCAAGGAAACCATTGAAATCTACGCGCCATTAGCTAACCGCCTGGGTATTTCCAACGTGAAATGGGAGTTGGAAGACCTGTGCCTCCGTTACCTTGAGCCGGAGATTTACTACGATTTGGTGGAAAATGTCAAGCAGAAACGCAAGGAACGCCAGATTTTCATTGACACGGCCATCGAGGCGATTGCCGAAAAGCTCAAAGAAGCAAATATTAAGGCAGATATCAAAGGGCGTGCCAAACACTTCTACAGCATCTATAAGAAGATGAAACGCGACCACAAGGATATCAGCGAAATCTACGATTTGTCGGCGGTTCGCGTTCTGGTGGACAGCGTCAAGGACTGCTATGGGGTGCTAGGCGTTATTCATGCCATGTGGAAGCCGATTCCGGGGCGGTTCAAAGATTATATCGCCATGCCAAAATCAAACGGCTATCAGTCCCTGCACACGACGGTTATGACCCGCGGGTATCCGCTGGAGATTCAGATACGTACCTTCCAGATGCACCAGGTATCCGAGTACGGTGTGGCGGCCCATTGGAAATATAAAGAAGCTGGCAAAGGAGCCACGGCGGGCAAAGCCGTCGACCAGAAGATGAACTGGCTTCGCCAGATGGTCAATCTTCAGCAGGAACTTTCGGACCCGAAGGAATATTTCGAGGCGTTGAAGGTGGATATCTTCTCCGATGAGGTGTTTGTGTTCACGCCGAAGGGGGATGTCATCGACTTGCCGAAGGGGTCGATTCCCATTGATTTTGCCTACCGCATCCATACGGAAGTGGGACATCACTGCGTCGGGGCCAAGGTTAATGGCAAATTGGTGCCGCTGGAGCATAAGCTGAAAAATGGCGATATTGTCTCGGTTATCACCAACAAGGCCAACAATGGCCCCAGTCGCGACTGGCTCAATATCGTCGCCTCTTCCGAAACCCGCAGCAAAATCCGCTCCTGGTTCAAGAAAGAAAAGCGCGAAGAAAATATTGAGCGCGGTCTTGAGCTCATCAAGGATGAGGCCAAGCGCCTGGGCTATTTGCCGAAGGAACTTGTAAAAGAAGGCCGTCTGTTGGAAGTAGCCAAGAAGCTCAACATCCTCACCGAAGATGATTTGCTGGCAGCTCTTGGCTATGGCGGCGTTCCAATTCACGGCATCATGACGAAGCTCATCGAGATGCACAAAAAGGAAATTCAGGAGCGTACCCCGCCAGATATCTCCAAGATTCTTGCTGAACTTAAACATCCCCAGCAGAATGGCAAGAAGCATAAGTCGAGCCATGGCGTGCTGGTAGAGGGGGAAAGCGGGGTTATGGTACGACTGGCCCGCTGTTGCAATCCGATTCCTGGGGACCCGATTATCGGTTTTGTCACCCGCGGCCGCGGCGTATCGGTCCATCGGACGGATTGCCCAAACGTATTGCAGGATACGGATTTTTCCCGCATGATCGAAGTGGGCTGGGATATTGGTCTGGATAAGCAGTATACCGTCGAATTGGAAATCGTCTGCAACGACCGCAGTGGTATCCTCAACAACGTTTTGGCGATTCCCACCGAGATGAAGTTGAACATCCATAGCATTAATGCCAATCCGAACCGCAGCAACAAGACTTCGACGATAATGCTGGGTCTCGATGTGCGCAATTCCACGCAGGTAACCCAGATTATCACGAAGCTTCGCCGGGTAAAAGATGTTTATAGCGTCGTGCGAAAAATGAGCAGCAATACCAATAGCTGATGCAGAAAATACTGTCTTCCGCAAGGGGAGACAGTATTTTTTAAAAATGACAAAGAGACTGGCGTTTTGTTTGTCATACGAGGGGATTTCTGCTATAATGAATATATTTGATTCATATAATTTGTGTGTTATATGACGGAGATACCGTACGTTTTATTGATAGAGATAAAGGGGTGGGTTTTATGGCACAAACTTTTACAATGGAGGATTTAAAGGAACGTCTGCAGGCACGTCAGCACAAAATGACGCCGCAGCGTCAGACGGTTCTGCAGATTTTCCTCGAACATCCGGGGGAACATCTTTCTGCCGAAGATGTTCATAACATTTTGCGAGAAAACAAATCAGAGATTGGTCTGGCGACGGTTTATCGTAGCCTGGAACTCTTATCGGATCTTGGCATCTTGCAGAAAATGGAGTTCGGCGATGGCTGCAGCCGCTACGAGGTCAATACGACCAATCCATCGGAGCATCATCACCATCACTTGATTTGCACCAGATGTGGCAAGGTCATTGAGTTTGAAGATGATTTGATGGATGATTTGGAGGCGGACATCGAGACGAAGATGGGCTTCCATGTGGAAAATCATCAGGTGAAATTCTATGGAGTCTGCAAGGAGTGTCAGCAGGCTTGAAGGTAAGGACTTTTACGCTCAATTCGAAAAAAGAAATCATCTCTAAAATTACCCGGGAAATCCTGAGCCTCTTTAAGGTGGAAGTCATCGGGCGGCGCGGGGAAAGCGATTACGAGCAGTTGTCCGTTGTTAATCGCCGGCTGCCGGTAACGGAGGAGGGCGCCCATGATGGAGATCTGGTTCGCATGGAAACCACCCTGTTGCTATTTGATGCCTCGGGTTCGGTTAAGCGCTGGACCCGAGTGTCAGCCGGCAAGGGGGATGAACTGGAACGAGCGGCCGTAAATCGCACCATCAAGCGGAATCTTTATGATATCTTTATCGAGGAGCTTCATATGCCCCAGGCACCCTGGGGCATTCTCCATGGAGTCCGGCCGACGAAAATCGTTCATCGCTGGATTTCCTATGGCATGGAGGAAGAGGCTATCGTCAAACGCTTGATGACGGACTTTGCCTGCAGTGAGGAAAAAGCCCGTATCATTACGCCAATGGCCTTCCGCCAGCTGCCTTTTTTGCAGACTTCGGATGAAAAGACCATTAGCATCTATGTGGGGATTCCCTTTTGCCTGACCCGTTGCCTCTACTGCTCTTTCCCCGCCAACATTCTGCCGGAGGAAAAGCAGCTGGACAAGTTCATGGCAGTGCTGCAAAAGGATCTTATGGCGGCCAAAGAAGCGGTGGAACATTACGGCTTTACCGTGCAGAATATCTACATCGGCGGCGGCACGCCGACGGCTCTTCCAGACCGATATTTTGCGAATATGATGCAGATGGTATATAATGCTTTTTATGGGCCCAAATTGGTGGAGTTTACCGTTGAAGCAGGCCGTCCTGACAGCATAACGCCAGCGAAAATCCAGGCGATGGTGGACTATCATGTCAGTCGGGTTAGTGTCAATCCGCAGACCATGCAGCAGCGCACGCTGAAAATCATTGGTCGTCAGCATACACCAGAGGATGTGGTGACCATGTATCAGGCGCTGCGCAAAGCGGGCATCCCCGAAATCAATATGGATCTCATCTTGGGGCTTCCCGGTGAGACGGCTGAAGATGTTCGGGATACCATGGAAAAAGTCGTTGCGCTAAAGCCAGACGATATTACCCTGCATGCCTTGGCCTTGAAACGAGGCTCTCGCTTGAAACTCATCATGGAGGAACGTCATGTGGACTTGCCGGATGATGCGGAAACCCGCAAGATGTCCGAGTTAGCGATGTCCTTTATCAAACAAGGCGGCTACCAGCCCTATTACCTTTATCGCCAGGGCTATATGTCCGGTGATTTGGAAAATGTCGGCTGCTGCCGTAAGGGGGCAGAGGGCATGTATAACATCCAGATTATGGAAGAACATCAGACCATTATCGGTATTGGCGGCTCCGCTACTACAAAGGTGGTAGACTTTGCCCGCAAACGCATGAGGTCATCCTTTAATGCCAAAGATTTGGTAACATATCTGCGTGATGTAGATATCTATATAGAAAAACGCAGGCAGCTCTTAGAGGAAGCCTGTGGCAAACAGGGGGAAACCAACGAATGTTAACCAATGCCCCTCGGGGAACCAAAGACATTCTGCCGGATACCGTCGGCGAATGGAATTATGTTGAACAGAAGATTCGTGAGCTTTGCGGTCGCTATGGATTTGAGGAAATCCGTACGCCAGTATTCGAGCACACGGAGCTTTTTCATCGCGGCATCGGTGAGGGCACCGATGTAGTCGATAAGGAAATGTATACCTTTAAGGACCGCGGCGACCGCAGCATTACGTTGCGCCCGGAAAACACGGCTTCGGCTGTTCGCGCTTACTTGCAGAATAAGCTATACGGCGACTCGTCGCTGGTTAAACTCTTCTACATCGGCTCGATGTTCCGCTACGACCGTCCCCAGGCCGGCCGTATGCGTGAATTCCATCAGTTCGGTGTCGAGGCTCTTGGTGAAGAGAATCCGATGGTGGATGCGGAAGTCATCATGGTAGCTATCGATTTCCTGCGTTCGCTGGGTCTTAAAGACCTTAAGCTGAGCCTGAACTCCGTTGGCTGCCCGCATTGCCGTCCGAAGTATCGGGAGGTTCTTCAGAACTACTTCCGCGATAAGCTCGATGACCTTTGTGATGACTGCAAAGACCGCTTTGAGCGCAGCCCACTGCGCATCCTCGACTGCAAGGCTGATGCGGATAAACCCTATATGGCTGATGCGCCGAAAATCACGGACTGCCTCTGCGGCGAGTGCCAGGAGCATTTCCACAAGGTTCAGCAGTACCTTCACGATGCTGGCATTGAGTTCGAGCTTGATCCGCGCTTGGTTCGCGGCCTCGATTACTACACGAAAACGGCCTTTGAAATCAAGTATGCGCCGCTAGGGGCACAGAGTGCTGTGGCTGGCGGTGGCCGTTACGATGGCCTCATCGAGGAAATCGGTGGTAAACCGACGCCAGCCGTTGGCTTTGCTACGGGTCTCGAGCGCGTCCTGCTGGCTCTCGAGAAACAGGATCTGCTGCCAGAGATGGACAAGAAGACCGACGCTTATGTGGTTGCTCTGGGCGATGCGGCCCAGGGCCCTGCCTTCAAGCTGTTGACCCAACTGCGTCAGGCAGGTCTTAAAGCCGGTATGGATTATGCGGGCCGAAGCATGAAGGCCCAGATGAAACAGGCAAACAAGGCGAATGCCCGCTTTGCGCTGATCATCGGTGAGGATGAAGTCAAAGAATCCTGCGTAATGCTCAAAGATATGGAAAAGAGCGAGCAACAGAAGGTTTCTTTTGATACAATAATAGAAAAGCTATGTGCTGAGGTGAAAGGTTAATGGAAACATTACAAGGCATGAAGCGCACGCATCACTGCGGTGCACTTCGCAAAACCGACGTTGACCAGGAAGTCGTCCTGTGCG
>NZ_JAILKR010000060.1 GCF_024693525.1 Selenomonas sp. | reverse complement strand
ACTGTTTTCCAACTCTTAATTAAAAGGCAAAAATTTCTTGTAGCGGGTTGTCACCGGTGGAGCGTTGGTACTGTGTCCCCCGCCGCCGGCGATTGGCTTCGAACACAAACTTGGTACTGCTACCCTGCAAACTGCAATTTGAAAAAAGCCCCCAATGCGTAGAAATTTCACGCCAACGCATCGAGGGCTCTATCTATTTACCTATTTTACACCACACCATGCGCAATCATGATGTCAGCTACTTTTACAAAGGCTGTGATGTTGGCACCCGCCACCAAATCATCCGGGTCTGCATATTTTTCTGCATTCGTTTTCGAACTGCGATAAATATTGCTCATAATATCCTTGAGCTTGTTATCCACTTCCTCGAAGGTCCACTGCAGACGCTCGGAGTTCTGGGACATCTCCAGTGCCGATACGGCTACACCGCCAGCATTGGCGGCCTTGGCCGGGGCAAACAGTACCTTATTCTGCTGGAAATAATCAATAGCTTCCAGCGAAGAGGGCATATTAGCGCCTTCACCTACTGCGATGACGCCATTGGCCACCAGTTTCTTGGCGCTCTCCAAATCAATTTCCCCTTGGGTAGCACAGGGAAGGGCGATATCGCATTTCACCGACCAGACTCCCGTGCAGCCCTCATGATACTCGGCCTGGGGATGGGTCTTGACATATTCCTTAATGCGGCCACGGCGAACCTGCTTGATTTCCTTTACCGCCGCCAGGTCAATGCCATTAGGGTCGTAAACATAGCCATTGGAATCGGAGCAGGTTACCGGTTTAGCGCCAAGCTGCTGGGCTTTCTCGATGGCATAGGTTGCCACATTGCCCGAGCCGGAAATCACCAAAACCTTATCCTTCAGGCTGATATTCTTATCGTCGAGCATATTCTTGACGAAATATAACAAGCCATAGCCTGTAGCCTCAGGACGGGCCAAGCTGCCCCAATAATCCACACGTTTGCCCGTGAGCACGGCTGCATCATAGGCATTGCGGATGCGTTTGTACTGGCCAAACAAATAGCCAATCTCACGGCCGCCCACACCAATGTCACCGGCCGGCACATCCACATGCGGACCGATATGACGGTAGAGCTCCGTCATAAAGCTCTGGCAGAAATTCATAACTTCATTATCCGATTTCCCATGCGGGTCAAAATCCGAACCGCCCTTCGCGCCACCGATGGGAAGCCCCGTCAAGGCATTCTTGTAAACCTGCTCAAAAGCCAGGAATTTCAAAATGTCAAGATTAACGCTAGGATGGAAGCGCAAGCCGCCTTTATATGGCCCCACCGCGCTGTTCATCTGCACGCGGAAACCGCGGTTGATGTGAATCTGCCCCTTATCATCCTGCCATGGTACCCGGAAGGAGACGACGCGCTCTGGCTCTACCATGCGCTCGAGAATCTTCTGTTCCTTATATTCCGGATGTTTCTCCAGAACCGGTACGACAGTCTCCAAGACTTTTGAAACCGTGGTTTTGAACTGCTTTTGTTCGGGATCACGCGTTGCAATGAGATCCAGGGTATCCTGGACATACTGTTTCATGTCTGCCAAAGTAAATCGCTCCTTTTATGAAATTATTTTACCGTTACAAGATTACATAAATTATGCATCTCCAACGGTTTCAGTATACTATATTTTGTCGCAATTGTATATAGTTTTAATACATAGTGTATTATTTCATCCCATTATTTCTATTCATTGCGCACATATTCCCGCGGAATCGATTGCAGGAACCGGCTCATATGACGATAATGCCCATATTGCTGCTGGGTCCAAGACACAAACAACTGCCGCTTGGCCCTGGTGATGGCCACGTAGAAAAGCCGTGCCTCCTCAGCCAGCCGGCCGGCTTTATCGGCCTGAAATCCGGGGAAGGTTCCTTCCTGCATTCCAGCCAAAAACACATAATCAAACTCCGAACCCTTGGCCTGATGAACCGTAATAATGGGAATCTGGGGCTTCTGGGTCAAGGCATCCAATTCCGTATTGGAAAGGGTCGTAAACCGCAAAAAACGGTTCACAGCATCCAGCGGAGAAATCCCCTTATCATCCAAATCCCGAGCCTGACGGAACAAATCCCGCAGGTTTTCTATGCGCTGTAATTCCTTATGCTGCTGGTAATAATCGCTTACCCCAGCTTCCACCACAATTTCTCCCAAAAGCTGCCAGGGGCGAAGAACCAACGCCCGCTCCCGAAAGCCATCCAGCAGTGCAGCCATATCCGTAAATTTATCCAGCCACTGGGCCAGCAACTGCCGCCGCATGTCCTGCTGGCTGCGAATTTCCCGCTCCACAACGTATTGAAGGATTTCTGCCGTCGCCATAATATCATCCAGTGCATCATGGGAAGACTTATGACTTACGCTGCAATACTCCCCCAAATATTCCAATTTATAACTGGGAAGATTCGGGTAAAACCGGCGGAAAATATCCAAGGTATCATAATAGGTGATATAGGAAAAGGCTGGCAGGTTAAGCCGCGACAAATGGCTGTTTAGAATACTAAGGTCATAGGTCACATTATGCCCGACAATTACCGCGCCTTGGGCAAAGGCACAAAAATCCCGCAGGACATCTGCCGGATCATCCCCATTTGCCTGGAGCCACGCATCGGTCATCTTATGGACGCGAACCGAATCCCCCACCCGCCGGGTAGGCCGCAGCACCCGCTGGAATTCCTCCTTAATGGTGCCATCCTTTGCCAGCCGGATGCCGGCAATCTGAATAATTTCATCCCGGGTGGTATCCACGCCGGTGGCCTCCACATCGAATACCACCAGATTTTCCTGCTCCCAAGCGGAAAGGAGCAGCGCAAAGGGGTCACCGTCCCTGCGGGCAAAGGGGTCGAGAAAATCCGTCAGCCGAATGCCCGCCCGGCGATATTCTTCCGAGGACAATTTGCGGATTGTCGCAGGGCCAATTCCCTGACCAAAGCGGTTTAAAATGCGGACAAAACTAGCCACATCGTGCTTGTTGACAATAAGCCGCAAAAATGCCAGCACATCCTTCACTTCCTGACGGCGGAAGAATTTCACCTCATCAATCAGCATAAAAGGCAGCCGCTGCCCCTCGGGCTGCATGCGTCCTAAGGAACGGAACTGGGCCGACAAATCCTTATTATACCGATTGCTCCGGGTCAGAATACAAACCCTGGAATAATCGCTTACCGGCAGCTGCTGAATCCTGTAGTATATCCACTGGGCCTCCTCAGAAAAATCCATGGCCCCTTTAAAGACAATGGGTTCCCCTCGCTCGGCACTAACTGCGGTAATGCCTTCGGGATAAAGGGCCGACACCCGTTCCGGGAACAATTCCTGCAGGCTGGCAAAAGACGCCCGGAGCAGTACCTGGGTCGACCGATAGTTTTCGTGCAACACAATACGGCACGGCTGATAATCCTGCTGATACTTTCGCAGCACCAATTCCGGATGTGACCCGCGCCACTCATAAATCGTCTGAAAGTAATCCCCGCAAAGCAGCAGATGACTGCTGCCAAAGATACGGGATATGATATCATACTCTAATGCACTGGTATCCTGCACTTCGTCGATATTGATGTAGACAAAGCGACGAGCCCAGCGCAATGCCAATTCCGACTGAGAAAATAGTTCCCCTGCTCTCACGATGAGGTCCGTGAAATCCAATCCGTGAAGCTCATGTATGCGCTGGTCATATTCAGCTGCAACACCTGGCCCCCAGTCCTGCCATCCCTGGTACAGCTGATCGTAATAACGGTACGTATCATCTACTGCCAGGGCACGCACCTCCGCAGCGTCCATCTCCATCAGCCTTGCCAAGGTCTTTTGGTAGTCCTCTTTATCACTGGCACCGAAAAAATGGTATTCTGCCCTTTTTTCCTTGAGCTGAGCCACTAAATTCTGCACAGCCTTTAGCGGCCAGACCTCCTCCAAAATTTCTTTGAGAATCCCTTTGGAATCGGTCTCGTCGAATAAGATAAAATCCGAAAACAAATCCGAGTTCCGCTTTGCCTCGGCCTTAATCACATCATAGCAAAAGCCATGGAAGGTCCGTACCAGCACCCGGCTGCCTGCCGCCCCAGCCTTTTCCTCCACCCGCTGCCGCATTTCCCGGCAAGCCTTATTGGTAAAGGTAAGGCACAGGATTTCCTCCGGAAGCGCCCGCTGATTTTCCAAGATGCTGGCAATGCGGCAGGCCAGGGTATTGGTCTTTCCCGTTCCCGCCGGTGCCAATAGCAGGATATTTTTATCCAGCTCCTCCACCGCTCGGCGTTGTGCTTCGTTTAAATCCGAAATATCCAAAGATGTTCCCCTCTCTCGCCGAGTATCAGGAATTCAGTGATGACTCAAAAATCTCAACACAGGATTTCTTGCGAATGGCCGCTATCATTTCCTCATAGGATGCCGGTTGCATGCCCATGCGAATGAATTTATCGTGCATGGCAATCTCCCGTTCAATGGCGGATTCCGATATTCCCTCAGCCCTTGCCACTTCTCTAAATTCTGCTGCTGTCATAAACACTTCCTCCTAAATGATTCATTCTGCGTTTTGTCCGAGTATTCTTATTCGACGCCGAGCAGCCCATTCCCTGCCCTTAAGAGCCATAGGTCTCCACCTGCATCTTTCTGCCATTGGTATGGAACACCACTGCCCCATCCTCATCGGTCCGATAAATTTTGCTGCCCATCCCTTGATAGCGCTTTAGCACCGACTCTTTTGGATGGCCGAAGCTGTTGTCCCTGCCAACGCAAAACACCGCCCAACGGGGATGGACCGCCTGCAGGAATTCTTCCGAACTGGAAGTATCGCTCCCATGGTGCCCGGCTTTAATCACCGTGCTTTCCGGGTTGATTCCCTCTTGCAAAAGACTCTGTTCCCTTTCCTTTGTCAAATCCCCTGTGAGCAAGAACGACGCGCCTCCATAAGAAACGCGATAGACATTGGAAGCCTCATTGCCGGCCGCCATATCTGCCGACAATACCGGCGCATATAATACCTCAATGGTTACCCCATCGATTTGCAGTCGGCTTCCTTGCCTGGCTGCTTCCAATTTGGATAGTACCGGGTCATTATCCCCCAGCCCCATGCTCCTGGCGTAAGCGGACAAGCCTTCTGCCCCGGTGTAAACCTTGCCTACCGGAAGCTTATGCAGGATACTGCCACAGCCAGCCGCATGGTCTTCATGGGCATGGGTCAAAAATACGGCATCCAGACTGCGCACGCCATAATGCAGCAGATAAGGAACCACTACGCGCCCGCCCACATCAAAGGCACCATCTCTTGTCCCCCCTGTATCGAATAGGAAAGCATGGCCCTTGGGCGTCACCACGAGACAGCAGTCCCCCTGGCCCACATCGACAAAATGCACCGAAAGCTCTGGCGTCTGTCCATAACGCCAGCCCCCCACTACCAGGATACCAAGGGCGCCAGCAGCCGCCCAAAAACGCCGTTGCCGCCCCAGTTGCTGGCAGAAAAATTTTTGCTGCTCCTTCTTCAGCAGGAACCACCCCAGCAGCAAATAATAAACCGCCCCTCCTAGGACATTGGGCGACGGCACCCAAATCTGACTGGCAGGGAGCCTCGCCAGAATCCGAAGAATTTCCGCCACGAATCCCAGCAACAGACTGACACCAGTAAACAGGACTGCCCCTACCAAAGGAAGCACCAAAGCTGCCAGCCCGGCAAACAAAGCCGCCACCAGAATCAATTCAATCACCGGAACCGCCAACAAATTAGCCAAAAGCGAGGAGAAAGAAAGCTGATTGAAATACCAGGCCAATACCGGCAAGGCCATCACCTGGGCCCCAATGGTGATGGCCAGGCTACCAGCCGCCAGTTCCGGCACCTGATGCCCCCGGAGCCACTGACGGATTCCCGGTGCTAAGAATAGCAGCCCCGCCGTTGCCAGGAACGACAATTGAAAGCTGATATGGAAAAGCAACAAGGGCGAAATCGCCACCATCACCATGCCGGTCAACAGCAGAATATAACCGGCCGTCTTCTCCCGTTCTAATGCCAGTGCCAGAAAGGTCAAGCCCCCCATGATTCCACTGCGTATCACCGGCGGAACACAGCCAGAAAGAATGCTGTACAGGGTGATTGCCCCCATGACCATAACAGCAGTAATCCCCTTGGGGAGCCGCAACAGTCCCGAAAGCCACGCCATCACCGCCGCCAGCAGACTGATATGGGAACCGGACACCGACAAGATGTGAACGATGCCCGTCGCAGTGAAATCCTGCAGCAATTCTGGCTTGATGCCCTCATAACCGCCAAACAACATGGCAAAAACGGCTGCGGCATCTTCCTTGGACATAACCTTTCCCAGCTGATTCCGGTAATGTTCCCGGATGCTTATTATCCAGCGGGCAAAGGCCTTCGTATCCTTGGGCGTTACGGTAATTCCCCGCTTCCCCGTGGATAGGGATGCTGTAATCCCTTGGGCCTTTAAGAGCGCCTTGGTGTCAAGCTGCCCCGGATTTTGATAGCCCTGGGGGATTCTGACTTTTCCTGACGCCTGGATTTCGTCCCCAACCTGAACCGTTGGAATCTCCTGCGGGTTGGCATGGCTGTAAACGTACATCCCCCCTGAGGCTTCCTGTTCCTGACCAGTCACTTTGACTTTTGACAAGTCAATTTCATAGCGCAGCTTTTTTTGACCGGTCAAATCTTCTGTTACCCGCGGTTCCGCCCGCAAGGTTCCCGTGACCTTGACCTCTTGGCAGGCGAAATGGGAAATATCCTGCCCTGGCAGTTTGTCCGTCACCACAAAACGAACCATTCCCGCTGCCATAAACAACAACAAAAACACCAGCCAACATAAGTGGCTCCGCCTCCATACCAGCAAAACTGCCACTAGCAACAGCAGGATAAACGGCAGCATCAATGCCCCCAGACTCAGGACGCCAATTATTTTCCCCGCCGCAATCCCAGTACAAAGCATAGCAAAACAACCTGCCAAAAAGAGCTGTGGATGCTGTCCCGTCTCCATTTACCACCACTCCTCTAAGATTTACAAACAAATCTTATCCCGGATTTTTGTAAACTTGGCTTCCCCAATGCCTTTTATTTTCTTGATGTCCTCGATGCGCTGAAAATTCCCTTCCGTCTCCCGGTATTCGATAATTCGTTTGGCCATGGCCGGGCCAATGCCAGGCAAAGAATCCAATTCCTTCTCATCTGCCGTGTTTATGTTAATAAGTCCATCCGCTCCACTGGCTGATTTTCCTGCCTTGGAGTCACTGCCCTTAGGCGCAGCAATCTGCCGCTCCGGCACCTTCACCTGTTCCCCATCCTTTAACACCTGAGCCATATTGATACGTTCTTGATCCGCCGTGGGCAGCAAGCCACCACAAGTGTTTATGACGTCCCCAATCCGCGTCCCTTCTTTTACCGTCACCATGCCGGGTTTATTGACCGCCCCAGTCACATAGACGGTAATATTTTTCCCCGCTGCCCCTTCTTCATGACCTGCCTCATCCAACACCACAGCACTTTCCTGGGTATAGGAACCATATAGGGTTCCCATAGCAATGGCAGCCAACAGCAGCAGCAAAATCCCCAAGGACTTTTTGTACATTGGCAAGATACTTTTCCCTCCTTTGTCTCACGTTATCCAAATACCTGCTATTTCGCGGCACACGAAAAAACTCCTGCCCACTGACAGGAGTTTTTTCGTTTATTATGATAAGTTGTTGGCAGGAATAAAATCAGGCAATGGCCGTGCGGAAGAAATCCTCCACCATGCGGTCCCAGCCCATATCGTAGACATTGCGCTCCCCCAGCTCATTCTGATACTGAGCCAAGGCAATGGTCATCAGCGAATCGGCCACAAAGCCATCATCATCCATACCGACTTCGGCATAGCTGTCATGAACCGTATTGACCACTTCCGACAATCTCGCTGGCGACATATTGTCTACAATATAATACATGGCCTCTAGATACTCCATCGTATCCTTGCGATAGCCGGACGGAGTTTCTTTGACAGCATCCATAATCTGGCTGATTTGACTCAGGGCTATGAACTTGATTCTGGTTACGTACATTTCTTTCGTATACATACATCATTCCTCCATCCGCGGATATATAATAGCATATATTTACACTAAACGCAAATTGTATGCATGTATACATGTAACACTGTTTACTGAATTATATGACTTTTCTTGTTCTTTTATCCCATGCTTGCCATAAACGCTGCGATTGGAGTAAAATTATGATGTGAATGTTGAATGTCAAATCTAAGTTTTAAGGAAAGAAACCAAGGAGGTTTACTTCGTGGAGAAGATTAGGATTGGGAAAGGTCAAGTATTGCATCGAAAAGGAGACGAGGTTAAGACCCTCGAAATCGTCCTGGCCGGTGCCCTTACTATGACCGATGGGAATGATGTAAATGTACGCCTGGGAAGCGGGTCCATGGCTGGTACCGCCTACTTGCCAGGGGAAACCTATTCCTTCGATTATGTGGCCTTAGAAGATTCCACATTAATGGCAATGGATTACCTGAGCCCTGACGATATCGTGGAGGCAGTAACTGGGACTCCAGCCATAGCACCAGTCATCGCCGCCGCCAATATGGAACTTGCCACGGCGATTCTAGACGCACTCACTGCCACCACTGATGCTGCCATAACCCTTTGCAAAGAACTCAAGTACAACTACAACGAGTATAAATTTATGTGTGTTCAGCTCGGTTCAGCACCAGCCCAGTTTGACTTTGTCGAGCATCTGATTCCGCTGGAATCCTCCGGACTTGATTCCAGTTGGGAGGCTGACCTTTGCCGCGCCTATTGCAGCCAGCGAAGTGCGCTGGATAAGGGCTATTACCCTTTAGATGTAAGCTTCTGCGTGGAGACCGTCATGCGCGCCTCCACCATCAGCCGCAAATTTAGTCAGGAACTCCTTTCAGTCCTGACCTTTGTCGAACAGACAAAATCCGGTGCAGCTTCCTTTATTGAAGCCTTCTATAACGTCAAATCCCGGGTTGACACCAACAATCGCGGTGATTCCAACGCCGCCCCCCATATCCAAAACGCCCTGGATATGATTTTGGCTTTTTCCGGCGTCGACCAGGAAACTGCCGATACCTTCCGCAAGGATGTAAAGGCCTATACGGATACCGAAGACCGTCTGGAAAAATCCGATGAGATGCGCCATCTCCGCCGCAGCCTCTCTGATGGCTTCTATAAAATATATGAAGCGGCCTTCTTCAAGAGCCTCAATACGGACCACCTGCCGGTAGAAGTCCGCATGTTTTTCCTCTTTGGCTTCGTTGACGAGACCCTGGCGGGAACCGCCAACACCGAGATTCTTTACCAGACTGCCGTTGGTTGGGAAAACGACCCGGAAGAACGCATCGTTTCCCTTTACGATTGGCTGCTGAAAATCTATCGCGGACAGGCACTTCCTTCGAAAAACGAATTCGATAACGACTGGTTCGAATACCTCCGCGAAGAACTTCGCACCGGTTCCATTTCTCAGGCGGAATCCGATTCCCTGCAAAGCGATACCCAGGCGATGGTTTCCTTTGAAATCCGCAACATGGTCACCATTGCCAATAAAGCGACTTATGGCCGCCTAGCTACCTTCGTACCGATTTTCAATGCGCAGGATGTCGTCCGGCCGCTGGAAAAATGTCTTGCCAGCCCAGCTCGGGTTCGGGAAGCCTTCGACAAGGTTACGGATATCGACTATAGCTGTTTCTACCGACCCACGCTGGTCAATTTCCCGGAATTCAAGATTCCCCACTTCATCTACGATGTGGAGGTCAAGCCCTATATCATCCTGATGCCCAACATCGGCAGCCGCGGCCTCATGTGGCAGGAAATCGAAGGCGTCCGCCGCACCACCCCGGCCCATATGATGATTTCCATCTATCATTCCGAGGAACTGGACAATACCGTAGTTCAGATGTGTGCCCAGTTCCGTTGGGAAATGTGCCGCCGCATCCAGGGCGTCCGTTATGCCGACGTATCGGAACCATCCCTTACTTCTGAATACACCAACTATCTGCAGTTCTACCGCAAAAACGGCTACTTATCCGCTGACATCAAAGAACGCATCAAGATGTCCTTACAGAAGGCGCGCAATGACTACAAAGTCATATTCATGAACGATTATGAAAAATACATCCAAAATGAAGCCTTTGGCATGCCACGCCTCAATAAGATTGCCCGGGAAATCTTGTTCAAATACTGCACCTATTCCCAGAAGTTCCGCGAGGAACGCGGTACCAATCCGCAGTATGCACCACTTATGGACCGCTGGAATGTGGCCCATAACTCCAGGGTTCACAACGTTGACCTGGTCCTTCGCAAGGTTCAGCGCATGAATCCGGATGCCGTCCCCCAGGAAATCCTCGACGAAGTAAAATATTTGAAATTGTAAGCGATATAAAAAGCTGGAGCCCGAAGAAATTTCTTCGGGCTCCAGCTTTTTATATCGCTAATCCTTAAATGGTATAAAAATTGACGAGCTTGGCATCAGAGATACCATCCATCCCCTTGATGACTTCCATAACAGCCGCCGGGATATCATTGTCAATGGTCAGAACCATGAGGCTCGTTCCCTCGACCTCCGTCTTGCCAACCTGCATAGCCGAGATGTTGATCCCGTTGTTGCCCAGCAGGGAACCAATCGTACCGATAACGCCCGGACGATTGATATGCGGGCAAACCAGGATACGGGCATGGGGGTCAACGTCGACACGGAACTTGTTGATGCGGACGATACGGCCCTCCGCGCCGAACAACGTGCCCTGAACAGAGAGTTCCTTGCCGCCAGCCACAGCCTTAACCGTAATGAGGTTCGTAAAATCTTCAACTCCCCGCTCCTTGACTTCCATGACTTTGATGCCGCGCTCTTTGGCCAGCCCCGGAGCATTTACATAGTTTACCTCATTTTCCATAATCGGGTTCAACATGCCCTTGACCACTGCCGTCGTAAGCATCCCCGTGTTGACCTCAGTGATTTCACCATTGTAGATGACTTCCACCTTCTCCACCGGACCGTCGGCCAGGGATACCACGGTGCCGCCCAGGCGCTCAGCCAGCGTAAGATACGGTTTGATTACCTTCATGACCTGGGGGGATACCGGCGCCATATTTACTGCCGTCGATACAGGCTGTCCTTTAAGAGCAGCCAGAATCCCCTCGGAAACATCCAGGGATACGCCAATCTGGGCCTCCACCGTCGATGCGCCAAGATGCGGCGTCAAAACGATGCCCGGCACGCCGACCAGCGGATGGTCCGGTCCCACCGGCTCGCTGGTGTAAACATCGATAGCCGCACCAGCTACAATCCCCTGTTTTACTGCCTCAGCCAAATCTTCCTCGACGATAATACCACCGCGGGCACAGTTGACCAGGCGTACGCCTTTCTTCATTTTCTTCATCTGCTCCATGCCAATCATGCCCTTGGTATCCGGCGTCAGCGGCATATGCACCGTGATGAAATCCGATTTGGTAATGACATCCTCAAACGTGCCAATCGTAACGCCCAAAGATTTGGCACGCTCTTCATTAATATAGGGATCATAGGCAATGACCTCCATATCGAAGGCCATGGCGCGTTTGGCAACACCAGCACCAATGCGACCCATGCCGATGACACCTAAGGTCTTGCCACGAAGCTCAACGCCGACATACTGCTTGCGATTCCACTCGCCTTTCTGCATCGTCTCATTGGCAATGGGAATATTGCGCGACATAGAAAGCATCATTGCCATGGTATGCTCTGTAGCCGCAATCGTATTTCCCCCCGGAGAATTAATGACGATAATGCCCTTCGCTGTTGCGGCAGGAATATCGATATTATCGACACCAACACCGGCACGACCGATGATTTTGAGGTTCTTGGCCCGCGCAATTACTTCCGCCGTAACCTTGGAGGCCGAACGCACCATCAGTGCATCATACTCCGGGATGATTTCCAGCAGCTCCTCTGCGGAAATCTTGTCCTTAACATCGACTTCAAATTCCTTCTTTAAAAGCTCAATACCTTTCGGGGAAATGCCATCTGCAGCCAAAACCTTCATATTCATCGCTCCTCCAATATCTTTGTGGAAAACACTTTCCTCGTTAATTTCTACACAGACAAAACAAAAACCTCTTGAAAATGAAAAAAGCCTCGTCCCAATTTGGGACGAAGCTATTAGTTCCGTGGTGCCACCCAAGTGATATCCGAAAATATCTCTCTTGCCGCTGTATCGGGCGCCCCGTCTGGCTCATCGCCAGCCGCTCCAAGGCGGAACAACAGCTTCTCCCTCTGACTCGCACCATCCGTCAGTTCTCTTTGCGGGCAGCCACTATTGCTTCCTCTTCCTCGCGTTGTCTGTTCCTATTCTCCTGTGCATAACCGTATTATAGCGTCTCCGCCTCTCATCGTCAAGTGTGTTTTTCAGAAAAACAAAATTTATTTTCTCGCTTGCTTTTCATAAATTTCCGCGTTAAAATATAACAAAACGCCTGGTGTCCGCAAGTCACGGACGCTTCGTTTTATAAAGTCGTAAAGAATCATCATGATTTTAGGAGGTTATCCCATGGAAGCAGACCGCGTTTATAATTTTAACCCAGGTCCGGCCACACTGCCCCTGGAAGTACTCAAGGAAGCTCAGGCCGAGTTCTTAAATTTCCACCACAGTGGCATGTCTATCCTGGAAATCAGCCATCGGGCCAAACAATATGACGAAGTCCACCAGCAGGCTAAAGCTGACATCAAAGAGCTCATGGGGCTCGGCGATGACTACGAAGTCCTGTTCTGCCAGGGCGGCGCCAGCCAGCAGTTTGCCATGATTCCGCTGAACTTTGCCACCAAAGACCATCCGGGCAGCTATGTGCTCTCGGGCAGCTTTGCGACCAAAGCTTACCAGGAAGCAGAGATTCTCGGCGTTGGCGAGATTGCCGCTTCCTCCAAGGAGGTAGATTTCCGTCACATCCCCACGCAGGATGAACTCAAAATCAATCCGGAAGCTTCCTATGTTCACCTCTGCTATAACAATACCATCTATGGCACGGAGTATCATTATGTACCGGATACCAAGGGCGTTCCCCTCATTGCGGACATGTCTTCCGACATGCTCTCCCGCCCGGTAGATTTCCAGAAATTCGACTTCATCTATGCCGGTGTCCAGAAAAACCTCGGACCGGCTGGTGTCGTCCTCGTCGTTGCCAAGAAAGACCTGCTCGCTAAGAGTCCGGAAACCCTGCCGACGATGCTTCGTTACAGCACCTTCCTCAAAAAGGACTCCCTCTACAACACGCCGCCGGCATTCTGCATCTACATGGTCGGCAAAGTTGCTGCCTGGATAAAGGCCAACGGCGGCCTCGTCGAAATGGAAAAACGCAATCAGAAAAAGGCCAAGGTCGTTTACGATGCCATTGACAATTCCAACGGTTTCTACCGTGGCCATGCGGACAAAGACAGCCGTTCCTTCATGAACGTCACCTTCCGCCTGCCCAGCGAAGACCTGGAAAAGAAATTCGTTGCCGAAGCCCTCGAGCATCAGCTCAGCGGTGTCAAAGGCCATCGCAGTGTCGGCGGCATGCGTGCTTCAATTTACAACGCCATGCCCTATGAAGGTGCGCTTCGCCTGGCCGAATTCATGGAAAAATTCCGCCAGGAAAACGCCTAATTTATACGCAACACAAAAGGGATTGGGAAAAATCCCTTTATATTGACACAAATTCGCAGAAGCCTCCATAAGTTAGATTGATTCATCTAACTTATGGAGGCTTCTGCGAATTTATCAATACACTTTTTACCAATTGCAGTTTATCGGTTAGTGGAGCCTTATTCGAAGCAGCTCTTCGCCGCCGCTAGGGGCAGTGCCAACACTACGCGGAAGATGGTTTCCTAAACGGAATTTTTATCCTT
>NZ_JAILKR010000046.1 GCF_024693525.1 Selenomonas sp. | reverse complement strand
CCCCGCCACGAACCCGGTTTCATGGTTCATATCAAAGTCAAAGGCCAGAACCCTTGTGGTGCGAAAATAGGTGACATTCAGCTCGATGGGCTCATCCTTGATATCAAATTCCTGATCTGCGATATTGGCGCAGGTAAGCCCTACGAGACAGGCTTTTTCACAGGCATCATGAAGGTATGTGATTATTTCCTCATCAGCGGCGTCAATCTTGGGATTGTAGAGCTGGAAAAGAACGCCGGACGCATTTCTATAAGCATTGCTGGACGTTATCTCGGTGGCAATGTCCTTTAGTTCATCAAATGTATGAAACACATATTTTTTCTGAAGCATAGGTTTTCGCTCCTTTGTCGGGCGTATATGTCATGTGTCGATAGTATTCTAATTCAACGCTGTGGTTTTATGTACCTGCATATGCGACATACAATTTTACAAAATTAGAATAGGCGCCTGCTTTTCGATTATGAGCTGTAAGGTGTTATATTACGCTGAACTATGATAAAATAATAAGTGCTGGAAAAACAGCAAAAATTGGAGTTGGCCATTTCGATATGGCCGACTCTTTATATGCGTGGATTGCCTATATCGTGAGTAAATGGATAGGATGAAGGGCAAGGGATAGATTTTATGAACATTAGAGATTTAATTGGAGAAGCAACGGAATATGATAAAAAACAGTCTTTGGAAGTGAAGAAGCCAAAGAGCTGGTTGAAAAGCATTAGTGCATTTGCTAATACCTTTGGCGGTAAGCTGATTTTTGGTATTCGTGATGATGATACGATAATTGGGCTGGAAAATGCCAGGGCAGATGCGGAAATAATTAGTGAGACGATTAAGAATCGCATGAATCCAATCCCAAAATTCAAATTATCGTTTGAAGCGGTGGATGGTAAAGAACTGATAATCGTTGAAGTCATGACCGGTGATGAGACGCCATACTATTATTCTGGTGAAGGGCAGTTGGTGGCCTTTGTGCGTTTGGGAAACGAAAGCGTACCAGCAAATCCCATGCAGCTGCGTGAGCTGGTAATCCGAGGAAGCGGGCAGAGCTATGACAGCTTGCCGTCGCGGTTCAAGTTTGAGGATATGGCCTTTACGAAACTGCGCTCTGTCTACAAGCAAAGAACAGGAAAATCCTTTGAAGAGACGGACTTTGAATCCTTTGGCTTGGTTGATTACAATGGCAAACTGACGAATGCCGGCGCTTTGCTGGCTGATGAATCACCCGTAAGGCATTCGCGGGTATTCTGTACCAGATGGAATGGATTATCCAAAGCATCTGGTTTGATGGATGCCATCGATGATGAGGAGTATTCAGGTGGACTGATTTCCCTTTATCAAGATGCGCTGAGTTTTATCATGCGCCATAACAGGAAAGCATGGCGGAAAACACCTACTCATAGAATTGAATATCCGGACTATCCTAAGCGTGCTGTGATGGAGGGATTGGTCAATGCCTTGATTCATCGCGACTATCTGATAGTCGGCAGTGAGGTCCATATTGACATCTTCGATGACCGTATGGAGATTTACTCCCCTGGTGGAATGGTGGATGGTTCTTCTCTGGAGGGGCGCGACCTACGGCATATATCGTCCCAGCGCAGGAATCCAGTTCTGGCTGATGTGTTTAGCAGGTTGCAACTAATGGAGCGCAGAGGCAGCGGCTTCAAGAAAATACTGGAAGATTACGACTTCCAAGAGCATACGACAGCTGAACTGATGCCAAAATTCATGGCAGAGCATAAGGATTTCCTGCTGATATTGTATAATTTGAATTACGTTGAGGGACAGGAGAACGACGCTAATACCACAAATGGCGGTGAAATGGCGGTGAATGACGGTGATGTGGCGGTGATTGGCGGTAATATACAGGAGAAGATTATTGAAGCCATAAAAGCCGACAAAACTATATCTGCAACCCAATTAGCAGAAGTAATAGGTGTTTCAAAGCGGACAACAGAAAGACATATAAAAGAGTTGCGTGAAAAAGGAATTCTTATCAGGTGCGGTGCTGCTCGCGGGGGATATTGGGAGATAACTGAGTAATGATAAAAGAAGAGAATATGAACAAATTTTGTGTGATTTTGAGTAGATATGGAGTTGGAGGAAAATATAATGGCGAAAAAACAAACCAATAATCAAATATTATTAAAAGAAATCATTAGGCAAGAATTTTCGGAAAATGAAATGTATGATTCGGAAAATGCCTTTTTTGAATTTTTTTCAACAGCGCAAGTTTTGAAAGATAAAGAGTTAAGTGACGAAGAAATTAATTCTGGCATTACAGGAGGCGGAAATGATGGCGGATGTGATGGGATTTATTTGTTTGTTAATAATGAATTAATTTCAGAAGACCAACTAGATAGTTTAACAGCACCTAAAGGAGCTGAAATAAATTTTGTAATAGTTCAAGCTAAAATGACCACAAGTTTTGGCGAAGATGTACTAATGAAATGGAAGACTGTTTCGAGAAATCTTTTAGATATGACGAAGGATTTTTCAATCTATCGAGATAAAAAACGTTATACAGAGCAGGTTATTGATTTGTTTTGTTTGTTTAGAAATGCAGTTACTAAACTAGTTACAAAACAACCTAAAATATTTATTAATTATTATTATACAACTTTAGGCATTGATGTGAACCCTAATGTCAAAGCACAAGCTGATGAATTGCGGGAGATTGTTAATGAACTTTATTGTTCTGCACAGGTGGATGTCGATTTTATAACAGCAGACAAGCTTATGGAATTATACAATACAGATGTAGAAAATGTGTTACCTCTAAAATTCGCAGGAAATCCGATATCAAGAGGAAAAAATTCAGAGTATGTTGCACTAGTTAATTTGAGAGAATATTATACGTTTATAACAGATGAAAATGGCCGGCTTAGAGCTAAATTCTTCGAATCGAATGTTAGAGATTATCAAGGGAAAAATTCTGTAAATACAAGCATTGCAGAAAGTTTAAAGGCATCAACTGGAGAAGATTTTTGGTGGTTGAATAACGGTATAACAATTTTGGCCGATAATATAGTCCCTATAAGAATTGATGAGTATAATATTACGAATCCAGCAGTGGTTAATGGATTGCAAACTTCTACGGAAATATATAATTTCTTTTCTGAAAATCAGCAGTTGATAAAACAAGAAACAAGAAATGTTTTAGTTAGGATTATCGTACCGTCTTCTGAAGAAGCTAGAGATAAAATTATATTTGCAACGAATAATCAAACCAATATTCCGAAGTCTTCGTTAAGAGTTACAGATATAATTCATTTACAAATAGAAATGTACTTTAAAAGGAGGGGGCTATATTATGATAGACGAAAAAATTATTATAAAAATAAAAAGAAAAAAGCATCGGAAATTATAAGCGTATCATTTTTAGCTCAGTGTATGATTAGTATATTCCTTAGGAAACCTGATTTTGCTAGGGCTAGGCCATCTACATTATTAACTGATGATGATACATATAAAAAGCTATATGAATCAAATGTTGATTTGAGTGTATACTACAATACGGCGTTGATAGGAGCTCGGATAAGAGATAATTTAGCTAAGACATCAGAGATGACAAGCGGAGAACGAACGGATATATTATATTATTTAATATATGCTGTTTCTGTAAGGCTTTTTAATAAGAAGTATGTTACATTTGATGATATGAAAAATGCAAATGTATTATCGGTAACAAATGATGATATAGATTATCTAAAAAAAATAATATATTCGAAATACATAAATTTAGGCGGAAACAGCAGCGTGGCTAAGAGTAGCGAATTTATCAAAAAAATTGATGAATGTTTAGATAAAAATGATATCGAAAAAAATAGTCTGGTCGAATAAATTTATACATTTTCTGTATAGAGATGATGAAAGGTGAATTTACAGATGGCATCACAGGAATTGAATCAGGCGCTTTGGAATGCGGCTAATGTTATGCGCAGCACGATGAGTGCGGATGAATATAAGGATTATTTGCTCGGGATGATTTTCTACAAGTATCTGTCTGACCGTCAGCTTTATGCTGTGGTTGACCTGTTGGAGGATCGGAAGCCGGAGAGTTTGGATGAGGCGCAGCTGCTTTATGAGGAAGCGCGGCAGAGTGAGGATTGGGAGGATTTGAAGGCGGAGCTGGAGGAAAATTACAGCTTTGCGATTGAGCCGCAGTATACTTTTACGGCTTTATATAATGAAATCAATAACAAGACTTTTACTACCGACCATTTGCGTCAGGCTATGCGCGATATTGAGCAGGGTGGTGAGGCTATCCGCGGGCAGAAGCTTTATGAGGATTTGTTCGAGGACTTTGATATTGATTCCAAGAGCCTAGGGACGACGCCAGCAAAGCGCAATGCGATGCTTTCGGATGTGATGAAGGAGCTGGCGCATATTGATTTCATGCAGTATGGCGCGGATGCGCTTGGCGATGCGTATGAGTTTTTGATTGGCCAGTTTGCTGCTGGCTCGGGCAAGAAGGCGGGGGAGTTCTACACGCCACAGGCGGTTTCGGAGCTTATCACGCGTATTGTGACCAAAGACAAGGAGGGGGAACCTGCTTTTTCCATTTATGACAAAATCATAGCGGAATTGATACAAACACATAGAGAGCTAAACACCTCGAAACCCTATGAAACAAGGGGCTTCGAGGTGTTTTTGCTTTATGGGGAAGTGGCATAGGAAGAGGGCTGGGAGGCTACAGGCAAGGATTGGTAGTGTTGCGGCTCCGAGGGGGTTGCAAATTGGTGGAGGGCGTTTGCAGGGTGTGCAAAATGGCCATGAAGGCAGGAATTACGGTTGTATTAGCGAAATTGATATTTGTGGAGGTGGACATGAAAAAACTGACCGCAATATTCACGATTATTCTTCTGATGGCTATGACAGTTACAGCTATGGCGGCATCTGCCATCAACCAGGATGGCTACTATAAAGGCATCAAACTTTGCGGCAGGGTGAAGGTGGTGGAGCACTTTGCCGATATCAAAGTCAAGGTGGTGGATTCCTTCCCAGACCTCAAAGTTAAGGTCGTAGAGTCATTTCCGGATGCTATCGGCGAGTGGAAGTTTGTGGAAAGCGGGGAAGACTTCACCGTCCAGTTTGTAGATAGCTTTCCGGATATCAAAATTAAGTATGTGAATTCGTTTCCGGGAGTGGAATGAACTTTAGCGAGGAATGAATCATGAGAGTACTGTTTTGCAAAATAACTGCCATGAAATATTACAAAGGCCCATCGCTGGATGATCCACCGCTCAACGGAGGTTCATGGGTGCAGGAAAATGATATGGGACATGAAGCATGGAATTTTCTTCCTGTCGAGAAAGATGGAAAATCTTACTGTTTTGGCTTTGTGGAACCAAAATCCAATAGGGGAAACCGCAATACCATACATATCGAAAATATCTCCGGAACCCCATCAGACAAGAATACTGACTGTATTGAAAATGTCATAGTGATTTGGTGTGCAACTACCGACAGAAATGTGACCGCAGTGGTTGGCTGGTATAAGAATGCTACCGTTTACAGGCAAATTCAAGATATTGATCGTGAGGACATGGAATCTGGTTACAATATTGTGGATGAGAGCAAAAATTGTATTCTGTTGCCAAGAAATGAACGAGATAAGCATAAATGGACAGCACCAGTGTCACGCTCTGTTGGCTATGGTTTTGGTAGTGCTATGACATGGTATCCGTCATTGGATGAATCGGAGCCTATGGTTAAGAAAATTTTGAAAGAAATTGATGAATATCATGGTAGCAACTGGATTAACGTGTTCAATAAATGGCAGGAAAGCCAATACAAATGACTTGGAAGTGAATAACAGTGCCATTAGAAATTGTACGTAACGACATAACGAAAATGCAGGTGGATGCCATCGTCAATACGGCGAACCCAAAGCCAATAGTGGGTGGGGGCGTTGACCGGGCGATACATAAGGCGGCGGGAGCAGAACTGCTGGCGGCACGGAAGAAAATCGGTGCCATAGCCACAGGTAAGGCAGAGATTACGCCGGCTTATGGCCTTCAGGCTAAGTTCGTCATCCACACAGTGGGGCCAGTATGGCAGGATGGCAAGCATGGAGAACGGGAACTGCTGTCAAGCTGCTATGTCAACTCTTTGCAGCTGGCGACAGACAACGGCTGCGGCTCTATAGCCTTTCCGCTTATTTCTGCAGGAGTGTTCAGTTGCCCATCGGAGATAGCTATAGCGGTGGCAACCCAGGCTATACGTGACTTCCTCTGTGAGCATGAGATGGAGGTCTACCTTGTGGTGTTTGACCAGAAGGCTTTCAGGATATCCAGCAGCCTGTTTGAAGATGTACAGAGTTTCATTGATGAGAGATACATCGAGGAACTGCTTGATGAAGAGTATAGTGGCGACTTTCGCGGCAGACGCAGACTATTTGAGGCGCAGTCATATCTGGGGGATGAAGCTCCTATAGCAAAAGCGGTTAGTCCGGCACCCAAGAAAAAGCGCTCCTTAGAAGATTTGTTGGCAGAGGTAGATGATTCCTTCTCCGAAGCTCTACTGCGGCTCATTGATGCCAAGGGCAAGACTGACCCGGAAGTTTATAAACGAGCCAATGTTGACCGCAAGCTATTCTCGAAGATACGTAACAACCCAGCGTATAAGCCAAGCAAGTCAACGGCACTGGCCTTTGCTGTAGCTCTGGAGCTGAACCTCGATGAGACGAGGGACTTCATAGGCAGGGCAGGCTATGCACTCTCCCATAGCAGCAAGGCAGATATAATCGTGGAATACTTCATCCAGCGGGCAGAATATGATATTTTTGCCATCAATGAAACGCTCTTTGCTTTTGAGCAACCACTCCTTGGTTGCTGATTTGTCGCACGGCAGGCGACCGCTCCGCAATATGCTTCTGCTAGAATATAACCATGAAAGAAAAAGGAGTGATTGCTATGCTAGGGGCAATTGTTGGTGACATCGTAGGTTCCGTTTACGAGTGGAACAATATCAAGACAAAGGATTTCCCGCTATTCCGAGAGGACTGTTTCTTCACGGATGATACGGTCATGACCTGCGCTGTGGCTGAAGCTGTCATGAACGGCGGGGAGAGGGATGACTTTATCGATGCCATGAAGAAATATGGCAGGATGTATCCGAAGGCTGGTTATGGCGGCAGGTTTGGAGCTTGGTTGTTTTCAGAGAGTCGTGAGCCGTATAACAGCTTTGGCAATGGCTCGGCTATGAGGGTGGCTCCCTGTGCCTGGGCTATGGACTGTGGTTTTTGTGCCAGGACGGGAATGTGGCCGTCAAATGGCAGAGCTGGGGCAAGGCTGTCTGCGGAGGTTACCCATAACCATCCGGAGGGAATTAAAGGGGCTATGGCTACTGCCGATGCCATATTCATGAACCGCTTTAACTTTGGTGGATATTATATCGATTATAGCAAGCCCATCAATGATGACCCGGAAGAATGTAAACGGCGTGTCAAGGCACATATCGAGAAAGAGTATGGTTACGATTTGTCCCGTACCTTAGATGAAATTCGCCCTGGCTACCAGTTTAACGAAACTTGTCAGGACACCGTGCCACAGGCAATAATAGCTTTTTTGGAAAGCACTGATTTTGAGGATGCTATACGAAATGCCATCTCCATTGGTGGTGACAGTGATACGCTGGCAGCCATCACCGGCAGCATTGCGGAAGCAGCCTATGGTATTCCGGATTGGATTAAGGATAAGGCATATTCCTATCTTGATGAGCCGTTGAAGGATGTGTTGCGGCGGTGGAGACAGTACATTGCGGCAAAGAATGGTGGCCGCAGGGCATTCCACACCATGCTTACTGATGTGAATGAATATCTCCGCAACAACCCGCAAGCATGAACCTTTGAAATGTCGCATGGCAGGCGACCAAACACCTCCTTATCTTCGGTAGAATAAAACTATCAAAGATAAGGGGGCGTTTTCAATGAAGAAAGGCTTAACAGAAATCGTATTCATCCTGGACAGGAGCGGATCCATGAGCGGCTTGGAGTCTGACACCATCGGCGGCTTCAACTCGCTCATTAAGAAGCAGCGGAAGGAGCCAGGAGAGGCTATTGTTTCCACGGTGCTGTTTGATGATAGTTGCGATGTCATCCACGACAGGGTGCCGATGGACAAGGTGGCAAAGCTGACGGAGGATACCTACTTCGTCCGTGGCTGTACGGCACTGCTGGATGCCGTAGGTGGTGCTATTCACCATATCGGTAACATTCACAAGTATGCCCGTGATGAGGACAGGCCGGAGAAGACGCTGTTCATCATCACCACAGATGGCATGGAGAATGCCAGTCGGCGCTATACTTACAAGAAGGTTAAGAAGATGGTGGAGCGGCAGAAGGAGAAGTACGGCTGGGAGTTCCTGTTCCTGGGGGCTAATATGGATGCCATCAAGGCGGCAGGCCATATCGGCATACATGCTGACAGGGCGGTTACCTATCAGTGCGATGAGGCGGGAACGGCGCTCAACTATGAGGTCATGGAAGAGGCCATCCATCATGTACGGTGTTGCGCGGCTCCGCTGGCTGCAAGCTGGAAGAGCAGGATTGATGAGGATGTAAAACGGCGCAGGAGAAGAAATTGATATCGATAGGCATAGTAAATGAGGCTACTCAGCAGCTGACTGGGTAGTCTTTTTGTTCTATATCAGTAGAGAACCACCTCGTAGTGGTGTATAATGATTATTGTAAAATTCTAAGAACGGACGGGAGATTTACATTGAAGGTACTGAATTTTTATGGTGGTGCTGGCATCGGCAAGAGCACCATCGCCGCAGATATTTTTTCGAAGCTGAAGCGTAAGGGGCATAAGACGGAGCTGGTAGGCGAGTACGCCAAGTGGCTCTGGTACCAGAATGCCACGGACATCGTGTAGGACCAGCTGTATCTCTTTGCCGAGCAGGTGCATCGGCTGAAGACGCTGGAGCGGTACGGCGTTGAGTATGCAGTCTATGATTCGCCTCTGCCGCTGAACATCATCTACAACAATACGCCGGTATTGGTCCGGTTCTCTCCTTTGGTAGAGCCGCTTTCTATTGATGAGGGATTCCTGGATATTACGGGGATGGAGCGGTTTGTGCAAGGAAATCCCAGAAACTATGGTTTGAAACTGAAAAAGACTATCCTGACAGAAACGGGACTGGTAGCTTCAGTGGGAATTGCCCCCAATAAATTCCTGGCAAAGCTGGCATCAGATTTGGAAAAGCCGGATGGTCTGGTTGTCATCCGTAAAGAGGACATACAGAGCATTCTTTGGCCGCTGCCGATATCCAGAATCTGGGGGGGGCAGGAAAACAGAGGAAAGGCTGGCTGTTTTTGGGTACAGGTGCATAGGAGATATTGCCAAGGCTGGAACAGATATATTGCAAAAGCAGGTAGGCGAAAGACTGGCACGGCACCTTGTGGAACTGGCAAATGGCAGGGATGACCGTCCTGTCGAGCCGGAGCGTGAGGTACAATCTATTGGCAAAGAAACCACATTTGAGGAAGACTTGAAATCGCGGCAGGATGCAGAGCACCATCTTTTGTACTTATCTTCTCAGGTGGGCTGGAGATTGCGTCGCAGTGGGAAGAATGCCCATACTGTGCAGATAAAGGTAAGGCTAGGGGACTTTTCCACATTCACTCGTCAGAAAACCCTTTCAGATGCGATTTGTTATGATGAGGATATCTTTAGGGAAGCAAAAGCACTCTTTCGGGCATTTACCATTCCTTACGGCAGCGGTATACGCTTGTTGGGAGTAAGTTGCAGCGGTTTTGACGCTCCCAGCGAGATTTCTCTGTTTGAGGTGAAAAACAGGGAAAAGAAGGAACGACTGTACACTGCAATTGACAAGATAAAGGCGAGATTTGGAGAAGACAAAATTGCCCATTTGGGAGAATCAAAGGTATTGAAGAAGATGGAATCTTTACCTGATGGGAATGATGAATAGCAGTGAACTGCATTTAGGATACGAGGGGGAGTAAGGTAACGTGGCTATTATCAGAACAGAACTTGGAGACATTACGGCAAAGTATTATGCCGATGCCATTGTCAATGCAGCTAATGAGAGCCTGCTTGGTGGCGGTGGCGTGGATGGAGCCATACACCGAGCCGCTGGGCCGGAACTTTTGGCAGAGTGCCGGACGCTGAATGGCTGCATGACCGGGCAAGCCAAAATCACTAAGGCGTACAGACTGCCTTGCGACTACATCATCCACACAGTAGGGCCAGTATGGAACGGCGGCAGTCATGGCGAGGCGGAGCTATTGGCAGGATGCTATCGGCATTCGCTGGAACTTGCCATGGAGCATGGTATTCGTAGCGTGGCTTTCCCATCAATCTCCACGGGAGTGTACTCCTATCCCGTGCAGCAGGCAGCGAATGTTGCGGTACAGGCAGTCAAGGCAGTTGCTGAAGAGCACCCGGAGGCGTTTGACGAGATACTGTGGGTACTGTTTGATGAGCGGACAAAGCTGGTGTATGACGGGGCATTACAGAAATATTCATCATACAGACCAAATAAGACTGACTAATGGGGGCGATTAGGTGAATAGTGTACGGTTTAAATATGATGATAAGGCAAAAATGAATGCTAATATCAGTCAAATTAAAGATTTCGGGTCGTCACAATTTCTTCAATGGAGAGTTGTTACATTGTTGTCTATAAAGAAAATTTTATCTAATATTGAAGGTTTTGTAGATGATAATTTCCTTGAATTTATACCAAACGAAGTTGATAAAGAAAGTTTAAGATTTAATCAAATAAGAAATGGATTTATATATGAAGCAGTATCGCAATCAATTCAAGGGATTGAAGAGATGTTTGCACTTATAAAAAATTCAAGAAAATGGCATCAATTAACTAAGAATCATATAAATTATAATGCAGCACAGATAAAAAGTTATGTAAAAAAAGGTAGTTGGGATAAAAAGGAATACGTTATAAAAGAATTTGGGTTGCCAATGCTTTCTGAAGATAACTGCGATGCTGGAGCATTATCATCATATAAACATGCACTAGATTTTTTGGTAGAAAGTCTTACAGAAATAAAATCATTTTATCTAAGATATATTCAATGTTATAATCAGTATAAACATGGCTTAAAAGTGGGGATGCGGCCTTTTGGTTACGATACTGTTAATGATGAAAGGATAAGTGAAATAAAGAAAAGCCCGCTTAAAGGTTCATTATATGTGTTCAGCAGTAATCTTAAAGGAGATTTAAAAGATAAAGAAACAGCTCCAGCTGTTGCTATAAATATGACACCATATACACAACCTTTTTTAGACAAAATGGAAAAAGATAAAAATCTATTAGCGTATGTGATTGAGCAGTTTGATGTTCAAAATGCAGTTGATATTGCTATTAAAGCTGCTTCAATTACAGCTGCAATATGGTCTAATATAGATTATAGAATAAAGGAGTATGAGGAGAAAGGTACCGTTAAAAAATATGTGTTCCCTACGGACAACATGTTTAGACAGATGGTAATAACGACAATAACTGAGAAAAATGTTGACATCAAATCAAATTTATGACAGGCTCATAGCTGCTTACGGTCAACCGGACTGGTGGCCGGGCAGTCCCTATGCCATCATGGTTACGGCTATACTGGTGCAGAATACTGCTTGGAGCAATGTTGAAAAGGCGGTAGCTGAGATGGGAGAGCGGCTGATGCCAAAGTATATTGACAGCTTGACGGATGAAGAACTGCAGCCCCTTATCCGC
>NZ_JAILKR010000023.1 GCF_024693525.1 Selenomonas sp. | reverse complement strand
TTTGGCAAAAAAAGCTGCGGCCGATGGTACCGATGTAACCCTTACCATTTATCCAGGAATGTCGCATGATTTTGCGCTGCTCATGCCGGATTTGCAGGACAGTGTGGATTCTTTTGGCGAAATTCGTGATTTTGTAAAACGGCATATGCACAAATAAAGGCTTGACGTGGAGTTCACTTCAAGTGGTAGATTAATAACGTAATAGACAAATCGTGAAAGTGGATAATGATATGCGAAAACTATGGATTTCCTGCTTGGGCGTGTTGATGATTCTAGGCTTGGTGGGCTGTGGCACCGAGTCGGACAAGACGGCAGAAAAGGCGGCATCGGCACCTGCGCAGAGTGCACAGGCAGACAGCAAGGCGCCTGCGACCAAAGGCAAGATCCTCATAGCGTATTTTTCGGCCACGGGCCATACCCGCACGCTTGCCGAGAATACGGCTAAGGCTCTGAATGCTGATCTCTACGAAATCCGTCCGGAAGTTCCTTATAGCAAAGAGGACTTGAACTATAATGACGAAACTACCCGTGCCACGGTGGAGCAGAAAAACGATAGTGCCCGCCCGAAACTTGTGGATAAGAATGCGCCGATAGCTAATTACGATACTATCGTACTGGCTTATCCTATCTGGTGGGGACAGGCACCGCGCATCATGGATACCTTTGTGGAAAGCTATGATTTTACAGGTAAGAAGCTGACGGCTATCTGCACCTCCGGTGGCAGCGATATCGGCAGCAGTGCTGACTATCTGCAGAAGCTGATCAAGGGTAAGGCGGAGTGGAAGCCGGGCAAGCTGTTCTCGCCGCAGGCTAAAGCAGAAGAAATCAAAAGCTGGTTTAATGAGTTGGGCTTATGAACTAGCTCCCATAGCTGTATTGACAATAATACGTTAGCGTATTAATATTAAGTACGTTAACGTATTATTTTATTGCGATAGGAGCATAAGAATGACGATGCGGATTGATGATACGCTGGGCTATCTGATATGCCGAACGGCGCGAAAGGTTCACCGCCATATTGAAAAAATTTTCAGCCCCTATGGATTGACAGTAGAGCAGTGGGTGGCGATGAAGATATTAGCCGAAAAACCGAATGTCAGCCAAAAAGAGTTGGCCATGCAGATGAAAAAAGATCCCAATACGGTCAAGGCAATCGTGGATCGACTAATAAAGAAAGATTATGTAAAAAGAGAGCAAAATCCAGTTGATCGCCGGGCTTTTCTGCTACAGCTGACCGCAGCTGGCCGGTTGCTGGTGGATAAACTGGCTGCAGCAGATGAGCAGGAAAATCGGCAGCTAGAGCGGGAATTAGGGGAGGCTGATACAGCCAATATGAAGAAAATGTTAGTACAGATTGAGGAAATGATTCGCGAATGAACAAACTTTGGACACCGGAATTTTTGAGTATGGGAGGCTGTAATTTTCTGGTTTTTATGAGCCAGTATATTATGGTTGCAGCTTTGCCAATTTTTATTATGGATGATTTGCAGGGCGGAGAACTGGAAGCTGGCATGGCGATGACCTTTTTCCAGATTGGGACTGTAGTTTGCCGCCCGTTGGCTGGCCGGCTTATCGACAGCATGAATAAACGTTCGTTGTTGTTTGTGACTACACTTTGTTTTGGACTTGTCATGCTAGGGTTCAATTTTTTTCAAACCCTTACAGGGATTTATAGTTTGCGCCTGCTGCATGGTGTGATTTTTGCGTTGGCGACTACGGCAGCGGCGGCAATGGCTGCTATGGTATTGCCTGTGGCGCGTAAAGGGGAGGGAATTGGCTATTTTGCTTTGACGACGAATCTGGCCATGGTCGTGGGGCCCTTGCTGGGACTGGTTATTATCGGCAGCTGGGGGGCAGAGGCTTTTTTCCTGTTCATGGTGATTCTGGCCGTATTCACGTTTTGGGTGGCAAATCATCGGCGCTTGCCGGATCATGTTATCTTACCGGTGAAAAAACAGCGGCAGGGTATCAGTATTCATGACTTTATTGAACGCAAGTCTGTGGTGATGTCGTCTATTGGTGGTCTGGTATTCTTTGCGTATGGCGGCGTGCTGACGTTCATTCCGCTTTATGCGAAATCTTTGGGATTGCAGCAGGAAACTAGTATGTTCTTTGCCGTATTTGCTGCTGTGATTGTGTTGACACGGCCTGTGGTGGGCAGGATATTTGATACCAAGGGGCCGGATTATACGATATATCCTGGCTTTTTGTGTTTTGCACTGGGAATGTTGCTTTTCGGTCAGATTTCTACGATGACGGGACTTTTGCTGTCGGCGGCGGTTCTTGGTTGTGGCTTTGGCGCATTGAGTCCTGCTTTTCAGACATTGGCGATTCAGAGCGCACCACTATCGCGTAGTGGTGTTGCAACGGCAACGTATTTCTGGTCGCTGGATATCAGTGTCGGGCTTGCGGCTGGCTTGTTAGGATTGGTCGCGGCTGGCTATGGCTATACGTTTATGTACAGTGTAATCTGCACAGGCGTCATTGCGGTGGCCGCTGGGTGTTACTTTGCATGGAATAAGTATCAGCAAAAAGTTGGTAATTGTCCGATTGCAGGGGCAAGTAAATGAGTGAAAAAACCTCTTATGGCAAATGTCATAAGAGGTTTTTTTCGTGGGAAATCATTTTTGGTGATTCGGGCAGTTCTTGGTCATGATTTCTTCATAATGGGCAATTTTGTAGTCCAGCCGTTTCATGGTGGCCTTTAATTGCTCATACTGCTTCTGCAGGCGGGCGCGCTGTTCGACGAGGATTTCCTTGCGGGCTTCTTCAGTGCCCTCCTTGAAAAACAGATCAACATATTCAATCAGGGCTTCAACCTGCACACCGGCATTGCGCATACATTTGGAAAACTCCACCCAGCCACAGGCGGCATCGTCAAAATCGCGGATGCCGTTTTCTTTGCGGGGGACATGGGGAATGAGGCCAATGCGCTCGTAGTAGCGGATGGTATCGGCAGACAAATCGTACTTTTCGCTGACTTCCTTGATGGTCATAAAATCACCTCGTTGTCAA
>NZ_JAILKR010000006.1 GCF_024693525.1 Selenomonas sp. | reverse complement strand
AAGTAACGGGTAAAGTCGAGGCTCAGGGCAAAGATAAGAAGATCCTTGTTTTCAAATACAAGGCTAAATCCAACTATCGCAAACGTCAGGGTCATCGTCAGCCGTTCACGAAGGTTGTTATCGAGAAAATCGAAGCTTAATGCATGATTGAGATTCGTGTTTTTACCAAATCAGATGGGATGATAACTGGTTTTTCTGTTACGGGTCATAGTGGCACGGCAGAGCGTGGCCAGGATATTGTCTGCGCAGGGGTGTCCTCCCTTACGCAGACCGCACTTTTGGGCTTAATGGAGTACCTGCATCGCGAAGTCGCTTATGATGTTGCGAGTGGAAAGCTCTTGGTGGAGCTCAAGGAGAACCCAGATGATCTCACGGAAGCAATTTTGCAGTCGATGCTTCTAGGACTGATGGAGATTCAGAAGCTCAGTCCGGAGGCTGTTCGTATCCTGAAATAACGGAGGTGAATATGATGTTCGTTTTTGATTTGCAGTTATTCGCTCATAAAAAGGGTGTTAGCTCCACGCGTAATGGCCGCGACAGCGAGTCCAAGCGCCTGGGCGTTAAGGAGCATGCCGGCACGGTCGTAACGGCTGGCAGCATCCTCGTCCGTCAGCGCGGTACGCATTTCCATCCGGGCCACAATGTTGGTATCGGTAAGGATGATACGCTGTTCGCAAAGGTTGCCGGCAAGGTAGCTTTTGAGCGCAAAGGCCGCTACAACCGTCAGGTTAGCGTCTACACGGCTGAAGAACAGGCTATGTAAGCCAAGATATATAGGTACCTGCGCATTCTTTTGGTCTGCGCAGGTATTGTTATATTGAACGTATAGTAACGGCGTTAGGTTGCGTTGTGGTGCATAAAGGTAAGAGCCGGTATTGAACACAATGCCGGCTTTTACTTTTATTCATCACAAGGCAGGAAAGTGTAAGGAAAAGGAGGCAAATCATGCAATTTATCGATCGCACGAAGGTCATTTGCAAGGCTGGTGATGGCGGACATGGAAAGTCCGCTTTCCGTCGTGAGAAATTCGTGCCCAATGGAGGTCCTTCTGGTGGCGATGGCGGCCGCGGTGGCGACGTGATTTTTGTCGTCGACCCGAATATGAATACGCTGCTGGATTTTCGTTTCCATCGCAAATTCAACGGCAAAAATGGTGAGAATGGCGATATTAAGAACCAGTACGGTGCCAATGCTCCGGCATGCTATGTAAAAGTTCCAGCGGGAACAATCGTAAAAGATGAGGAGACGGGAGAAGTTTTGGCTGACCTGACGGAAATCGGTCAGGAGGCGGTTATCTGCAAGGGAGGCCGGGGCGGCCGGGGCAATGCGAAATTTGCCAACTCGGCCAACCGTGCGCCGACTTTTGCTGAATTTGGTGAACCCGGTGAGGCCCGTAATCTGATTTTGGAATTGAAGCTTTTGGCCGATGTGGGATTGGTGGGCTACCCTAGTGTGGGTAAATCCAGTTTGGTGGCCAGCTGTTCTGCAGCTAGACCGGAGATTGCCGAGTATCACTTTACGACGATTACGCCGGTTTTAGGCGTAGTAAAGACCGACTATGAGAAAAGCTTTGTCATGGCAGATATTCCGGGGCTTATCGAAGGTGCGGCCGATGGCGTTGGCCTTGGTCACGATTTTTTGCGTCACGTGGAACGCACGAAGTTGATTCTGCACATTGTGGATGCCTCCGGTCTTGAGGGGCGCGACCCGGTAGAGGATTATTATAAAATCAATGCGGAACTGAAAAAATACAGTGAAAAGATTGCGCGCCGCACGCAGATTTTGGTGGCTAATAAGATGGATATTCCCGAAGCTGCCGAAAATATTCCTCGGCTCAAGAAGTTGGCAGAGGAAGAGGGCTTGAAATTCTTTGAGATTTCCGCCGCAACCCGTCAGGGGGTTAGCGAACTCATCAGCTATGTTGGTGAATGGCTGGACAATTATGTGGAAGAGCCAGAGGCCGAAGATGATGTCAAAGTCTATGACGAAAATGCCGAAGACCCGGAAAAAGTTACGATTTCCCGCGATATCAGCGGCGATTTTGTGGTATCGGGCAAATCCTTGGAGAAGCTGGTGGCTATGACGAACTTCCTCAACGATGAGGCGGTACGTCGTTTCCAGTATATCTGGCGTATTAAGGGCATTGACAGCAAGTTAAAGGCTAAGGGCATCAAAGAGGGCGATACGGTCCACATTGGTGCGATGGAATTTGAATTCCGCGAGTAAGAGATTTATAGGAGGATATATATTGCTTAGAAATTCACTGACCGGTAAGCAGAAGAGCTTTCTGCGTTCGATGGGTCATAAACTAGAACCAGTGGTCATGATGGGGAAGGAAGGCGTTACGCCGTCGGTAGTACAAGCTGCCCGTGAGGCAATCAAAAAACGCGAACTGATTAAAGTACGGGTTTTGCAGAACTGCCTGGAAGAACCAGAGGATGCCATCACCATGCTGGCTGAGCGTGCGGATGTCAACCTCATCCAGATTATTGGTCGGAATGGTCTTTTGTACAAGAAAAACTTCGAGAATCCGAAAATCGAACTGCCGTAAAACGGGGGCGAGCCTATGAACGCAAGAGAGCGTCTGCGCGAAGCAAAGCGCATCGTTGTCAAGGTGGGGACCAGCACGCTGGCACATGAGACCGGCAAACTGGATCTTTACCGCATTGACCATTTGATCCGGGAATTAGCGGATCTTCGCAATCAGGGTAAGGAAATGGTGTTGGTTTCTTCGGGGGCCATTGCCGCTGGTTTGGGGAAATTGGGACTTTCCCAAAAGCCGGATTCAATTCCGGAAAAACAGGCTATTGCAGCAATTGGCCAAGGTGTGCTCATGCATATCTACGAGAAGCTGTTTGCGGAATACGGGCAGACGATGGGACAGGTTCTTTTGACGAAAGAGAATTCTGTCCGCCATCATCAGTATATTCACTCCCGTAATTCCCTGCTGGCCTTGCTGGCCATGGGGGCAATCCCGGTAATCAACGAGAATGATGCCGTGGCTGTCGATGAGATAAAGATTGGCGATAATGACAATCTTTCGGCTATGGTGGCAACGCTCATTGATGCCGATGCGCTGATTATCCTTTCGGACATTGAAGGCCTTTATACGGCCAATCCTTCGACTCATCCAGAGGCAGAGCTCATCTGTGAGATTCCGGAAATCACGCCGGAGGTAGAGCGAATTGCTGGCGGTGCAGGTTCGAAACTCGGAACGGGCGGCATGATGACCAAAATTCAGGCGGCGCAGATTGCCATGAGTGCTGGCGTCACCATGGTCATTGCCTCAGGGGCAAGAGAGGGTGCGATTCGCGGCATTTTGGCCGGGGAACAAATCGGGACGGTATTTCCCGCCCGGGAATCCCACTTGCGGGTCCGCAAAAGCTGGCTGGCCTTTGGCAAGCGATTGGCCGGTGAAATTGTGGTGGATGATGGCTGTGCAGCAGCAATGCGCGAAAAGGGGTCAAGTCTTTTGGCTGCTGGAGTCCTGGAATGTGAAGGCGATTTTCGCGAAGGCAATACCGTACGTGTGCTTAACACGGAGCGGCAGGAAATTGCCCGCGGCATCGTGAATTATAAGTCAGAGCTTCTGCAGAAGTTGTTGGGGCATAAAACGGAAGAATTTGCCACCTTGGTAGATGGCGATATTCCTGAAGAAGTCATTCATCGGGACAATATGGTTTTGATGGTCTGAACCAGAGGAGGAATTTGGATGGATATCGAAGCAGTGATGAGAACAAAGGCAGAAGAAGCCCGTAAAGCCAGCCGGAAACTGGGGGTATTGTCCACCAGTGTGAAAAACAAGGCGCTATTGGCCATGGCGGATGTTTTGGAAAAACGCAGTGCCATGATTTTAGCGGCGAACGAGCAAGACCTGGAAGATGCCCGTCAGAAAGGTTTAAAACGTTCTTATCTTGACCGGCTGATGCTAAATGAGACGCGGATTCGTCAGATGGCAGAAGGGCTCCGTCAGACGGCTGCACTGCCTGATCCGGTTTGTCAGGGTAACTATTCGACCATCCGTCCCAATGGTTTGGAGATTCGCCGTGTGCGCGTTCCTCTGGGCGTAATCGGCATTATTTACGAGGCACGGCCAAATGTTACCGCGGATGCAGCTGGCCTTTGCCTAAAATCCGGCAATGCGGTCATTTTGCGCGGTGGTTCGGAGGCAATCCGCTCCAATACGGCAATCAGTTCGTTGTTAGCGAAGGCCGCTTATGAAAATGGGATTCCGGAAGGGGCGCTGCAATTCGTTGAAATTACGGACCGGGCAGCCGTAGATGTTATGACCCATTTGTCCGGTTTTCTCGATGTCATCATTCCCCGCGGTGGCGCTGGGTTGATTGAGCATATCGTGAAGAACAGCTCCGTTCCGGTTATCCAGACCGGCACTGGCGTTTGTCATACCTTTGTGGATGATTCCGCTGACCAGGAAATGGCTATCCGCATTGCGGTCAATGCCAAGACATCGCATCCGTCGGTTTGCAATGCCATGGAGACTCTGCTTGTCCATGAGGCTGTGGCCGACGAATTCTTGCCGAAGCTTTCCAAGGCGATGCAGGCAAAGAAAGTAGAGTTACGTGGCTGCCCGCGCTGTCAGGCAGTTTGTGAGGCTTTCCTGCCAGCTACGGAGGAAGACTGGTCGACGGAATACGGTGACCTGATTTTATCCGTCAAAGTTGTAAAGGATATTGATGAGGCCATCTCCCATATCAATCGGTATAATACCGGACATTCGGAAGCAATCGTGACCGAGAATCTTACCCATGCCCATCGATTCCAGCGGGAAGTGGACGCTTCGGCGGTCTATGTCAATGCTTCCACGCGGTTTACCGATGGCTTTGAATTCGGGTTTGGTGCTGAAATTGGCATCAGCACCCAGAAACTTCACGCCAGAGGACCAATGGGACTGGAAGAGCTTACCAGCATGAAGTACCTCATCTATGGTGAGGGGCAGGTTCGCGAATGAACCCCATCCACGGTTATATTCGAACGATAGCGCAATATCTAGCTACCCCGAAGGGAAGCCATGATGCGAAAGATTACGGAAGGGCAATCCTTCTGATTGCAGTGACCATTGGGGTTGTTTTGGCAATACTCATGGGATGGAAATGGGGGCTTTGATGTCATGGAGGATACGTTGCAGCCGATTCGCCGAATCGGCATCATGGGCGGAACCTTCGATCCTATCCATATGGCACATTTGGCGATTGCCGAACAGGTTCGGGAGGCTTTTGCCCTAGATTTGGTCCTGTTTATCCCGGCGGCAAACCCGCCACATAAACAGGGGCGGAAGGTGGCTCCTGCTTATCATCGCTTGATGATGACTCAGCTGGCCACCTATTCCAATTCCTGCTTTCATGTTTCGAAGCAGGAGTTAGAGCGGACAGGACCGTCCTATTCGTTGCTGACGGTGCGGGAAGTGCAGGAAAAGTATGGAGCCGATGCAGAATTGTATTTTATCACCGGGTCAGATACCATCAATGAATTGCACACCTGGTATCATATTGAAGAATTGCTGGACAGCTGTCATTTCGTTGGCACGACAAGACCGGGGGCCCCGGTGGATAAAGAAGATTTAGTCAAGCGCTTTGGTCGGCTGGCAGAAGAAAAGATTCATTTTCTAGCGGTGCCGGAACTGGAGATTTCTTCTACGGATATCCGCCAGCGGGTGCGCTGTGGCAAAAGTATTAAATATCTGGTGCCAGCAGCAGTGGAAGCGTATATAAGAAAAGAAGGTTTATATCAATGAGTTTTGGCATGAGCTATGAAGCCATGAAAGAGGAGTTGGCAAGACGCCTTAAAGCCAGTCGCTTTGCCCATTCGGTGGGCGTGTCAGAAACCGCTGTGTTTTTGGCCGGGCGATTTGGTGTGGAGGAACAGAAGGCTCGGGTGGCTGGCCTACTACATGATTGTGCCAGAGAGTTTCGCAATGAGGATATGATTGCGGAGGCCCAAAAGCGTGGGATTGCTATTGGCACGGTGGAACAGGCGATGCCGCTGCTGCTTCATGCCTATATCGGAGCTAAGCGCGTCCGGGAAATTTATCAGGTTGAGGATGCGGAAGTGGAGCAGGCAATCTGGCGTCATACCGTGGGCGGTCCCCAGATGACCGCTTTGGATAAAATCATTTGGTTTGCCGATATGATTGAACCAGGACGTGATTATCCGGGAGTGGAGAATTTGCGGCAGTTAGCAAAAGAAGCCTCACTGGATGATATGATGCTGGCAGGATTCAGCCAATCGATTCAGTTTGTGGTGGCCAAGGGGCATCTAATTCATCCGGATACTGTGTTTGCGCGAAACGAATTGCTGCTAAAGAAAATCCGGTAAGGACTGGATAATAAGCAAAGAAGGAAAGCCTATGGGAAAGGAACAGTATACTAGTACGCGGGAAAATATCCTGCGTAAGCGAAAAATACAGGCCAGACGACGGCGCAAGGCTTTGTTGCGTTTGTTTTTCCTGCTGGTGTTTCTTGGTGCCATTATGGCAGGTGTATTGTATGTCGGCTATACGGTGGTTTCCTGGGGCAGCCGGATTTATCAGGAATATCAGGCCATGTATGCCGGTTACACGGAGCGTCAGCATGAACGTCGCGGTGAGATAGATCCCCGATTTGACGGATATACGAATATACTGGTCATGGGACTGGATGATGGTGCCGATGAGACTGGCGGACAGGAGAAGCGGGCCGATACCATTCTCCTGATAAGTCTGGAAAATGATACCGGCAAGGTGCGGTTTATCAATATTCCCCGGGATACGTGGATTGAACTGCCAGACCATGGTGGTCAGATGAAACTCAAAAGTGTTTATGCCCTGGGCGGGCCTTCTATGATGGTGCGCCAGGTCAGTAATTTGCTGGGGATATCGGTTCACCAGTATATTGCCTTGGATATGGAAACCTTTGCCAAGCTGGTGGATGCTTTGGGGGGAATTGACCTCTATGTGGAAGGGAATATGGACTATGAGGACCCTGAAGCCGAGCTGTCGATTCACATCCGACAAGGGTATCAGCATTTAGATGGTGAACAGGCAGGGAAGTATCTGCGCTATCGCAGTGAAGAACTGGGAGATGTCGGACGGGTACAGCGGCAGCAAAAATTTGTCAAGGCAATGTATCAGAAGCTGTTGCAATTTGAGACCATACCGAAACTGCCGGCGGTGGCTGAGATTTTTAAGCAGCAGATGGAAACGAGTGCTGAGATTTTTGATTCGGCCCATTTGGCCAATGTGCTGCGGAGCATGAGCAGTGACCCCCCTGCCAGCATTATGCTGCCAGGCGCGGTGGCGGAAGGCGATGACACCATTTGGGTGCCAGACGAAGCGGCAATACAGAAAAGAATGCAGGAATTATTCCCTGCTGAAACATTAGAGCAAGCGAAAGACAAGGAATAAGAGGAGGAATTACTTTGACGATTAAGGAAATGACGAAGGTCATCTGTGAGGCAGCCAGTGACAAAAAGGCACGGGACATTGTGGTAATGGACATGCAGGGCTTGACCTCGTCCACCGATTATTTTGTGATTTGTTCGGCGAATACGGCAACCCAGGTTCGGGCAATTGCCGACAACGTGGAAGAGGAGATGGATAAGGCAGGCATTTCCTTTGACCATAAGGAAGGGTATCGGGAAGGCGAATGGGTCCTCATGGATTACGGCGATGTTGTCGTCCATGTGTTCATGCAGGAAGCTCGTGAGTACTATGCCTTGGAACACCTTTGGGGCGATGCGGAACTGACTCCTTACGAAGACTGATTGAGGATGCTATGGAAGAGAGAAAAAAACGGAAATACGGGCCTAGTACGGTGGTTACGCTAAAAGTGGCTCGTCTCGGTGAGATGGGCGCCTTCCTGGATGCAGAAACAGGCAATACGTCGGATGACATTTTACTGCACAAGACCCAGCAAACGGCACCGGTTAAGGTTGGGGATATGGTTACCGTGTTCCTGTATCTTGACCCGAAACGCCGTTTGACTGCCAGCATGCGGGTCCCCCGCATGAAAGAGGGGCAGATTGCCAGGTTAAAGGTAATCAATACCAGCCGTGATGGTGCTTTCTTAGATGTAGGGGCAGAGCGCGGTATCTTTATGCCCTATGCTGGCATGCGCGGCCGTCCGCAGATTGGGGAAGTCGTATGGGCAAAGCTCTATACGGATAAATCGGGACGATTGGCGGTGACCATGGAGGTCGAAGATGAAATGCGCCGGGCGTCCCAGCCGGCGGTTGGCGTTCACGTGGGGGATAAGGTAACCGGAGCTATTTATAACTATACGGACAGCGGTGCCTTTATGTTCAGCAACGAACGCTATATCGTCTTTATTGACAACAAGGAAATTAAGAACCGCCCACGGGTGGGGGAGATTGTTACCGCCCGTGTGACCTATGTGCGGCAGGATGGACGCTTGAATGCATCCCTGCGTGAGGTAAAAGAAAAAGCTTTGATTACCGATTCCAAGCGCATATTGGAACTGCTGGCGAGCCGCAACGGCAAGATGCCATACAGCGATGAAACCTCGCCGGAAGTTATTCGGGATAAGTTCCAGATTTCCAAGGCAGCGTTCAAGCGGGCTTTAGGACATCTTATGCGTGAAGGTCGTGTGGTGGAAGAAGATGGCTGGACGTACTTGAAAGAAAAATGATTGATTCGGTGGACTTTTTTCACACGAATAGAAGGATTTTAACTTTCTAGCGCGAATTATGACATCAAGAGATGAAATTATAATGGGATATTACGAATCCGAGTATGGGGGCGAATTTAATGGCAGCAGAGACGAGTGGAGATAAAAAAGGAATTCTTCTTGAGACAGGTACCAATGAATTTGAAATTGTAGAATTCAGCATTGGTCAGGTAAATTATGGTATCAACGTTGCAAAAGTAAGAGAAGTTATCACGAGTGCACCGGTGACGACAATGCCACAGGCACATCCCTATGTTGATGGTTTGTTCACCTTGCGTGGCAAGGCTATTCCTTTGGTCAATTTGCCGCGTTGCCTCAATGTGCAGTCGAATGCCGAGCCAAAGAATATCATCGTAACGGAAATCAACAACTACAACATTGGTTTCTTGGTGGAAAACGTATCGCGCATTCACCGCATTTCCTGGAAGGACATGGAACCGGCGCCGGAAGTTGGCGACCAGTCTCGGGTAGTTGGTCTCGTCAAGATGAAAGACCGCATTGTTCTTCTGTTGGATTTTGAGACCATCATTGCGGAAATTAATCCGGAAATCAATGCGAAGCTCACTACCTATGAAGAGGCTACGGAGGATGTCAAATCGAAGCGTTCGGATGTCCATGTGGTGGTGGCAGAAGATTCGCCGATGCTTCGCGACCTGCTGGTTACGACGCTTCATGAGTCTGGCTATCGTTTTATCCGCGATTTTGGCAATGGCCAGGATGCGTGGAACTATCTGCAGGAACTTTCCCAGCGCGATGGCAATATCGACGAGCATGTCGGTGTTATCGTATCGGATGTTGAGATGCCGAAGATGGATGGTCATCGTCTGCTGAAGCTGGTTCGTGAAGATGAGCGCCTGGGCAAGGTTCCTTTGGTGCTGTTCTCGTCGCTGATTAGTGATGAGATGCGCCTTAAAGGTGAGCAGCTTGGGGCATCTGGCCAAATTGCTAAACCGGAAATCAACCAGCTCATTGGCTTGCTCGACAACTTGATTTTTGGCACGCCAATCAAGAATGAGCAGTCGAATGGCTGATTTTTGACAAGTCAAGAAGGAATCGGGACCACCGCTATGTTGCGGTGGTTCTTTTCTTATGATAGAATGATACTAATTAGTTTTGTCTTTTTAGGTGAGGTATCCTTTCATGAGACGATATACATCGCTCCTGTTGACGTCCTTTTTGTTGCTTTTGATTGTGGTGACAGGTTCTGCATATCTGGCAGGTGCCGGACATGATACGGAACGGCGTCCGATGCAGGAGTTTACCGTTTATACGACATTACCGGCTGAACATGTATCAATCCTTACCGCTGCTTATGAAAAACAGCATGGGGTAAGGGTTAATTTTGTGCCGTTGTCCTCGGATCAGCTCCTGAGCCGTTTAAAAAATCAGTCCGCAGGGGATAATGGCCCCTGTGCCATGGTGTTAGCTGACCGGGAAACCCTTATGAAGGCCGCGGCAGCAGGGGAGCTTGTTCCGTATTTGTCCCAGGCAGGGGATCAAGTGGCCGCGGATTTCCGGGAAGAGAATGGCTACTGGGTGGGGGTATGGTATGACCCCATCGTCTTTTGCGTCAATAAGGATTATTTGAAAACCCAGACCCAAATTCCGGACACCTGGATGGAATTGGCTCAGAAAAAGCAGGTTCGCATCGGTGTGACGGACTTTTTGGCTGCTGACGCCTCGGCAAATCTGCTCATCAGCATGATTGCCCAGTTTGGCGATACAGCTACCTATGATATTTGGCGGCAGATTCATCCCAAAGTGGTGCAGTATGCGCGCTATTTATCCAATCCAGTCCGTCAAGCTGGGATGGGGGAGGTCGACATTTCCATTGCGGTGGAAAGTGAGACCATCCGTTATATGCAGGACGGTTATCCGCTGCAGGTAGTGTATCCTGCTGATGGAACGGCGGCTATGGTGACTGGCACGGCTATGGCCTTTAAAGCTAGTGAGAAAGATGCCGCCGCAGCCAAGGAGTTTTCGGATTGGCTGCTTACGGATGAGGCTCAGCTGGCACTGCAGGAGCAGGGCTTCTATTTTGTGCCAACAAATCCGGGAACGCTTGCCTATAAGTCCTTTGCGGGCAAGAATATGATTCTCTTTAACCAGCCGGGATTGTTCAGTACCGAACAAAAACATGATTTCCTGGACCGCTGGGTGAAGGAGATTCGCTTCAAATGATTGGCTAAAACAGAGGATGCGGCCTGTAGCTACGGGCAGTATCCTCTGTGTCTTGTTTTGGGAAATAGAATTTAGGAGGCAAAAAAGTGAAAGCAGGTTTTATTAGTCTTGGCTGTTCCAAGAATCTGGTCGATACAGAAGTAATGCTAGGAGAACTCAAAGCTCATGGAATTGAGCTGACGCCTGACCCCGCTGAGGCGGATATTCTTATTGTTAATACGTGTGCCTTTATCCAGTCGGCCAAGGAGGAATCCATTACGACGGTCCTCAACATGGCGGATTATAAAGAGACGGGACGCTGCCGCAGCCTGATTGTTGCCGGCTGTCTGGGGCAGCGGTATAAGCAGGAACTTCTGGATGAATTGCCGGAAGCCGATGCCATCCTGGGAACAGGTGCCTGGGGCCGTATCATGGAGGCGGTGGAGGAAACCCTTAAAGGTCATCGGGTGGTCATCGCGGATGAGGACGATACCCTTTACGATGAAAACACGCCGCGAATTACCACCACGCCTGACTACACCGCTTATGTCAAAATCGCGGAAGGCTGTGACAATCGTTGTGCCTTTTGTGCGATTCCGCAGATTCGCGGTCATTACCGCAGCCGCCGGATTGAAGACATCTGCAAGGAGATTGAGAAGCTCACCGAAAAAGGTGTGCGGGAAGTTGTGCTGATTGCTCAGGACAGCACGATGTATGGTAAGGACCTTTATGGAAAACCATCCTTGGCTGAGCTCCTGCGCAATGTGGTCAAGGTACCAAAGCTCAAATGGGTTCGTACCCTCTATCTTTATCCGAAATTCTTTACGGATGAGCTCATCGATGTATATGCGTCTGAGCCGAAAATCTGCAAATATGTGGATTTGCCGCTGCAGCATGCCGATAACGACTTGCTGCGGTCCATGCATCGGCCGGATACCCAGGAGGAAATGGTGGCATTGTTGGATAAACTCCGCAAAAAGATTCCCGGCGTCACCATTCGCTCGACCTTTATCGTCGGCTTCCCCGGTGAGACGGAGGAGCAGTTCCAGACCTTGCGCAAGTTCTTAGAGGAGCAGCGTTTGGACAAGGTAGGAGTCTTTACCTATTCCCGTGAAGAAGATACGCCCGCCTATGACATGCCGAATCAGGTTCCAGAAGAAGTCATGCAGGAGCGCTATCATGATCTCATGAGTTTGCAGAGCAAGATTTCCGAAGAGGTCAATCAATCCTTCGAGGGAAAAGAGTTGGAAGTACTGGTGGAAGGCCGCGACGAAGAGCAGCCCAATATTTGCGTCGGCCGTTCCTATCGCGAGGCGCCGGAAGTCGACGGTCAGGTATATGTGGAAAATGACCAGGACAGCAAGCCCGGTGACATCATTCGGGTAAAAGTCCTGCAGGGCTTCACCTATGATGTGGTAGGCGAAAAGCTGCCGGAATAAGGGGAGGCATGACCATGAAAGAGCTGGAGGAGACCGCAGGCCAGCTGCTGATGGCCAAGCATCAGACCATCGCCTGCGCGGAGTCTTGTACTGGTGGTTTACTGACCAGCAGGCTGACGGATGTTCCAGGCAGTTCCGCCTATGTCATGGGCTCGGTGGTATCGTATACCAATCCGGTAAAAGAGCGACTGGTTGGTGTCAATCCCACAACGATTGCCGCCCATACGGAGGTATCGGCGGAGACTGCCGGCGAAATGGCCGAAGGGATTCGCCAGCTGATTGGGACGGACCTGGGGGTTGGCATAACTGGGCTGGCAGGCCCCGGAGGCGGCACGAAAGAGCGGCCGGTGGGGGTAGTTTTCATCGCTGTTGCTGGCAGCCGGGGAACTAAGGTTTGCGAAAATCATTTTCATGGCAATCGCATGGCAATCAAACAGCAAAGTGCAGAGATGGCTCTGCAAATGATCATAGAGTATTTATCAGGAGGATCTTTTTGAAACAAGAATTGAAACAATTTGGTGAGATAAATCTTAGCCGCAAAATTCTGCAGGCAGTAGAGGCCATGGGCTTTGAAGAGCCCTCGCCAATTCAGGCCCAGACGATTCCCTTGGCTTTGGAAGGACATGACGTCATTGGCCAGGCTCAGACAGGAACTGGCAAGACGGCAGCCTTTGGCATTCCTACGGTGGAAAAGGTGATGGAGAAAAATCATCGCATTCAGGCATTGGTCCTGACGCCGACCCGGGAATTGGCGATTCAGACGGCCGAGGAACTGAATAAAATCGGCAAATACAAACGCGTTCGCACGCTGCCCATTTACGGTGGGCAATCCATTGACCGTCAGATACGGGCCTTGAAGCGGGGGGTTCACATCATCGTGGGAACTCCGGGACGATTGCTGGATCACCTGCATCGCGAGACGATTCGTTTGGAAGATGTTCAGACCCTGGTCTTGGACGAGGCCGATGAAATGCTGGATATGGGCTTTATCGAGGATATCGAAACCATCATTCGGAATTTACCCGAAGAGCGGCAGACTCTGCTGTTTTCGGCTACGATGCCCGGCCCGATTGAAAAGCTCTCACGCCGTTATATGGAGAATCCTCAGCAGGTGACGATTACCCGCGAGAATTTGACGGTTCCGCTGATTGATCAGGTGTATTATGAGACCCGTCAGAAATTCGATGGGCTTTGCCGGGTGCTGGATGTGGAAGAGACCGGAAAACTCATCATCTTCTGCCGCACGAAGCGCGCGGTGGATGATTTGGCAGCTTCCCTCGATGCCCGCGGTTATTCGGCAGGGGGACTTCATGGTGACTTGTCCCAGATTCAGCGGGACCGGGTGATGAAGAAGTTCCGCGAGGGACGCATCGATGTGCTGATTGCTACGGATGTAGCAGCCCGCGGTATTGATATCGATGACATCACCCATGTCATTAACTACGACATTCCGCAGGATCACGAGTCCTATGTCCATCGCATTGGACGCACGGGCCGTGCGGGCCGTACCGGTGTAGCGATAACTTTTATCGAACCGAAGGAGTATCGTCAGCTCCGCTTGATAATGAAGCTGGCTCATACCAAGATTCAACGCCGCGAACTTCCGTCGGCCTCGGATATTCTCGAACGCCAGAAGGACTTGGTACAGGAACGGCTCATCAAGACGCTGCAGCAGAATCATTACGATGATTATCACACAATTATTTCGGATGTGGCAGATGAAGGCTTTGATATGGTGGATATTGCCGCTGCTGCCTTGAAACTTTCGCTGGAAGGATTCAAGGAGGAAAGTCCGAAGGATAAAGAAGGCTTTGGCGATACCGGTGGGGCTCCGGGCATGGTTCGCCTGTTCCTGAACATTGGCCGTAGCCAGAAGATTCGTCCGTCGGATATCGTACGGGCTATTGCCGGTGAGGCGGATATTCCCGGGGATACCATTGGGGTTATCAATATCTACGATCGGTTTACCTTCGTGGAGGTACCGGAAGATGTAGCCGAGCGGGTCATGAACGTCATGCACCGCAATACGGTTAAGGGGTACAAAATAAACGTTGAACCAGCACGCAAGCGCTGAGATTCCTAGGGGAAAGAGGGCATGATTCATGAATTGGAAAAAAGCCATGCTGACGATTGGCTGTCTGGTTGTAACGCTGATACTAATAGGCGGAGTACAGCCGGCAGAAGCTAAGAAGGATAATGCGGCAGCAGCAACACCTGCGGCAGCCGTCGAAGGATATCTTTATACGAGCAAGGACTATGGATATACCATAGTCTGCCCCCAAAAGCCCCATGTAATTCCTGCCAATCTTTTGATGGAAGGCAAAAAAGGTGAGGTCTTAATTTTTGATAACGATGGTTATAATATCAAAAATGCCTGGTTGGTGTTGACCGATGCCTTTGACAAGAAAAAGACGCCGGATTTCAATAAGATGAATGCGGCCGAGGCAAAAAAATATCTGGACGGTATCATGCAGAGCAATCCCTATGAAGGCGCCATGGTGGTGAATCTTAACAAGAATAACAAAGCCATCTATGCATTGACGGCTAAGGAAGTAGAACTGGATACGGATGGGGACGGCAAGCCGGATGTGACGGCCAAGGCGGATACCCAGATGGCAATCCTGTTCTTCCGTGGCAATAAGGGCGGCTGCTACTCCCTGCAGCTGATTGACAATCCGGAACTTCGGGAAAGTGAGATTGTCAAGTTTCAAAATGGTGCTATGACCTTCCAGGAAAAATAAGGGCTAACCCAAAAGAGACTGTGAAATATCGCAGTCTCTTTTTGTCTGGTAAGGAGGATTTTTCCGGAACTTGACGAATTAAATATTAGATAAAAGGAAGTTACGCAGCATTAAGATATATTGGGGGCTAACCGGATGAATTACACAAAAAGGACGAAGGCGGCACTAATGATGGCAGTCATGACGATGCTATCTTCCACTTGCTACGCAGGTGTTGATACCAGTGATGTGGCTGCGCAGCAGCCACAGGGAAATCAGGCGGCCTTTCGTTGGGAAGCAGTAAATCAAGAAGCAAAAAAAATAGCGGTGGAACAACCACCGGCAGAAGTGACTCAGGAAAAGGCTATCCCCATTATCATTACTGCTGCCGATGTGGATGCCAGGAATAAAAAGCATAGTCGGGTGCAGGGAAGGGAGGTAAATTCCGCCACTGGATCGACGGGAATTCAGGACGCCAATGGCAATTTTGCTGGCGGCGGTAGCGCGAGTGTGAATGAAAATCCTGGCAGCAATGGCCTGGTCAGCCCAGGGGGAGCGGGTACTGCTCTGGGAACGAATGGCTTGGCCGGAAACGATGCTGCTGTTAATGGCAGTGGGCTTTCTAGCTATTCTGCAGGGGCAAAGGGACAGCGGCCTATCGATGACAGCGATACGGATTTGCGCATCTATCCACTTAATGGCAAGGGAGCTGCCCGCAGTTCTAGTGGTGTGACAGGCCAAAATGTGGTGGCTTTGCCAGAGCCTGAGCCCGTGGCTGCAACTGCAAAGCTACCAGCAGGGAAGACTGTGTCACTGCCGCCGATTCAGCCATTGCCCGGTGAGGCGCGGGCCGTAACTGTGTTGTCGTCGGGAAAGGTAGTGGAACTGCCACCCATTGAAAAAGTTGCTCAGATTTCTGGGGAGAGGGCAGAGAAGATAGTAGAGCTGCCGCCAATCCATTCTGTGAAATAAAAAGTGGCGAGGATTATTGCAAGAATTATCCTCGCCTTTTTGTTGTTTGAAGATACCAAAAAACCGCTATCAGCAGATAGCGGTTAAATTTCATATGGCAGGGGTAGCTGGACTCGAACCAACGCATGCGGGATTCAGAGACCCGTGCCTTACCAACTTGGCGATACCCCTGTGAGCATCCGGCAATTAATGCCGTCAACATTTATAAATTATATCGGATGAACAGAGTATTGTCAATACCAAAACAAATATTATTTTTCACTGGGCATGGCAAAAGACGGCGTGGCATGGAGCCAGATTTCAAAGGTCCGGGGCCATGGATAGCTGAGCTCTGCGGTCAGGTCCTGCATCATCAGGGTAAAATCGCCAGCAGGGGACGTGAATTTTACCGGCGTGCGGGCGGATTTTGTCTGTTTATAGCTGGCGATGTGCTGCTGCATGGAATTTTGAAGCATGCGGTTGGCCCAACGGTAATTATGTTCAAGGTCGAGGTCAGCCGTGTTGATATAGCCGGCTTTTTTCAAGTTTTGATTGACCAATTCGATGTCATCTTTGAGATAAAAATAATCTTCTAAGATGCGTCCTTGGAGAAAGGTGAGGTTGGCTGCGGTAAGGCCAATCATTTCTTGTCGGTCTTCGGTTTGCTGCCGGCAGGCTTCGTAGATGCTGGCTTGGGCCAGGGCAGTGCCAATAGCATTGCTGGTGGTATTCCAGCCTGCATAGGCGATGAGGTTATTCACGGGATAATCGGCTTCAATAAGCAGGGGAAGTACGGTCTCGCTGGCCTCAAAATGTTTACTGAGGTCCACCAGAGCTGTGGGGGCACCCTCTTGCTGATTGGCCTTTAGCTGCTTTACGGCAGTTTTCCGGGCGGCAACATCCCCGGTATCTTTGTCACAAGCTGAGATATAGAGGGTAAAGTCAGCATCTTCAGCGGTGGTGGTTTCTTCGCCGCCTAATAGGGCAATTTTTTCTTTGACGGTTTCGTCGATGGAAACCGCCATGTAGGGCATGATGCGCTGGGCCATATACGGGGCGGCATACTTCACAAGAACGCGAGGTTTAAAGCCGGCGCGGCGATTTTGGATGAGGGAAAGCAGGGAGAGGGCGATTTCATCGGCGCCGTGGGTCAAAAAAACTTTGTCTGGCGGCAGGTTCTGCTGGTGGATATACTGTTGCAGCCGTTTTTTTTCGATGTTGGGAATGGTGTAGGGTTCACCATCGTCCTGCCCGAGAACAAGCTGAGTAAAAACGCCTTCTTTGGTAAGTTGGATGAGTTCTTCGTTGAGAAGGCGGTTTTCTTCAAAATGGGATAAATAACGGGCAAGGATTTCAGCGGGAATAGCTGCTTCTAGTTTTTGTAATTCTTCGGTAGAAACGGGAAGGCCTTCTGCCTGGCGCCCCTTTAAGCGTGAATAGGAAAGCAGGTGGCTCCGTTCCCAGTACCCGTCAATGGTATCCTGGGGTGTTTGCCGGGGAAGGATGCTGAAGGCATAGATGGGAACAGCAGGATGTTTTTCATGAAGCTGCCGCAGAAAAGCAATGAGCTGTTGGCGCTCTGCTGGTGTCTTTTCTTTTTCCCGGGCGGTGAGCAGGCCTCCGTAAAGAAGCTGGTCAATAGACAGGATGACTGCCTGACTGGTTTCGATGTTGGCAGAGAGCCACTGCTTCATGCCTTCCGTATCACCAGGCTGGGAATAATAGTCCTGCAATTCGTTAGGTGGAGGAGTTACTGCTAATCCGGCAATGTGGCCAGCATCGATAACAAATTGGCGGCAGGGTGGGCGGCCGTCAAGGGGAACCAACAGGATTTTTGCAGTTTCCTGGCGCTGGGGCGCAACATTGGTGGCTGCTGGCGAAAAGCGGCATAGATGCCATAGGCCAAGCAGAAAGAAAAACAGTCCCAGCAAGGTCAAATATTTATCGGTTCGTTTCACGATATACTCCTATGTCAATTCGTAGTTAATTCTTTGAATATTATACCATAGGGATAGTTCACTATTCGGAGAAAATATGGTAAAATGTATTTGTTTGCTGTAAGTTTGTCTTTGTCAAGGACGAACGACGCAGAAACCATAAGTACAGGATGGAGTGGAACCTATGAGAATCATCACGGGATCAGCCCGGGGCTGTCGGCTGAAAACGCCAAAAGGCTGGAATACGAGGCCTACTGCTGATCGAGTAAAGGAATCGCTTTTCAATATCCTGGGACAAAAAGTCATGGACCGAAAGGTGCTTGACATCTTTGCGGGAACTGGTAATTTGGGGCTGGAGGCTTTATCGCGTGGTGCTAAGGCCTGCGTGATGGTTGACCAAGCTACGGCGGATATCATGAAGGAGAATGTCCGGCTGGTGCGTATGCAGGAGAAAGCGGTTGTACGGGGCGGCGATGTATTTGCTGAACTGGGGCGCTTTGCTGGAAACCGGGAAGAATTTGACTTAATCTTTTGTGACCCGCCCTATCACATCGGACTTTGGGAAAAGGCCCTGTTGACAATTGACCGGTCAGAGGGAATTATGGCTCGCAATGGAATTTTAGTCATCGAGCACGGTGCCGATGAAAACGAGATTCCCGAGCTTAGCTCCCTGGTACAGGTCATGAATCGCCGCTATGGACATACGACGCAGTTGAGTTTTTATCAGTGGCGCGAGTATGTTGAGGAGGTGGAAGCATGAGACGGGCTGTGTGTTCGGGAAGCTTTGACCCCGTGACCAATGGGCACATCGATGTATTTGAGCGGGCAAGCACGATGTTTGATGAGCTGATTATCTGTGTATTCCACAATGTGCAGAAACAGGGATTTTTTCCGATTGAGCAGCGGGTGGAACTGCTGCGCCAGTCGGTCCGTCATTTGTCAAATGTCCAGGTCATGTCCTTTGAAGGCCTTATTACTGATTTTATGAAGGAGCACGATGCGCGGGTTATTGTACGTGGCATTCGTTCCGTCAAAGATTTGGAATATGAGGAAAATGAGGCGTACATGATTCGCCATATTGAGCCTGGCATTGATACGATTTTTCTTTTGACGCGTCCGGATTACTCCTTTGTGAGTTCTTCGGGAGTCCGGGAGTTGTTCCGATTCCATGGGGAAATTCATGGATTGGTGCCGGAATGCGTGGAACAGGCGATGATGAATTTAGATGATAGAGAAAGGAAGTAAGCGGAATATGTCAGTACGCGATACCTTAGATAAATTAGAAAATATGGTAGTAGGAGCTTCGCATTTTCCTTTTACAGAAAAGACGCTGATTAACGATAATGAACTGATTCATTACGTAGATGAGCTCCGCAACGACCTTCCGAAGGAACTCAATCGTGCCGATGAAATCATGAAGAATCGGGATGAGATTATTCGCAATGCGGAAAAAGAAGCGGAACAGATTAAGAAGGAAGCAAAAGAGTATGCCAATCGGGTGACAGATGAAAGCGAAATAGTCCTGCAGGCGAAGGAAAAGGCAAAGACGATTTTGCAGCAGACTCAGCAGCAGGAAAAGGAAATCATGGAGCGCACCCAGAAAAATGCTATGCAGCTTCAGAGTGATGCCGATGCCTACGCCAATCAGGTATTTGATCAGCTGATTTCCCATGTGACGGGAACCTTCCAGGGGGTTCAGCAGGCAGAGCAGGGACTCCAGCAGGCCTTGAATGTCCTTAAGCAGGCCAAGGCCCAGATGAGCCAGCAGGCAGCGCGCCAGGCTCAGCAGTCGGCAGCAGCTGCAAGCGCTGTGCCGTCTGCTCCCGCCGAGCAGCCGAAAAAAGAATAAAGGACAAGGACGAAACAAACAGTCCAAGGGGATACAGCAAAAGGCCCGTTGACGGTAAGTCAACGGGCCTTTTGCTGTATAGAATATTGGTATTGGTGTTTACGGATGCAACGGTTTTTGTGTGCGAATATGCGTTAGCAATTGCCGCAGCATGTCCCATTCGCGGGCATTAAAGGCCGTATGGATGGACAGGGTAAGATGCCCTGGGGAGTGAATAGGGGCTGGGAGATTGGTAATTAGCAGGTCATAGGCAACGTTAGTCGTAACAAATTGAAGGTGAAATTCATCTTGAAAGCGGGAAAGGATTTCCTGCTTTATTTTTTCTTCGTAAATGGGGCCATAGTCTGTTAATAGGGCTAACGTTATGACCGATTCCGCAGCGGTTAGGTTGAAGTATTGGCTGCATAGTAGGATGTAGTGGGGGAGCAGATACCGGGCGTCGGCAAAACAACGGCCACAGGGATGGGGTTCAAGGGCCTCATAAAGCTTCTGGATATGGTGGGCGAAATTAGGATAGGTGCTTTGGTAAGATTTTAGAAATGGATAGCGTTCCGGGAGATCGGAACTGCCGCTGAGCAAAGCGCCATGAAAGTGGAGACGGTGTAATTTTTGCCGGAAGCTGGGAGCTCCTAGGCCAATCCAGTTGGGAAAGTAGCGAGCAAAAACAGCCATGAAATGGTCGGTGGCGGTAAGGGGCAAACAGTCGAAGCCGCGGGCATCGCGAGCAGCGGCAAAAAGCCGCTGTTGGATATTGACGCCAAAGGGAAAAGCATGGAGCAGATAAAAGATAAATTGACACTCTGCAGTAAGGAGGGGGAGACGGAAACGTTGGAAGAAACGTTGGATGGCAGGAAGGCAGGCATGGTAGGCTTCGTTTTCCATACCGAATTCGGCAGGTAGTGTGGAAGAAAGCGAATGTCTCAGCGTTAAGCGGTGAGCGATAATGGCCAGCCAATAGGAAAAATGTTTGCGGTCGCTGATTGACATGGGAAAATCAAGGGCATTTAAAATGTCCTCGATGGCATTCATGACACGTTGACGTGAGATAGCAGGAAAGGGCCAATCATAGCCGCGATATATTTGCAGATAGAAATTGTTAAAGAAGTAGCGTATCTGCATTTCGTTCCCAGACAGCCGCATATTTGCGATGTCGAGAGTCAACGAGAAGGCCGCAACGGCATTACGCATGGGGGTAAGGGTGCGGTATAGGGAAGCTTGGCTTAGGTAATGGGATAAACAGAAAGCCGTGGGGGTATCGGATGTTTCTAAGAACATCGTGTGAAAAAAGGAGTAGCTCATGGACTTTTGCGCAAATTTCGTGTAGACGGTATGGATATTAAGCCAGGGAACGCGGTGCAGCCGTATACCGAGAGCGGTACTGCGTTTAATGTGAAAATCCTGGCCGCAGTGTTCCGCTAGGTGAGTGGTAAGGTCTTGAAGATATTTATGGATGGTTCGTTCGGAAAGCTTTAGACTTTGGGCGAGTTCTTGGCAGGAAAAGTAACGGTCGGCGGAATCTAAAAGACTGAGCAGAGCGTATTCTTTTTGCCGGGATTTGTCGAGAATGGGGAGCAAGGGAAAACCTTCTTTCTAAGTAGTATGATGGTTTCGCATTTTTTACGGTATCTTGTTGTAAGTATTGATGCAACAAGCCTGCTGGCTTATGCTACGCTATATTCGTCTGGTGAAAGACGGTTTACATTATGGTTAATTGTACTGGAAATTGGAGGATTTGGAAAGAGAGGTTTTTACAATGAAGATTTCCTTACCTTATGACAAGGGGACAATGTCAGCAGAGATTGCAGATGAAAATGTGCTGGCGGTGTTGGAGTCAAAAGCAGCAGCCTATAAGGCCAATAAAGGGCAGAAGGAGCTGGTGGAGGAATCGCTGGATAATCCTATCGGTTCGCCACGGTTAGAGGATTTGGTAAAAGGAAAGAAAAAAATAACGATTATCAGTTCGGACCACACCCGTCCAGTTCCTTCCCATATTACGATGCCGATACTTTTGCGCCGTATTCGTTCTGTAGAGCCGGAAGCGCAAATCAGTATTCTGGTCGCCACGGGCTTTCATCGTCCGTCAACCCACGAGGAACTGGTGGCAAAGTATGGGGAAGAAATCGTACGCAACGAAAATATTGTCATGCATGTATCAACCGATGATTCTTCCATGGTAAAAATTGGGACGCTGCCAAGTGGCGGTGCGTGCATTGTGAATCGCACTGCCGTTGAGGCAGATTTGTTGCTGGCAGAAGGCTTTATTGAATCGCATTTTTTTGCAGGTTTCTCTGGAGGCCGCAAGGCAGTTTTACCTGGGGTGGCATCCTATAAGACGATTATGGCCAATCACTGTGGTGAATTTATCCATTCCCATCATGCACGTACAGGTAATTTGCTGGACAATCCGATTCATCGCGATATGGTTTATGCGGCGCGTACCGCTGGCTTGAAGTTCATCCTCAATGTGGTGCTCAACGAGGACAAAGAAATTATCGGCTCTTTTGCTGGTGAGCTGGAACGGGCTCATGAAAAGGGCTGTGCCTTTGTGGCGAATTTGGCCCATGTGCCGCAGGTTCAGGCGGATATTACGGTGTCGACCAATGGCGGCTATCCCCTTGACCAGAACATTTATCAAGCGGTAAAAGGAATGACTGCTGCCGAAGCAGCGAATAAGGAAGGTGGTACCATCATCATGGTGGCAGGTTGTGCCGACGGTCATGGCGGAGAAGGCTTCTACCACAATCTGGCCGATGTAAAAACGCCCCAGGAGTTTCTGCAGAAGGCAATCGATACGCCACGGTCGGAGACGATTCCAGATCAGTGGACGGCGCAGATTTTGGCGAGAATTCTTGCCCATCACCGCGTAATCATGGTATCGGATTTGGTAGAACCTCATCTTATTACGGATATGCACATGGAACTGGCGAAGAGTTTGGATGAAGCATTGGCCAAAGCATATAAATATGAGGGAAATGATGCGAAAGTAGCGGTCATTCCCGATGGCTTGGCTGTAATTGTTGGTTGATAAGGAAAGGATAGGAGAAGAATAAATGGAACATCAATTGTTGGCAGAATTTATGGGAACCGCGCTGATGATTATTTTTGGTATTGGCGTGCATTGTGATGATACGCTGATGCATACAAAATATAATGGTTCTGGTCATATTTTCGCAATAACGACTTGGTCCTTTGGTATTACGGTAGCGCTTTATTTATTTGGTGATGTGTGCATTAACCCAGCAATGGTGCTGGCTCAAGCCGTTTTGGGAAATATTGGTTGGGGGATGGTTTTGCCCCTTTCTTTGGCGGAGCTGGCAGGTGGCTTCTTCGGGGCGGCCATCATGTGGTTTTGTTATGCAGACCAGTTCAAAGCTTCGGTGGGGAAAATCGACCCGGTACGTATTCGTAATATCTTTTCGACGACTCCGGGGATTCGCAATTTGCCGCGTAACTTTTTCTGTGAGTTTTTTGCTACCTTTATATTTATTTCCGGCATTTTAGGAATTTTGCAGGCTTGCCAGGGCTCGGCAGCGATGTTAGCGCCGATTGCAATTGGCCTTTTGGTTTGGGCTATTGGTATGGGGATGGGAGGAACCACAGGATTTGCCATGAATCTTGCCCGTGATATGGGGCCGCGTCTTGCCCATGCGGTTTTGCCAATCGAAAACAAAGCGGATAATGACTGGCAGTATGGCATTTTGGTACCGGGAATTGCGCCCTTTGTGGGGGCTGTCGCAGCTGCATGGTTTATGCGTGGTTTCTTTGGTATTTGATTGGCTGGAAAACCTTCCCTGAAGGGAAGGTTTTTTCGTTAAAAGGAATTTTCCTTTTTAACACGAATAATTGTAATTGGTTAGATATAGAATTGAGGTGGCCAAATGACAAAGGTAGAAATAACCCGTTTGTTGCAGGAATATAAAATGGGAATGATTACAGAAGCAGATGCTGTGGATAAAATAGCAGAAGTACCCTTTGAAGAGATGCGCTTTGCTGAGGTAGACCATCATCGCGAGCTGCGGCAGGGAATGCCTGAAGTCATTTATGCGGCTGGAAAGACTCCTGAGCAGGTGCGGGATATTTTTTATTCCCTCTACACCCATAGTGAGGGGAATTTAATGGCGACCAGAGCGGAACGGGAGCATTATGATAAGGTACAGGAGAAGGTGCCGGAGGCGGTATACGATGAAACTGCCCACATGATTTACCTGGATCGGGATAGGAAAGTTAAGCGGGATGAATCCCATAAGATTTTGATTCTGACAGCAGGTACCAGCGATATTCCCGTGGCGGAGGAAGCACGGCTGACGGCGTACCTCTTCGGCAACTGTGTGACGACTTGTTACGACTGCGGCGTAGCAGGGATTCATCGGCTCTTTGCCCATTTGCCGGCTATCAAGGAAGCAAATGTCCTGGTAGTCATTGCGGGGATGGAAGGCGCCCTGGCCAGCGTGGTGGGGGGGCTCACAGATAAGCCGGTGATTGCTGTGCCCACTAGTGTGGGCTATGGTGCTTCCTTCCACGGTGTGGCGGCGCTTTTGTCCATGCTCAACAGTTGTGCGATGGGAGTATCGGTGGTTAATATTGATAATGGTTTCGGTGCAGGGGCACTGGCCAGCAAGATAAATAAATTGAGGTGAAACAATGCGCGCAATATATCTGGATTGCTTTGCTGGAATCAGCGGCAATATGTTTTTGGGAGCAATGCTTCAGGCAGGTGTGCCGACCGCTTTATTGGAAAAGGAATTGGCGAAATTGCCCATTAAGGATGAATTCGTTTTGACCGTTTCCGATGTGATCCGAAATGGCATTCATGCGGCCTATGTGGAGGTAAAGGAAACCAAAGCCGACCACCATGAGCATCATCATGGACAGCACCATCATCATGAACATCGCACCATGAAGGACATCCGGGAAATGCTGGAAAAATCCGCCTTGGCAATGCCGATAAAGCAGCAGGCTTTGGCTATTTTTATGGAAATCGCCAAAGCGGAGGGCAAAGTTCATGGTAAGTCAGCAGATGAGGTAGCCTTTCACGAAGTGGGGGCTGTGGATTCGTTGGTGGATATCGTCGGCGCAGCCATTTGCCTGGATTATTTGGGCATTGAGCGCGTATTTGTTTCGCCACTGACCTTAGGCAGTGGTTTTGTTTCCTGTGCCCATGGTCTTATGCCTGTTCCCGCGCCGGCGGTGGCAGAGCTTCTGCTGGGCTGGCAGACCCAGCCGGGAACGGAACGGAAGGAACTGGTGACGCCTACTGGGGCAGGTATCGTTAAAGCGTTAGGCGTGTATAGCGAGGGCGTGCCCAAGGGATTTGAAGCCGAATGTGTTGGCTATGGGGCCGGAAGCCATGAGCTTACAATTCCCAATGTCCTGCGGCTTTACGTTGGTGAGTACCATGGGACGGAGAGCGGGAACCTGGCCATTCTTGAGGCCAATATCGATGATATGAATCCCCAGGTTTATGGGTATCTCTTTGAAAAATTATTGGCGGCTGGTGCCTTGGATGTTTGGATAACGCCAATATTAATGAAGAAAAACCGGCCGGCACAGAAATTGTCTGTGTTGGTGGATGAAGCCGGGAAGGCCGACTGCATCAATATCATCTTCACCGAATCTACCAGCATCGGCCTGCGTGTCATGCCAGTGGCAAGGCGGCTGGAGGCCTCCCGCCATATTGCCAAGGTGGAGACAAAATACGGTTTGGTCAACTGCAAGGTAAGTGCCTGGAACGGAAAACTTTGCAGTCTTTCCCCAGAATACGAAGACTGCCGCCGGCTGGCCGAAGAAAAAGCGGTGCCCTTAAAGGCGGTTCAGCAGGAAGCTGTGCGGGTATTTAAAGAGCGGCTGGGAGAATGATGCGGCATTGCCCACAGTCGTGTTGACAAATAAGAAACCTCTCGTTACAATCAAAGTATTATTTATGATGGTAACGGGAGGTTTTTTTATGAAAATTGCAATGGCAAACGACCATGCTGGTACGAATTTAAAGAAGGAAATCAAAGCGTATTTGGAGAATGAAGGGCATGAGGTAAAGGATTTTGGCACCTATGATGAGGAATCCTGTGATTTGTCCGATTTTGTCTATCCGGCAGCCATGGCAGTAGCTAAGGGCGAATGTGACCGCGGTATTTTCGTCGATGGTGTCGGCTATGGCAGTGCGATGATTGCCAACAAGTTAAACGGCATTTATGCTGTAGTCTGTCAGGACCCCTTCTGCGCGCAGCTGGCTCGTCAGCATAACGACAGCAATGTTTTGTGCCTGGGGGGCAAAATCATTGGTGGTGCCATTGCCATGGAAACGGTGAAAACCTGGATGCATACGGATCCCCTCACGGCTGAGAAATATGTTCGCCGCGTTCAAAAGGTTAAAGAAATCAATGACAAGCACTGTGTTCCGGTAAAATAAGACCTGTTGTCTAAGGGGCCAGTCAAGGAGAATTTCTTGACAAACGATAGGCCGGTCGCTATAATGGATTGAGGTTGATGCTGAATGATGAATGTTAATATTGCTGAATTAAATACCGATTTAGGCAGGGAGCTTCCCTTTTCCTTTACGACGACTGCTGAAGAACTAGATGCCATAAGCGAAGATTACGCGTTTGAAGGGCCGATTGAGGTCACGGGAACGGTGGTTTATACGGGCACTTGTTGGCGGGTGTCGGGAAAAATTGAAGTGGTAAAGACCTTTGTCTGTGGTCGGTGTCTGACGGATTGTCGGGAAAATCAGTCCTATGATTTTTCGGAGGATTACAGTCGGGAAGCAGCGGAAACAGAAGACTTAGTCAATGTGTTTGAGGGAGATATGCTGGATATCCAGGATATGGTCCGGGATACCCTGCTTGCGGCCCAGCCGCTCAGTAATATCTGCAAGCCCGACTGTAAGGGGCTTTGTCCAGTGTGTGGTCATAATTTGAATGAAGGCGATTGCGGTTGCGATCGTTTGGTTATCGATCCGCGCATGGCAGCATTACAGCAATTATTGAAAAAAGACTAAGTTCCCCATAGGAACACAAAGACTTAAGGAGGTGTATCCGACATGGCAGTACCAAAGCGTAAAACTTCCAAAGCTCGCCGCGACCAGCGTCGTGCTAACTGGAAATTGGAGGCTCCGGGTTTCGTTTCTTGCCCGCAGTGCCACGAGCCGAAGATGCCTCATCATGTATGCCCGGAATGCGGCTATTATGATGGCAAAGAGGTTGTCAAGGCAGCAGAATAATTAGAAGCTGTATAAGCAGGACGGATTGTCCTGCTTATTTTATTTCCCAGGTACTTGCATTTTTAGGACATACCATTTATAATAGACCATTATATGAGATTGTAGTAGTAGGTACTAAAAATGCAAGGGGGTGTTTGGATGGCACGGGTCAAAAAAAAGGAGCGTCAACGGCTGCTCTTGGAACAGGTTAAGACGAAACCTTTTTTGACAGATGAAGAGCTGGCAAAATATCTGGAAGTCAGTGTTCAGACGATTCGGCTGGACCGCCTGGAACTCGGCATACCGGAATTGCGGGGACGCATACGGAATATGGCGGAAAAGGCCCAGAATAAAGTGAAATCCATTCAAAGCGGTGAGGTCGTTGGTGAGCTTATCGATTTGGAACTCGGTCATTCAGGTATTTCCTTGCTGCGGGTAACCGATGATATGGTGTTTGCCAAGACGCAGATTGCCAAGGGGCATTATATGTTTTCTCAGGCGAATTCCTTGGCGTTAGCTGTGATTGATGCACCGATGGCCGTTACCGGTGTGGCTAACGTAAAATACAAGGTACCCGTTCATGTCGGGGAGAAATTGATTGCCAAGGCGGAAATCGTAAAAGTTCGCGGCAACAAGTATTTTGTATGGGTAAAGACCCATAATGAAACCCAGGAAGTTTTCCGCGCGAAATTTATCATGGTTTCGTGGGGAGAGAAGTAAGGGGGATAAGGACTCTTGAAAATTGCAGTTGACGCCATGGGCGGCGATTTTGCGCCGGAACAGATTGTGTTCGGCGCAGTTCGTGCGGCGAAAAAATATCATTGCGATATTGTATTAGTTGGTGATGAACAGAAAATCCGGGAGGTGCTCAAACATGAAAATGGTTGGGAAAACCTCGGAATCACGATTCATCATACGACGGAAGTTATTGAGATGGATGAGCATCCTGCCGAGGCTGTCCGCAGCAAAAAGGATTCTTCGTTGGTGGTGGCAACTCGTCTGGTAAAGGAAGGTGTCTGTGATGCCGTATTATCAGCAGGCAGTACCGGCGCAGCCGTTACGGCTGCCCAGCTGATCCTGAAACGAATCCGAGGCATTGGCCGTCCTACCATTGCGACGCCGATTCCGACGCCGAAGGGGGCAACGTTGCTGCTGGACTCTGGAGCAAATGTTGATTCCAAGCCAATCCATTTGGTACAGAGCGGAATGATGGGCGCAATTTATGCGGAATACGTATTCGGAACGAAAAATCCGAAGGTGGGACTGCTCAACATCGGAGAAGAAGAGACGAAGGGAAATGAACAGGCGAAAGAGACGTATGCCCTGTTAAAGGAGATGCATACAATCAATTTTGGCGGCAATGCAGAAGGCCGTGATATCCCAAAGGGAAACTTTGATGTTGTAATTTGTGATGGATTTGTTGGCAATGTTGTGCTAAAATTTGCAGAGGGACTGGCAAAGACCATCATGAAGCTGATAAAAGAAGCCATCAAAGATGGTGGCATTTTGGCAAAGCTGGGAGCGCTCATGCTGATGCCAACGTTAAAGAAGCTGGGGAAACGTCTTGATGCGTCAGAATATGGTGGTGCACCACTTTTGGGAGTAAATGGAGTCTGCATCATCAGCCATGGCTCGTCAAATGCTAAGTCAATCTGCAGTGCAATCGGAGTCGCGAACGATTATGTGAACGGCAACGTCCTGGAACATATTCGGGATGCACTGACTCAAGAAGAGGTACTGGCAGACGAGGGTGAGAAAAAATAACGCCTGAGGAGGACTAATTTTAATGTTTGAAAACAATGCAATCTGTAAACTACTGAACATAAAGTACCCGATTTTCCAGGGCGGTATGGCCTGGATCGGTACGGCAGAATTGGCTTCGGCTGTATCTAATGCTGGTGGCCTTGGCATCATTGGTGCTGGTCACATGCCGCCGGATATTCTGCGTGCAGAGATTCAGAAATGCAAAGGTTGGACGGATAAGCCGTTCGGTGTCAATATCATGCTTATGAGCCCGTATGTAAAAGAGGTCATGCAGGTCGTTATTGATGAGAGAGTTCCGGTGGTTACGACTGGTGCTGGCAACCCTGGCGAATATGTTCCGGCATTGAAGGAAATCGGCACGAAGGTTATTCCGGTTGTCGCTTCGGTAGCACTGGCAAAACGACTGGTTCGCAGTGGCGCTGATGCCGTTATCGCTGAGGGCACGGAGTCCGGTGGCCATATCGGTGAGATCACGACCATGGCTCTTCTGCCGCAGGTTGTTGATGCGGTGGATGTTCCAGTTATCGGTGCTGGCGGTATTGCCGATTCCCGCGGTGTAGCAGCAGCCTTTGCACTGGGTGCGCAGGCTGTTCAGATGGGTTCCCGCTTCGTCATGAGCGAGGAGTGCATTGCCCATCCGGATTATAAGAAAATGGTTAAGCAGGCTAAGGACCGTTCTACGGTGGTTACGGGCCGTACTCTTGGTCATCCGGCGCGTGTACTGGCTAACAAGCTTACGCGCAAGTATGAGGAACTCGAGGCAGCTGGTGCTTCCAATGAAGAATTGGAGAAGCTGGGAGTAGGTTCTCTGCATCGTGCAACCCACGAAGGCGATGTTCAGAATGGTTCCGTCATGATTGGCGAAATTTCGGGCATGCTTAACGACATCAAACCGGTAAAACAGATTATTGAAGAAATCGTAGCTGGTCTGCCGAATGTTATCGACACGATTCAGCAGGATTGCAAATAATTGGAGGTAATTGACGGTGAGTAAACTTGCATTTGTATTCCCTGGTCAGGGAGCTCAGACGGTTGGCATGGGCAAAGATTTCTGCCAGCAGTACGACGTAGCAAAGAAGTTGTTTCAGCAGGCTGACGAGGCCCTTGGCTACTCCATTCAGGAGATGTGCTTTGAAGGCCCCGCAGAAGATTTGCAGCTGACGGCAAATACGCAGCCGGCAATCCTCACGATGAGCGTTATCGCTAATGAGATTCTCAAAGAGCATGGCATTCAGCCGGAGGTAACGGGCGGTCACAGCCTCGGTGAATATTCGGCACTGGTTGCTGCTGGTGTCTTGGACTTCCAGGATGCTGTTCTTCTCGTACACAAACGCGGCCAGTTCATGCAGGAGGCTGTACCAGTTGGTCAGGGCGGCATGGCAGCTATCATCGGTCTTGCCGATGAAGTCATCGTCGATGCTTGTGAGAAGGCAACCAAGGCTGCTGGCGAAGTCCAGGCAGTAAACTTCAACTGCCCGGGCCAGACGGTTATTGCTGGCACGACGGCAGGCGTTGAGGCGGCTGTTGAGACCCTTAAGGAAGCTGGCGCCAAGAAGGCAGTAATTCTGCCGGTATCGGCTCCGTTCCATTCCACGCTGATGAAGCCGGCTGCTGAGAAACTGGCTGTTGAGCTGGATAAGGTTACGATTCGCGATGCCAAGATTCCAGTGGTTTCCAACTTTACGGGCGAACTGGAGACTAAAGCTGAGGAAATTAAAGCAAACCTCGTGGCCCAGGCAGATCATCCAGTCAAATGGATTGCCTGCGTCAACACGATGAAAGATTTTGGCGCTGAGACCTTCGTTGAGGCAGGCCCGGGCAAAACCCTCTGTGGCTTCAACCGCCGTATCGACAAGGCTCTCAAGAGCATGAACGTAGAAAATCTCGAAAGTTTGCAAAAAACGCTTGACTATTTCAAGGAGGTTCGCTAATATGCTTTTAGACGGAAAGGTCGCACTGGTTACCGGTGCTTCCCGCGGTATTGGCCGTGCCATTGCAGTTCGTCTGGCAAGTGAAGGCGCTAAGGTCGCCATCAATTATGCCGGCAATACGGCTAAGGCGGAAGAGGTCAAAGCGGAAATCGAAAAGAACGGCGGCGAGGCTATCCTCGTTCAGGCTGACATTTCGAGCCCTGAGGCTGTCGATGCTATGATTGAAAAGGTCACGGAGGCCTTTGGCCAGATTGATATTCTGGTAAACAACGCCGGCATCACTCGCGATGGCCTTCTCATGCGCATGAAGGACGAAGATTTCGACGCAGTCATCAACACGAACCTCAAGGGCGTGTTCTACTGCACGAAAGCTGTCTCCAAGCTCATGATGAAGAAGCGCAGCGGCCGTATTGTCAACATGGCATCGGTTGTGGGTCTCATGGGAAATGCTGGTCAGGCAAATTATGCCGCAGCCAAAGCAGGCGTTATCGGCTTCTCCAAGTCGGCTGCTAAGGAGCTGGCTGCTCGCGGCATCAACGTCAACGTTGTTGCACCGGGATTCATTGCTACGGATATGACGGCAGCAATGACGGATAAAGCTAAAGAGGCCACGCTGGCAGGCATCCCGCTTAAGCGTATGGGGCAGCCGGAAGACGTCGCCAATGCGGTGCTCTTCTTGGTATCGGATTACGCATCCTATATCACGGGTCAGATCGTCAATGTAGACGGCGGCATGGTTATGTGATATAACTATATAGGAACTTTCATTTTAAGGAGGTGAAACTTCATGTCGACTTTTGAAAAAGTTAGAGATATCGTTGTTGAGCAGTTAGGTGTTGAGGCTGACGAGGTTGCACTCGAGTCTACCTTCATCGATGATTTAGGTGCTGACTCCCTGGATATCGTTGAGCTGATCATGGCTTTCGAGGAGGAATTCAATATTGAGATTCCGGACGAGGCTGCTGAGAAGATCAAGAGCGTTCAGGACGTAGTTTCCTACATAGACCAGAACAAATAAGTTTGAGCGTCTTACCTGTTTGAAAATCCCGTGAAGCTTGTTTCACGGGATTTTCTCAAGGTAGGATTGATTGGAGGAGTAACATTGAAACTTCCAGAGCTGAAAATTGGCAATAAAATCGCAAAAGTTCCTATCCAGCAGGGTGGTATGGCGATTCGCTTGTCAACGGCCCGTCTGGCGGCAGCTGTAGCGAACGAGGGCGGTATCGGCCTCATTGCCGCATCTGGTATGAGCCACGACGAACTGCGTTATGAAATCCGGCTCGCACGTTCGCTTACGTCTGGTATCATCGGCATCAATATCATGGTAGCAGCAGCAGATTTCGCTGGCGTGGTAAATACGGCGATTGAGGAAGGCATTGACCTGGTAGTAGCTGGTGCTGGTTTTTCCCGTGATATGTTTGCTCTCGGTAAGGAATCTGGAACGCCGATTGTTCCGATTGTTTCTTCCGTTAAATTAGCTAAAATTTCAGAGCGTCTTGGTGCAGCTGCCATTGTCCTCGAGGGCAAGGAAGCTGGTGGACATCTCGGTACGGATACGTCAGTACGTGACCTTATCGCAGATGTCAGCGCAGCGGTTAATATTCCAGTCATAGCGGCTGGTGGTGTACTGCATGGCCAGGACATCGTTGATTTGATAAAATTGGGCGCTGCAGGCGTCCAGATGGGATCCCGTTTTGCGGCTTGTGAAGAGTCTAATGCGGCTCCCGCACTCAAGGAATACTATCTGAAATCAAAACCAGAGGATATCGTGGTAATCCACAGTCCTGTTGGCCTTCCAGGGCGTGCGGTCCGCACGCCATTCTCGGCAAAAGTCATGGAAGGTCCTGTTCCGCCGAAGCAGTGTGATGCCTGCCTCAAGGCATGCAAGCACAACTTCTGCATCATTCGTGCGCTTACGCGGGCTCAGCAGGGCGATGTGGAGACTGGTCTGGTATTTACCGGCGAATACATGCCGAAGATTGATAAAATCATGACCGTTCACGAAATCTTTGAGCAGCTCAAGGCTGAAGCTGAGGCTGCCAACTGAGCAGACGTTTTCTAAACGACTAAATAATTGAGAGGAGCTATTCGTTTTGAGTAATCGTGTAGTAATCACTGGTCTGGGCGCAATCACCCCGATTGGTATGGGTAAGGAAGAATTTTGGAATGGTCTGATGGAAGGCCGCAATGGTATCGATAAGATTACCCGCTTTGATGCGTCGGAATACGGTGCACAGATCGCTGGTGAAGTTAAGGATTTCGATCCAGCTGCTTACATCGATAAAAAAGAAGCGAAACGCATGGACCGTTACACGCAGTTTGCTGTTGCAGCTGCTGGCATGGCGATTGACGATGCAAAACTCGACCTCGAGAAAGAGGATTTGGATCGTATTGGCACTTTCGTTGGCGCTGGTATCGGCGGTATCGAGACGATGCATTCCCAGTATGAAAAACTCTTTGCCAAAGGCCCAGGCCGCATCAGCCCGTTCTTCATTCCGATGATGATTGCCAACATGGCTGCTGGCCAGGTTTCGATCACGTACAAACTGCATGGTCCGTCCAGCTGCATTGTTACGGCTTGTGCTACGGGGTCCAACTGCATTGGTGATGCGTTCCGCGTTATCCAGCGTGGTGATGTAGATGTCATGATTGCTGGTGGTACGGAAGCTGCTATCTCGGAAGCTGCTGTTGCTGGTTTTGCCGCTATGAAGGCGCTTTGCATGGATCACAACGATGATCCGGCACATGCTTCCCGTCCGTTTGATAAGAACCGCAGCGGTTTCGTCATGGGCGAGGGCGCTGGTCTCGTAGTTCTCGAGAGCCTTGAACACGCAAAAGCTCGTGGGGCTCATATCTATGCTGAGGTTGTTGGCTATGGTGCTAACTCTGATGCATACCATATCACCAGCCCGGCTCCGGGTGGTGAATACCAGGCAAAATGCATGCAGGCTGCTCTTGATGATGCTGGCATGAAGGCTTCGGAGGTCGATTATGTCAATGCCCATGGTACTTCCACGCATATGAATGATGAAGGCGAAACAATGGCAATTAAGTCTGTATGGGGCGAAGCGGCAAAAGACGTTTCCGTTTCTTCCATTAAATCCATGACGGGCCATCTGCTCGGTGCTGCTGGTGGTGTTGAGTGCATCGCTACGGCATTGGCTATCGAAAATGATATGCTGCCGCCGACGATGAACTATGAGACCCAGGATGAGGGACTTGATCTTGACTACGTTCCGAACAAGGCAAAAGCTAAGACGGTTCGTGCAGCTATGTCCAACAACTTCGGTTTTGGTGGTCACAATGCCTGCCTGCTGCTGAAAAAGTACGCAGAGTAATGGAGGCTGACGATGGAAAACATTCTGTCGGAAGAGCGCAAACAATCGCTTCGTGAGCTGGCAAAGAGGCTAGGAGTGGAGTTTCACAATTTAAACTTCCTTCAGCAGGCGCTGACTCATACATCCTACGCGAATGAATCCAAAGGAAACATCGTCCATAATGAACGTCTCGAGTTTTTAGGAGATGCTGTGCTGGAGCTTGCCTCCAGCACTTATCTTTATCAGCACTTTCCGCAGATGCCGGAAGGTCAGTTGACCAAGACCAGAGCCAGCATCGTTTGCTCAGCAACGCTGGCTAAGCTGGCTGCGGGGCTTCATCTAGGCGATTACCTGCTTTTAGGTCATGGCGAAGAGATGGGTGGCGGGCGTACGCGTCAGACAAATCTTGAGGATGCATTTGAATCCGTTATCGGAGCAATATATCTTGATCAGGGCTGGGAAGCAGCTCAGGCCTATGTATTGCGTCAGCTCGAATCGGAATTTGAACTTGTCAAACACGGGGCAATTTTAAAAGACTACAAGACTATCCTTCAAGAGGAAGTCTATCAACACGAGGGGCAAAGTGTTGTTTATGAACTGGTAGCAGAAGAAGGCCCAGATCATGATAAGAGCTTTATGTTTCAGGTCCGTATTACTGGACGAGTAATGGGACAGGGAACGGGGCACAGCAAAAAAGAAGCGGAACAGCACGCAGCCCGTGAAGCATTGGAAAAACTCAAGCTGAAATAAAAAAAGCGCAGGCAAAAGCTTGCGCCTTTTTTCTTGTGAGAAGAATAAAGGTTACGCGATCGTTTTGCCTATGGCAAAAGCGGGTCAGCAGCGTTATAATGAAGAAAATGGAAGGGGGAGTTTTATGCGGAAATTGACAATCCTTGGTACTGGATTCGCCATGGCGACAAAATGCTTCAATACGTGTTTCTTTTTAGAGCTGGAGGATGGCAGCTTGTTTTTGACCGATGCCGGTGGTGGCAACGGTATCCTTCGGCAACTCGAAGTTACTGGATTTGATTATCAGAAGTGTCATCATATGTTTGTGACACATGGGCATACGGATCATGTCCTCGGGGTTATTTGGATCATACGCAAAGTGGCAGATCTCATGAACAAGGGAAAATATAGCGGTTCGTTTCATATTTATTGCCATGATGTTGTCAAAGAAATGTTACAGACCATGACAAAGATGACATTGAAGAAAAAAGATTTTGCTCGGGTCGGAACAGATATCATGATTCATGAACTGAAGGATGGTCAGAGTATCGAGCTGGGGATGTTTAAGCTCACGGCATTTGATATTTTATCGACGAAGGCGAAGCAGTTTGGTTATTGCTTGAATTTTTCCGATGGGATGAAGTTTACTTGTTTGGGAGATGAGCCGTACAATGAACATGATCGGAAATATGCGGAGCAGGCAGACTGGCTGCTCGCAGAGGCCTTTTGTCAGTACAAGGACCGCGAGATTTTCAAGCCCTATGAAAAAAATCACAGCACGGTAAAAGAAGCCAGTGAGTTGGCAGAACAACTAGGGGTTAAAAATCTGGTGCTCTACCATACGGAGGATAAGCATCTAGATACCCGTAAACAGGAGTATTCGGCTGAGGCTGGAAAATATTATCATGGCAATGTCTATGTTCCTGATGATTTGGAGGTAATTCCCTTATAAGAAAGAGCTGCAGCAAGAGTGAGGAACTCTTGTTGCAGCTCTTTTAGTTCGCAAACATTTTTTCAACCAGTGAATTGAAATTAGAAATTGCATCACCGAGCTTGGCTTTTTCGGCTGCGGTGAGGTGTTGGATGCGTTCGGTAAAGCGTTTGCGGACAATTTCGTTTTGGTCATCGATGATCTGTTTTCCCGCCGGAGTCAGTGTTATGACAAAGCGGCGTCGGTCATTGATATCGGCTTGTTTTTGAACGAGCCTGTTTTTTACGAGTTTGTCGATAACGGTGGTCATCTGCTGTTTGGAAATCTTGAGGATGTGGCTGATTTCAGTAATCGAGACAGCTTCTTCGGTTAATACGATCATTAGAACACCAAATTGATTCAACGGAATAGGAACTTTAGTCTGTCGATAGAAGTTGTTATGTATGAGCATCAACGTTTCGATGAATTTTTGTGATACATTCGGCGTCGATATCGTTTCCATAATCGAAAAATTACCCCTTTAATTAAATAATCATTAAATCTTGGAGAATGGAGGTTTAGGCGAAGTCATTTTCTTGACTTTTTCTTAGATATAATATACTATATATTTCATCGATAGTAAACATTTATTTACTATTTCATTGAAGCCATGCTTCTGTAGAGATGGGAATGGAATGTTTCATAGGCAGTGGAGGAGAAACTGTCTCTTTTGTTGTCTGTGCTAAAAGGAGGTTAATACTTTGTTTTTTGCGAAAAACAAGAAGACGAAGGCATTGATGATTGGCATTTCGCTAGCCATTTCTTCAAGCTTTATCGTGGCGGGCTGCGGGCAGAATAAACAGCAACAGCAGCAGGGAACCCAGGTAAAGGCCATGCAAGTGATTCAGCAGGATACGCCGCTGACTAGTGAATTTGCCGGTCAAATCGTGGGGAAAGATGAAGTAAAGGTCCAGTCAAAAGTATCGGGCAATGTCGTCGATAAGTATGTGACAGGCGGCCAATATGTAGAGGCGGGGCAGCCCCTCTACAAGATTGATTCGCGTCAGTACGAATCCGCTGTTTTGCAGGCCCAGGCAAATCTGTCGCAGTCCCAGGCAACGCTCAGCAATGCCGTAACGGACTTGGGCCGCTATCAGCAGTTGCTTTCTGCCCAGGCGATTTCTGAGCAGACGGTTGCCAATCAGCAGGCAAATGTCAATGCCTACAGCGCTGCGGCAGCTGCCAATGACGCGCTGTTGCGCAAGGCCCAACAGGATCTTGCCGATACGGTGATTTATGCACCGATGAGTGGTCAGTTGTCCGTCGATGACGTCGCCGTGGGCACTTTTGCGGCTGCTGGCAGTACCAATTTGGTTACGATTGGTTCTTCGAATCCGGTGTTTGCACAATTCAGCATCTCCGAGAGCGATTATCTGAAGTTCTCGAATTATGCTGCTTCGCAGAATGGCAATGGTATGTCGCCGACGGTATCCATCACACTTTCCGATGGTACCCAATATCCCATTGAGGGAAAGATTGTCCAGACAGACCGCGCGCTGTCCTCCAACACTGGCACGTTGACGGTCAAGGCACTTTTTGATAATCCAGATGGATTGCTGCTGCCGGGAATGTTTGCACGCATTCGCTTGTCGGGAGAGATCGTTCCTAACGCAATTCTCGTTCCGCAGCGTGCGGTACAGCAGCTTTTGGGCAAATCTTTTGTCATGGTGGTTGGCGAAGACGGCAAATCGGAAGCGCGCACGGTAACGCTGGGCGATAAAGTCGGCAGTTATTACATTATTAAAGATGGTCTGACGGCGGCCGATGTTGTCGTTGTCGAGGGCTTGTCGAACCTGCAGGAGGGCATCACGCTTGCGGTTACCATGGTCACGCCAGATGATATGGGCTTCTCCTTGACTACGGATAATAGCAAATTTGATGCGAATGAGATTGCAACTTCTGATTCGAACAAGTAAGGGGGCGGCATCTTGTCAAAATTCTTTATACACCGCCCGATATTTGCTATCGTCATTTCCATAATCATTGTCATTGTTGGTGTACTGGCAGCGTTCCAGCTGCCGATTGCCCAATATCCACAGATTTCGCCGCCGACGGTATCGGTAAGTACCACGTATACGGGTGCGAATGCCTCGGTTGTCAATGAGACGGTAGCGCAGATTGTCGAGCAACAGATTAATGGTACGCAGGGCATGGATTATATGTCCTCGAATTCGGATGATACAGGCCGCTATAGCCTGAAAGTCGTATTTGAGACAGGTACTGATGGTGATATGGATGCCGTCAAGGTACAGAACAATGCGGCAACGGCAACCGCCAGCCTGCCTTCGGATGTACAGACGGTTGGTCTTACGACGCGTAAGTCTTCCAATGATATGGCTTATATGCTTTCGCTGTATTCGCCAGATGGCACCTACGATCGTGCTTTTATGAAGAACTACGCAGATATTTATCTGCTGGATGAGTTAAAGCGCGTTTCAGGCGTCGGCGACGTCCAGATCTTTGGTTCGGACTATGCGATGCGGGTATGGCTTAATCCGGATAAGCTGGCTGAGCTCAACCTCACGGTAGCCGATGTCACGTCGGCAATCAAAGAACAGAATGTCCAGGCTCCGGCTGGTACGGTTGGTGCAATGCCAGTCAACAACGGTCAGGAGAAGCAGTATACTGGTAAAATTGCTGGCCGTTTGGTAACGCCAGAGGAGTTTGGCAATGTTATCCTGCGTTCGGATAATGGAAAGTTTGTCCGTTTGAAGGACGTTGCCCGCGTTGAGACGGGGGAGAAGTCCAGTTCGATTGTTTCAAAATTCAACGGCTATCCTTCGGTAGGTTTCGGTATTAACCTGACCAGTGATGCCAATGCGATGGAGACAGTAGCTGGCGTTCGCAAAGTTTTGGAAAAGGCAGAGCCGAATTTGCCGCCAAACCTCAAGATGTCGCAGATTTTCGACTCGACGAATTACATCAAGGCATCGATTAAAGAGGTTTTGGAGACGTTCCTCGAGGCTTTGGCACTGGTCGTTCTCGTTATCTTCTTGTTCTTGCAGAATTGGCGGGCGACAGTCATCCCGCTGTTGGCAGTTCCGGTATCCCTCATTGGTACCTTGGCTGCTTTTATCGTATTGGATTTCTCTATCAATACGTTGACACTGTTTGCTATGGTGTTGGCGATCGGCCTGGTTGTCGATGATGCTATCGTCGTAATCGAAAACGTCGAGAAGCATATGGAAGAAGGCTTGGAACCGATTGATGCAACGGAGCGGGCAATGGATGAAGTCCAGGGGCCGGTTGTGGCTATCGCTTTCGTTCTTGCCGCCGTATTTGTGCCAGTCGCCTTCCTCGGTGGCATGACTGGTGTGCTGTACAAACAGTTCGCGTTAACGATTGCTGTTTCTATGGCTCTGTCGGCTTTCGTCGCCTTGACGCTGACGCCGGCACTTTGTGCGATGATTCTCAAACGGCATGAAGAAAAAGACGATGAGGGTGCGCTGGGAAGATTCTTTGTGAAGTTCAATAACTGGTTTGAACGCACCAAACGCGGTTATATGGGGATCGTTGCCAAGTTTATCCGCCGTACGCGGTTGGCGATTTTATTCATGGTCATCGTCTGCATTGCCGCTGGTGCCGTGTACAAGATTATGCCATCGACCTTCGTTCCCAGCGAAGACCAGGGCTATCTCTTTACGGTAGTCCAATTGCCTGAGGGCACGTCGATGAACCAAACCCAGAAATCCATTGACAAGGTAGCGAAAGCAGCTATGGAAAATGTCGATGGGGTAGAGAACGTCATGGCTATCACAGGCTTTGATATCTTGTCTGGCGGCGCTAAGCCAAGTGCAGGTATGGTCGTCCTGGGGATGAAAGACTGGAGTCAGCGTACGGCTCCGGGAACCTCGGTTGATGCCGCTGTCGGAAAAATGTTTGGCCTGGGGGCAAAGGTCGCTCCGGAGGCAACGGTCATCGCCATGAATCCGCCGGCTTTGCCAGGCCTTGGTTCAGTAGGCGGTTGGTCGCTGGAACTTCAGGATATGTCCGGTCATACGGATAAAGAGCTCTCGGATATCACGAACAAGATTGTAGCAGCAGCTAATCAACGGCCGGAACTTCAAGGTGTCCGTACGACGTTTAAGATGACGGCGCCGAGTTATGAATTTGAAATTGACCGCGAACGCGTCAAACAGTTAGGGGTACAGCTTTCGGATGTATTCACTGCGATGCAGGTCAACTTTGGTGGTACGCAAGTCAATGACTTTAACCAGTTTGGTCGTTCGTATAAGGTAATGCTTCAGGCCGATACACAGTATCGCAGTGAAGCAGATGCTGCGAAGTTTATCTTCGTCAAGAGCAGCAGTGGTACGATGGTTCCGCTGGATACGCTATTGAAACCGAAACTCAGCTCGGGACCGACGTCGATTTCCCGTTTCAATGGGGCACGTTCGGTCACGATTCAGGGTAACGCTGGCCAGGGATATTCTTCCGGTCAGGCTATGGCAGCGATTCAGGAAATCGTTAAGCAGAATACCGATAATGGTTTCAATATCGAGTGGTCCGGTCAGAGCCGTGAGGAATCGAAGGCATCGAGTTCAACGCTTCAGGTCTTAGGTTTGGCCTTGGTGTTCGTATTCCTCTGTTTGGCAGCGCTTTACGAGAGCTGGAGCGTACCGTTTGCGGTATTGCTTACGGTACCGACTGGTATCATGGGCGCATTGGTTTCCGAGTATGGTCTTTCCATGCTGGAGGCAATGTTTGGCCATGTAAATGCTGGCCTTCAGAATAGCGTCTACATGCAGATCGGTATCATCATGATTATCGGTCTGGCTGCTAAGAACGCTATCCTGATCGTTGAGTTTGCGAAGGTTCGTGTGGACCGTGGTATGGAGCCGGTAAAGGCAGCGATTGAAGCTGCAGGCTTGCGTTTGCGTCCAATTCTTATGACGTCGTTTGCCTTCATCATTGGTTGTTTGCCGTTGGCTGTTGCCAGCGGTGCTGGTGCGGCAGCGCGTAATGGTATGGGCGTGGCCGTTGTAGGCGGTATGCTCTTTGCGACTGTCTTGGGAATTTTCCTGATTCCGGTATTCTTTGTCGCTATGGAATGGATCGCAGCAAAGCTGGGAATGTTCAAACAACAGAAAAAGAAAACAACGGCCGATTACATGTAATCCTGTCGAGGTATTTTTGCTTCCCCTCTCTTTGGAGAGGGGAAGTTTTTTAGGTATATGTTCGAAAATATTTCTTGCAAAAAGAACGGTTGTTTTATATAATAGCTAAAGAGATAAAACGTGAACGTGAAAGGAGCGGGTATACGGATGGCAACGGATAAAAAAGAAGCATTGGCCAATGCGCTGAAACAGATTGAGAAGGATTTCGGCAAGGGTTCCATCATGCGCCTTGGTGATGCGAAGGCAAATATGAATGTGGAGGTTATTTCCACAGGAATTTTGCCGCTGGATGTTGCGTTAGGGGTTGGTGGTGTGCCCCGTGGCCGTATCATTGAGGTGTACGGACCAGAGTCCTCTGGTAAGACTACGGTTACGCTGCACATGATTGCTGAGGCCCAGAAGGCTGGCGGTATTGCAGCCTTTATCGACGCAGAGCATGCCTTGGATCCAGTCTATGCGCAAAAGCTGGGGGTCAATATCGACGATTTGCTGATTTCCCAGCCGGATACTGGTGAACAGGCCTTGGACATTGTGGATGCTCTGGTACGCAGTGGTGCCATTGACATTATCGTTGTGGACTCGGTAGCGGCACTGGTGCCGAAGGCAGAGATTGAAGGCGAGATGGGCGACAGCCATGTAGGTCTTCATGCCCGCCTCATGAGTCAGGCCATGCGCAAATTGACTGGTATTATCAGCAAAAGCCAGACCGTGGCTATTTTCATCAACCAGATTCGCGAGAAGGTTGGCGTCATGTTCGGCAACCCCGAGACAACCACGGGTGGCCGGGCTTTGAAATTCTATTCCTCGGTGCGTTTGGATGTTCGCAAAATCGACAAGATTACCCAGGGCCAGGATGTAGTAGGAAGCCGTACGCGCATCAAAGTCGTGAAGAATAAAGTTGCGCCGCCCTTCAAGATGGCTGAATTTGATATCATGTATGGTGAAGGCGTCTCCAAAATGTCCAGCATCATTGACATGGGCGTTGAGATGGATATTGTCGATAAGAGTGGTGCTTGGTTCTCCTATGAAGGCACGCGCCTTGGTCAGGGCAAAGAAAATGCGAAACAGGCGTTGCGGGATCAGCCGGAGCTCTGTGCTGAGATTGAAGCGAAAATTCGCGCTAAGCTGTTAGCGTCCCAGGAGGTTCTTGAGGCGGAGGAACAGACGGAAACACCGGAAACTGAGGCGTAAAGAATCGTGTGGCGTTATAGACGGCGTGGCAATGATGAAGAGGCTTCCGTGGAAAATAAGTCTCTTCGCAAGCCGAAGAAGACGGCCTTAATGGCAGCGGTGGACTTGTTGGCCCGTCAGGAGCAGAGTGAAAATAAGCTGCGGGAAAAATTGGCGCGAAAGGGCTACCAAGAAGAAGAGATTGGGCAGGCAATCAATCGCTTGGAGGAAATGCACTACCTTAACGATGAGGATGCCTGTGCCCGGCAGTTTGTCTTCCTTTATGAGGAAAGCCGCAGCTCGGTGCGGCAGATTTGTGTCAAGCTGATGCAGCGGGGCTTTGAATCCTCCCTGGTGAAATCCTGTATTCCTGCCGATACTTTTGAGCGCGAGAAAGCGGCAGCCATGCGGGTGCTAGCACTAAAGTTCAAGCCGTCGGCGGACCGGCAGAAGATGATGGCGAATCTCTACCGCAAGGGATTTGACTCGTCGGCAATCCGGGCGGCAGTGGATGAATTCTGCCAGAATGAAGATATTACCGATTGATAGAAAGAAAAGCCTTGGGCCTAGGGAAAAGGTCCAAGGCTTTTAAAATACAAGCGCTTATGATATAATCGTTAAAAAGCTTTATACGTCAATGTACTTAGAGGAGGAACAAATTTTGAGCAAGCCTGCCAATGAAATGATTCTGGTTTTGGATTTTGGTGGCCAGTACAACCAGCTGATTGCACGCCGCGTCCGTGAGAACCATGTCTATTGTGAGGTTCATCCGCATACGCTGAGCCTGGACAAGATTCGTGATATGGCACCGAAGGGCATCATCCTGACCGGTGGCCCGAACAGTGTCTACAAAGAAGACTCGGCCAGCTGCAGCCCGAAACTCTTCGAACTCGGCATCCCGGTCATGGGCATCTGCTATGGTTCCCAGCTCATGTCACATCTACTGGGCGGCAAGGTCGCCACGGCACCGACGAGCGAGTATGGCAAAACGGAAGTCACGATTGCGGAGCAGGGCTCGAAGCTTTTCCAGGGCGTCGATGAGAAGACGATCTGCTGGATGAGCCATACCGACTACATTGCAGAG
>NZ_JAILKR010000137.1 GCF_024693525.1 Selenomonas sp. | reverse complement strand
GTTTGATTCGCCGAAGGATAAGTTTGTCTTTGATATTTCCCATCAGGCCTATCCCCATAAGATGCTGACGGGCCGCAAGGATGCCTATCTCTATGAGGAGCATTATGACGATGTGTCGGGCTATACTAACCCCGAGGAAAGCGCGCACGATATGTTCAATGTGGGCCATACGTCTACCTCCATCAGTCTGGCAACGGGACTGGCCAAGGCTCGTGACCTCAAGGGGGACAAGGAAAACATCATCGCCATCATCGGCGATGGTTCCATGAGCGGCGGTGAAGCCTTGGAAGGGCTGGATACTGCGGGAGAGATGAAGTCCAACCTCATTATCCTCTTCAATGACAATGACCAGAGTATTGCTGAGGTGCATGGCGGCATGTATAAGGGCTTCCAAGAACTGCGTGATACCAACGGTAAGTCGGAACGCAATCTGTTCAAGGCTATGGGACTTGATTATCGCTTCGTGGCCGATGGCAATGATGCCGAGGCGATGATTGCGGCGCTGGAGGAAGTCAAGGATATCGATCATCCTGTGGTGCTGCATATTGTCACCAAAAAAGGAAAAGGCTATAAGTTTGCCGAAGAGAATAAGGAAGAGTGGCACTGGCATATGCCCTTTGATATCGAGACCGGTGAAGTGACACAGCCGTTGATTGACCCTTATGCGGAGCAGACGGCGGAGACCTTCCTGCGGTTGGCCAAGGAGGATAAGAAATTCATCGCTATTTCGGCCGCTACGCCTGCCAGCATGGGACTTACCCAGGCACGCCGCGAGGAAATGGGTGAGCATTACATCGATGTGGGCATTGCTGAGGAGCAGGCGGTGGCTATGGCATCCGGTTTGGCGAAAAATGGTGCCCATCCGGTCTTTGGGGATTATTCCTCGTTCTTCCAGCGTACCTATGATCAGCTGGCACAGGATGTATGCGTCAATAACAGTCCCGCAACGTTTTTGGTATTCTGGGCCTCGATGTACGGCATGAATGATGTGACACATCTGGGCTTCTACGATATCCCCATGATGAGCAATATCCCCAATCTGGTTTACTTGGCACCGACCTCGCCGGAGGAATATCAGGCCATGCTGGACTGGTCGGTGGCGCAGGAAAAATACCCTGTGGCCATCCGCGTGCCCCATATGATGGTGCCTAGTTCCAACCGTCTCGTCCGTAAATCCTATGATGAACGGAACAAGTACGAGGTGGTCCGCCAGGGCAGCCAGGTGGCCCTTATCGGTCTGGGCAGTTTCTACAATCTGGCGGAGGATGCGGCAGTCAAGCTCAAGGACCAGGGCATTGAGGCTACGGTAATCAATCCGCTCTTTATCACGGGGTTGGATAAGGAATTGCTGGAGAGTCTGAAAGACAACCACGATATGGTGGTGACGCTGGAAGATGGCGTGCTGGAAGGCGGCTTCGGCGAGAAGATTGCCCGCTTCTATGGTGCTGACAGGATGAAGGTGCTGAACTTCGGCCTGCCCAAGAAGTTCTATGACCGCTATGACTACGGCAAGCTGGCGCAGGAACATCATCTGACTGCTGAACAGATTGCCGAGGATATCCTAAAGACTTTATAAGTGTAGAAGGGAGAAGGATCCATTATGAGCAAAGCATTAGTCGCGTATTTTTCTGCCAGTGGTGTGACGGCCAAGGTTGCCTGCAATCTGGCTGAAGCCGCAGGGGCAGATCTTTTCGAGATCAAGCCGGAGGTGCCCTACACAAAAGAAGACCTGAACTGGCAGGACAAGAATTCCCGCAGCAGCGTGGAGATGCGGGATACGTCCTCCCGTCCGGCGGTGGCGGGCAAAGTGGAGAACATGGGCGGCTACGATGTGATTTTCCTGGGCTTCCCCATCTGGTGGTATGTGGCTCCTCATATCACCAACAGCTTCTTGGAAGGCTATGACATGTCAGGCAAGAAAATCATTCTTTTTGCCACTTCCGGCGGCAGTGGCTTCGGCAAGAGCGTCGCCGGCCTTCAGGATAGCTGCCCGGGGGCGACGGTTATGGAAGGAAAAATTTTGAACGGCTGTCCTTCAATCGATGAGCTGAAAGAATGGGTGGACAGTTTGACGCTCTGATTTATAATGGGGAAAAAGATGAATCGCAGAACATTTATTATGGGAGGTATCGGTGCTGTAGGCATGCTGTCTGCTAGTGGCTGGCTCTTTACCAGGCGGCCGGAGTTTGGCCGTTTGCCCCAAGGGCAAAGGCTGGCCCGCGTGCAGGTCTCGCCTCATTATAAAAACGGTCAGTTCCAAAATCTGGTGCCGGTGCAGGTGATGATTTACAAAAATCTATTTTTTAGAGCATCCAAAAACACCTGCGAGGCTTTAGAAAATACCTGATTCTTTTTCCAAGCGATAAATGGCTGGGCAAAAATCTCCGGCTTTAGGGGGCGACAGCAGATGTCACTCCCTTTTGTATTGATGATGTTTTCGAAGGCCAGAGCACAGCCCAGGCCTTCACGTACCAGCAGGGAGGCGTTGTAGAGCAGGGTGTAGGAGCCAGCAATGGTCAGTTCTTCCAATGGTTTTTCCAGCCAATCCAGCAGTTCATCTCCGTGGGTACTGGGGGAGAGGGCCTGCCGGGATAGCAGCAAGGGGCGATTCCAAAGGTCAGCGGGCGCAATGCTTTTCTTTTGGGCAAGTTCATCTTGATCATGTATAAGTACCCCCCAGCGGTCCCGGGCTGGCAGGGGAAGCTGATGATATTTTGCCGGGTCAAGATCACCATAGACATAGCCAAAGTCGATAAGACCCCTGTTCAGACGGTGCAGGGTGGTTTCGCCATCGCCGCTGATGATATGGAAGCGGATGTCCGGATAAGTGTTGCGGATTTCCTTGGCTACCTGCATGACCAAGCTGAAGTTTTCCGATTCCCCGGCTCCGATGCGGATGTCCCCGGAAATTGACCGGTCATTGCTCAAGAGTTCCCCTTCGGTTTTTTCTACCAGAGAGAGAATTTCCTCAGCCCGGCGGCGTAAGAGTTCGCCGTCTTCGGTGAGCAGAACCCGGCGTGGCTCCCGGGTAAGCAGCACCTTGCCGTATTCATCCTCCATATCTTTTATCTGACGTGAAAGTGTTGGCTGGGAAAGATGCAGTTTCTCCGCTGCCCGGGAAAAGTTGCCTTCCCTGGCTACGGTCAAAAAGTAATGCAATACACGCAGCTCCATAGTTAGTTCTCCTTCTGTTAAGGTTTATTAGGGATATTATAAGTCTGCTTATCTATTACTGTAAAGCATAGATTGATATTTTTTATAAGTATTGGTAATTTAAGCCTGCTGCCCGTATACTAGAACCATAGAAACACAACGAACTGGCTGAAGAAAGGAAATGGCTATGAAGAAGATCGCAACTAAGAAAAAGATGGTTTTGGCGGCTGCACTGGCAGGTATCATGTCCTTTGGGGTGGTGGGAGCTTCTGTAAGTATGGCAGCAACACCTGCCAAGGTGTTACAGGCAAATTCTCAGATGAAGAATTCTTCCATCAGTGACTTGAAAAACGATACCCGCACGTTTTCTGTGGACAAGGATATTGAAACCAAGATGGTAAAGTTTACGAATCGCTATGGTTTCGAGGTAGCAGGGCATATGTATCTGCCCAAGGGCTTTGACGCCAGCAAAAAGTATAAGGCTGTGGTAGTCACGGGCCCCTTTGGTGCCGTCAAGGAACAGTCCTCCGGACTTTACGCTCAGGAACTGGCGAAGAATGGTTTTGTGACGGTGGCTTTTGACCCGTCAACTACGGGGGAAAGCAGTGGCAGCCGCCGTAATATGGGCTCCCCGGAAATCTTCACAGAAGACTATCATGCCGCGGTGGATTTTGTCACCAATCTGAAATTTGTAGACCCGGATAAGGTGGGGGCCATGGGAATCTGCGGTCTGTCCGGCATGGCCATTACCGCTGCGGGCAGCGACAGCCGTATCAAGGCCGTGGCCACTTCGGCTATGTACGATATGAGCGAAAGCATCAGCGACCATTATGCCGGTGCTTATTATACCCCCGAGCAGCGGGAACTGGTCAAGCAGCATATCGCCAAAATGCGGGATGAAGAAGCCAAGACGGGCAAATCCATCCGCGGGGCCCATGAGCTGGGGGTAAACAATGAGAGGCAGGTGGAAACCTTTGATACCATGTTCCCGGATAAACTGCCTGCCGATGCCAATGCGGTCATTCAGGATTTCTATGGCTATTATGTGGGTCGTGCCTATCATCCCCGGGCCATCAATTCCAATACTTCGGCCTGGGATTCCACTACACCATACGGATTCTTTGATTTCAAGCTTATGAGCAATATTGATGAGCTGGGAAAAACGCCGGTGCTGCTGATTACCGGAGATAAGGCACATTCCAAATATTTCTCGGATAATGTCTATGCCAGGATAAAGGGAGAAAAGGAAGAAATCGTAGTACCTGGGGCTACCCATGTTGACCTTTACGACCAAATGGACAAGATTCCCTTTGCCCGTCTGGTGGACTTCTTTGATAAAAACTTAAAGTGAGTTGCCGACGAGCCTTCCCTGTGGGGAGGGCTCGTTTGCAAAGAGGGAGTGTACTACTTTGAAAAACAAGAATTTGTTGCTGTTCATCATGGCTGTGGGGGTGTTCAGCATACTGAACACGGAGATGGGCTTTATCGGGATTTTGCCGTATATTGCCGAAGCGTACAATGTAACCATTGTGCAGGCAGGCTGGCTTATCAGTCTCTTTGCCCTGGGGGTAGCGGTGGCTGGGCCTACCATGCCACTTATGATGTCCAGATTTAACCGGAAGCACGTGATGGTTTTTATTTTGGGACTGTTTACCTTGTGCAATGTGGTGGCAGCCTTTGCAGAGGATTTCTATGTGCTGCTATTGGCGAGGGTTATACCTGCCTTTTTCCATCCTGTCTACTGTGCCATGGCTTTTTCGGTAGCGGCAACATTGGCACGACCCGGTGAAGCACCAAAAGCGGTCGCAAAAATCAATGTGGGCGTTTCTGCCGGTATGGTGGCGGGAGTGCCCATCAGTAATTTCCTGGCGGAACAGATATCCCTGTCTGCTTCCATGACCTTTTTCGCTGTGGCAACTCTGTTGGTGCTCTTGGCCACTTTATGGCTGATACCTTCCATGCCTGTCCAAGCCCGTATGAGCTATGGCAGCCAGCTGTCCGTGTTGAAAAAGCCGGGACTTTGGGCATCTATCGTGGCGGTCATATTTTTGAACGGCTCGATTTTCGGCGTATTTAACTATATGGCAGATTTCTTGTCCGTGGTCTCCAACGTGGCTCCTGCGTTGGTCAGTATTCTGCTCCTGGTCTACGGGCTTTGCAATATCTCCGGCAGCGTGCTGGCGGGCAGCCTTCTGACCATACGACCGCTGCCTGTGATTAAGGCATTTCCCTTGGTTACGGCTATGCTGTATGGGGGGATGCTTGGCGGTGGCAGTGCCTGGCCATTTATGGGAGCAGTGGTCATTCTGTGGGGGATTTTGGGTGGCATCAACGGCAATATAAACCAGTATTGGATAACCAAAGCAGCTCCCGAGGCTCCGGATTTTGCCAATGGGCTCTTCCTGACAGCGGCCAATATTGGCTGCGTCCTAGGGACAACCGTTGGCGGCTGGTTTATAGAAAGCTGGGGAACGGAATTTGTAGTATTGGCTGGACTGGGGCTTTGCGGTGCAGCGGCCTTGGTTATCTGGGGGCAGTGCTTCGTGATGAATCGTGCAGCCGGTATGCATATACAGGCCGAAGAGGCATAAATTAGCCCTTGACTTGAAGTTTGCTTCAGGTGCTAAAGTGGGAAAAGGGGGGAGGACAAAGGGGGCAAGACCGTGACCAACCGCATAAAGCTGAATATTTCACAGCAGGAGTATACGGCAGTTTTGGAGGATAACCCGGCATCCAGACAACTCATGGCCAAATTTCCCATGACCCTGGAAATGGAAGAGCTGAATGGCAATGAAAAGTATTACCAGTTTGCTGAAAGCTTTCCAGCGGCTGATGAAGATATAGGCCAGATTCATGCTGGAGATATTATGCTATTTGCCGGTCATTATGTGGTGATATTCTACAAGGATTTTCCCAGCCAATATCGCTATACCAGGCTGGGGCATATTGAAAATCCCCAAGGCTTGGCCGAATCATTGGGGCCGGGGAAAGCAGTAGTGAATTTTCAGAAGTGATTGTGTATGAAGGAGAGCGTATGATGAGCAAGAACGTATTAGTGATTTCCACGAGCCTGCGGAAAAACAGCAATTCAGAACAGTTGGTGGCAGCGTTTGCTGATGGAGCCAGAGAGGCTGGCCATGATGTAGAGGTGCTATCCCTGCGTGATAAAACCTTGGGCTTTTGCTGTGGT
>NZ_JAILKR010000091.1 GCF_024693525.1 Selenomonas sp. | reverse complement strand
CGCCATGTCCTTGTACCGGGCATTACCGATGATGCGGAAAGCCTTACCAAATTGTCCGACTTTGTGGCAAGGCTTGGCAATGTCCAGCGCTTTGAAGTACTGCCTTATCATCGCCTGGCCATCCATAAATACGAAGAACTGGGGCTGGATTACCCCTTGGCTGATGTGCCAGAGCCAACAAAGAAAATGGTAGCAAGGGCAGAAGAAATCCTGCGCACAAGTGAATATCAGGGATATAAACGCTGAATAACAAAGTACGTTTGTCATATCCCATAAATCAGCGGTCCGAAAGGGCCGCTTTTTCTATGCGTAAAAAGGGTGAGAAGGTAGACTTACGCAATAATATTTGCTGAGAAAAAGGGAAATGATTGTTGGTTCGCGAATTTCAAAGCATCAGCAATTGTCAATCATAAAGGAGTAGTGGCTACATGGACAATCAAAATCCTGTTATGGCGGCCGACAAAGCCGACCGCAACGCTATTATCATCAAGACTAGTGTCATCGGTATCCTGACCAATGTGCTACTAGCAGCCTTCAAGGCGGCTATCGGCCTGGCGGCCAATTCCATCGCCGTGACCTTGGATGCGGTGAATAATCTTTCCGATGCCCTTTCTTCTGTTATCACCATTGCCGGGACGAAACTGGCGGGGAAACTTCCGGATAAAGAGCATCCCTTCGGCTATGGCCGGATTGAGTACCTCAGCGCTTTGGTGGTGGCAGGCATTGTGCTTTATGCAGGTATCACCGCCGCCGTGGAATCCGTGAAGAAAATGATTTCGCCGGAGGTGCCGGATTACAGCGTGACGGCACTGATCATCATCGGTGCAGCAGTGGTCGTAAAGATAATATTGGGAAGATTCGTCAAGGCGCAGGGGGAAAGAGTAAACTCCGGTTCCTTGGTTGCCTCGGGGTCTGATGCTTTGTTTGATGCTGTGCTTTCGCTATCGGTGCTTATATCGGCTATCCTCTTTATTGCAACCGGCATATCGCTGGAGGCTTATGTCGGTGCCGTGATTTCTGGTTTCATCATCAAATCGGGTATCGACATGATACGGGACACTTTGGATGAAATACTGGGGAAACGTATGGATAAAGAAACATCCCGGCAATTGAAATCGTTGTTGTCCGATGAACCGGAAGTGCGGGGGGCCCATGACCTGGTTATTTATAATTACGGGCCGGACAAGGACTTGGCCTCGGTTCACTTGGAACTTCCGGATACCATGAGCGTAAAAGAAGTAGATAGTCTGACTAGGCGGTTGGAAATGAAGGTGTTCAAGGCGACGGGCATTATTCTTGCCGCGGTAGGGGTCTATTCTTACAACACGGAGGACAGTGTGGCGGCAAGGGTGCGGGTTGATGTGACGAAACTGGTGCTGGCCCATGAATGGGCTTTGCAGCTTCACGGTTTTTACTTGGATGAAACAGCTAAGATTATGCGGTTTGACGTAGTCATGAGTTTTGATATACCGCATAAAGAAGGTGTGCGGATCCTTCAAGAGGAGATGCGGGTCGCTTATCCGCAGTACGATATTCAGATTGTGCCAGATGTAGACTTATCCGACTGACCGGCAGCAGCTTTTTATGACACCAGCAGGTTGAAGGAGCAGGCATAGGTTAACGTGAGTTTTACTACGGAGAAATGAGATTTTTATAAATTTCATTTGACAAAATGGAATTTTACTGTATAATAAGGCGTGTAAGATGAAATGAAGGATTTAGAGGCCAGCATAAAGAACTGTTTGTAAGATTAAAGGAGAGCTGAAAACATGGATAAGCAGGAAATCATCAAAGCCTTTCATATGATGTGGGATAATTTTCCGGAACCTATCATGCTGATTACTAAAGACCGTCAGATTCATGCGGTGAACAGAAAAGCCGCCTCCCTTGGCCTTAACGATCAGATGAAATGCTCTAGCATCGGCAAGCCGGAGAATCACAAGGGCTGTCTTTGTGATCAGGCGGCAGATACTAAGGAAGCTGCTTATAAAGCCTATGAAGGAGCGTTTGGCCGGGCCTATGGATTTTGGATTCCCGTTGCCGGGGCCGAGGAATATATCATTCACTTTGGTGTAGGCTCTACGTTCGAATATCCCATGTAATGAAGTTTGTGTATTGTATTTTAGGAGGAAAACTTATGAGCATTTACGGACTGACGAAGGGGACGGAGCTGGAGAACATGGTAAAGGGCATCATGCAGGCTGAGGCCAATGGCACCATGATGTATTATGCTTTGGCTCGTCTTGCTAAGGAGCAGGGGCATGATGATATTGCGGAGGAGCTCATTATATCCGCCAATCAGGAAGCGGTTCATGCTGGTTTCTATGCCGTACTCAATGGCAAGTATCCTCAGGATTTCTGGAACCTTCTGCGTACGGTGAAGAAGGCGGAAATCAATGGCGAGGTACAGGTCAAGGCTATGGCCGATAAAGTACGGGCAGCAGGCTTTGCTGAGGCTGCTGATGAGATGGAAATCTTTGCGAAGCAGGAAGGTCATCATGGTGTGGTTATCGGCAAGATCCTGGAGAAGTATCAGCCAGAGAAGAAGGCTCCGGCAGGGAAAGTCTATATTTGTCCGGTCTGTGGCTTTGAGCACGAAGGGGATATAAACGATGAGCCAGATGATTACGTCTGCCCTCTCTGCGGCCAACCCAAGAGCGTTTTCCAGGAAGCCAAATAAATCATTTTGTTGTCCTTTTTTTAGAGATAAGGAGCTGATGGCATGGAGAAAAAACGTATTCACAAGGATATCATCATCATTGGTGCAGGCATGGCGGGGCTTACAGCGGCCCTTTATGCCGGCCGTATGAACCTTGATGTGCTGGTGCTGGAAAATGGTATCATCGGCGGACAGATTGCCAATGCAACCGGCATTGAGAACTATCCGGGCTTTGCCAAGGTTTCCGGCAAGGAACTTATGGGCACTCTGCAACAGCAGGCGGAAAGTTTTGGGGCGGTCATTGATGAGTTTGACTCCATTGTGAAGGTGAGCCTTAAAGGGCAGCCAAAACTGGTGGAGACGGAGGAGCATTTCTATGAGGCCGATGTCATCATCATTGCCTCGGGCATGAACCGTCGCAAGCTGCCTCTGCCGGAGGAGAAAAAATTCGCTGGCAAGGGCGTGCATTACTGTGAACTCTGTGACGGGCACATGTATCAGGATAAGGTGATTGCCGTCATGGGCGGTGGCAATGCTGCCGTGGATGCCGCTAATTTCCTCACTAAGTATGCCAGTAAGCTCTATCTGATACATCGCTCGGATTTCCGGGCCGATGAAGTCTCCCAAAAGCGATTAAAGGAAAATCCCAAGGCAGAAATCTTCTTGCAGACGGAAATCAAGAGCCTGCAGGGTGATGGGCGGTTAGAGAGCATAGAGGTGCTGGACAAAATATCAGGCGAGACCCGCAGTCTGCCGGTAGATGGAATTTTCGTCAATATCGGTGTGGTGCCCAATACGGCGCTTTTCCAGGAGGAACTGCCGCTGACTGATAGCGGTCGCATTGAAGCAGGGGAGGATTGCCGCACCACTATTCCCGGCGTATTTGCCGCCGGCGATGTGCGGGAAAAGGAAATCCGCCAGCTGACTACCGCTGCTGCTGATGGCACGGCGGCTGCTCTGCTGGCTGAGAAATATTTGGTAAAATTGAAGGAGGGTAATGAAGTATGGTAAAAGTATATTCAATCAATGATTGTCCTTGGTGCGAAAAGGTCAAGAAGTATCTGAAGAGCAAGAATGTGGAATTTGAAGAGCACAATATCGAGGAAAACGACGCGGACCGTGATGCTTGCTATGAGCTGACGGGAGACACCATGGTTCCCATTACCACGGCCAATGACAAGGATTATGTGCTGAGTTTTGACAAGGCTAAGTTGGACGAATTGTTGGGCCTTTGATTGATAATAATTAGCGGTAAGAGAGGAGAATGATTATGGGGATTTATGATTTTGTGGTAAAGACCAATAAGGGTGTGGAAAAATCTCTGGCTGATTATAAGGGCAAGGTGCTGATAATCGTCAATACGGCCTCTAAGTGCGGTTTCACGCCCCAGTTCAAGGAGCTGCAGGACCTCTATATGAAGTACAAGAGCCAGGGACTGGAAATCCTGGGCTTCCCCTGCAATCAGTTCGCGGAGCAGGAGCCGGGCAGTAACAGCGAAGTACAGGAGTTTTGCCGCCTTAACTATGGTGTGACCTTCCAGATTTTTGAGAAGGGTGATGTGCGCGGTGAAACGGCTCAGCCACTCTTTCAATACTTAATCGAGCAGCAGGGGTTCCAGGGGTTTGATGAATCTCATCCTATCGCCGCCAAGCTGATGGAAGCCCTTCAGCAGAATTTCCCGGAATATTTGGAAGGCGATTCCATCAAATGGAATTTCACCAAGTTCCTGGTAGATAGAGAGGGAAACGTGGTGGCCCGTTTTGAGCCAACCTTCGCTCCTGCGGATATGGCTAAAGAAGTTGAAAAATTACTATAATCCTATACAAGGCAGCCTTCTTCACGATTTCGGTGAGGAAGGCTGCTTTTGTTTGTAATAAAATCGATTCCGTAAACACGTCTTTTTGATAACTAAAAAATAAGAGGAATGATAAGTTTTGGTATAGAATGAAAAAGATAATATAAAAATGCTATGAGTACTGACTCCCAGACGACATAGTGACAATTGAATAAGTGAGGAGTGAAATGTATGGATTCTGCGGTGATTACCTTATGTGTGCTTTGCGTAGCGGGGTTCTTCTTTGCTACGGAACTTATTCCTTTGGCTGTTACGGCCATGGGATCGGCTATCTTGCTGGGCCTGTTTGGGGTGTTGACGCCCGCACAGGTTTATTCTGGCCTGTCCAATTCAACGGTGGTTTTATTTGCGGGTATGTTTGTCATCGGGGCAGCGATGTTTCAGACGGGACTGGCGCAGAAAATTGGCGTCACGGTCGTAAAGAAAGCTGGTACTGATGAAAAGAAACTGATGCTGGCCTTGATGGTCATCACCATCGTTCTGTCCGGCATTTCGTCAAATACGGCGACGGTGGCCTGCCTGATGCCGGTGGTGGTGCAGATTTGCATTGCCGCCCACATTCCCGTGTCGTCACAGCTCATGGGAATGGCATTGGCGGCAAATGTCGGTGGTACCCTTACCCTTATCGGTACGCCGCCGAATATCCTTATGAGTGCTACACTGGAGACTTCGGGCTACAGTCCCTTTGGTTTCTTTGAATTCGCCCTTATCGGTATTCCGCTGTCACTTGCTGGTGTTTTGTACATGATGACAGCGGGACGGCGTTTATGCCCGCATAATTATGCCGATAATAACTTGTTCGACCAGGAGTCAGCGGAACCGGAAAATCCGCGCAAGATGCTCATTTGTGCTATTATTTTGGTTTGTGTAGTCGTGGCGATGGTCTTGGAGAAGGATATTGGTGTGCCCATGCAGACTTCGGCTATTATCGGTGCCCTGGCCTGCGTGTTGACGGGGTGCGTGACCGAAAAGCAAGCCTATCAGGGGATTGACTGGGTTACGATTTTTCTGTTCGCCGGCATGCTGCCGCTGGCCAGTGCTATGGACAAGAGCGGTGCGGGCAAGATGATTGCCGATTTTGTCATTGGCCTTATCGGCTCAGAGCCTTCGCCCATGATTATCGTCGTGGCGATGTTCATCTTGTCCTGCGGCCTTACGCAGTTTATGAGCAACACGGCGTCGGCCGCCCTTTTGGCACCGATTGGCATTTCGATTGCCCAATCCATCGGGGCGTCGCCCTATCCCGTGCTCATGACCATCGGCATTGCCGCTTCCTGCGCCTTTACGACACCGGTGGCAACGCCGCCGAATACGTTGGTGCTGGGGCCTGGTAAATTCCGGTTTATCGATTATGTCAAAGTCGGCATTCCGATGGTCATCGTGGCCCTGCTGGTATGCGTGGTGGTCATTCCGATATTCTGGCCTTTCTTCCCAGGATGAGGATAGCGGAATATTAGCCTGAATCGAGGAGGAATATCTATGGAACGCGAAAAAATCATTCGGGGGATTGAAGCCTTTGACCCCGAACTGTTTGACTTTATACAGATGGAATTGAAGACCCAGCGCTATACATTGTCGCTTTTACCCAACGAGAATTATGCCTCGCCCTTTTGCTCTTATCTGAAGGGGAGCCTCTTAAGCAATACCTATATGGACTATCACGATGTATTGACCTGCAGCCGCCTGGAGACGCTGGCCATTGAGCGGGCCAAAAAGCTTTTTGGCAGTGAGGCCGCCATCGTGCGTATCAGCAACCTGGTGGCAGCATCCCAGATTGTCTTTCACAGCTTTGTCCATACCGGGGACACCATTATGTCTTTTAACCTGCGCAAGCAGGAGTATTGCTACACGGATGACATGAAGTATAATTTCGTGAAGTACAGCATCGAGCCGGAGACTCAGCATCTGGATTACCGCCATATCGAAGCGCTGGCGCAGGAATGCCAACCGAAGATGATAATCTTCTCGCCCATAAACTATCCCAAAGATGTCAATTACCGGAAGCTGGCCCAGATTGCCCATGGGGTGGGGGCCGTGCTCTGGGTGGATATGAGTGCGGTGGTAGGCATGGTGGCGGCAAAACTCATGCATTCGCCGGTACCCCATGCGGATGTCGTAACCTTTTATACGCACGACACGCTACGGGGGCCGCAAAGCGCGGTTATTCTGACAAACAGTGAAAATGTCGACCGGCTAAATGAAATTGCCATCAATACCGGGCATGTATATCTGCAGGAAAATATTCTGGCGGCCCTTTGCATTGCCTTCCGGGAGGCCGAGACTAAAGAATTTGGCAATTACTGCCAGCAGTGTCTCAACAATGCCAATGCCTTGATGAATTCCCTTAAGGAAAATGGGCTTAATATCGTTTATCATGGCACCAACAGCCAATATGTAGCTCCTGAAGTGCATTGTAAGGATCGCGGCGCTTTCCTGGCCCAGGTCAAGCAAGCCGGTTTCATTGTCAAATGCGACAACATCATGACCTTTGACGATGATAAGACGATTCCTGCCCTGCGGCTTTCCAGCCTGATTCCGACGACCCGTGGCATCAAGGAAGAGGAAATGGTGGAAGTGGGACGGCTATTGACCAAGGCCATTGTTCCGGATATTGATTCCAAACAGATTGCCAAAATCCGTCAGTCCTTGGCAGAAATCGTTTTTACGAAACCGCTTTTTTCAGAGGAATGGCTGCCGCGGAAGAATATTGTCAATCCGCTCTATAGTTCCCAGAATATCAACTATTCCCGGGAACTGTATGCTGCCAATAAGAAGAGCTTCCTGCGGCATCTCTTTGGGTTTGATGATTAATATCATTGACAGTATTTTTTTGAAGTAATATAATGTCTATTGTGATATAAATCACAGTAATAATTTCATATTCAGGGAACAGGTGCCATCTACGATGGCCGAAGAGAAAAGCCGGTAAAAGCCGGCGCGGTCCCGCCGCTGTGAGGGGAGCAAACCTGCAAATAAGTCACTGGATGAAAATCTGGGAAGGCGCAGGCTAGTGATGAACCGAGCCAGAAGAACTGCCTGTCCGAAAAGTCACCGTTTTGACTGGTCGGTTGACATTTGACCGGTCAAGTTACCTGCGAGCGATGGGGAGGAGACTTCTGAGTATCTGATTTTGGAAAAAAGAGGTCTTTTGGCGTGTGTCAAAGACCTCTTTTCTAATATATCCAAACAATAGGGGGATTTCATTATGAAAAATTGGAAAAAAGCATTAGCAGTATCGCTGGCTTGCACGGCCGCTTGGGGAATGGCTGCTCCGCAGACTGAGGCTGCCTATCAGCTGAATCCGGAGGTCAAGAAACCGACGATGGCGCTGAAGACTGCATCGGAAATCGGTGTGCTCAAAAATGAAAATCCAGAACTCAAAAATCTTGCGGATAAAGATGCGATTGTCGTCATGACCTTTGGTACGACGTTTAAAGATACGCGAGCTAAGACCATCGATGCTACGGTGGATGCCATCAAGGCAGCACATCCGAACACGAAAGTGGTAACGGCTTATACGTCGCACATCATCATCAATCGTGTTCAGAAAAATGAGGGTATCAAGTTCCCGACGCCGGAGGAGGCTCTTGACCAGCTCAAAGCCGATGGTTACAGCCGTGTAGCATTGGTTTCGCTCGATGTTATTCCGGGGATGGAATACAATTACGACATGGGTGTTTATCAGAACTACAAGAAAGATTTCAAGAAGATGACGCTCGCTACGCCGCTGATGTATTGGCAGGGCCAGGAAGAGCAGGCGGATGATGTAACAGAGACCCTCAAGGCTATGTCTTCTCAGTTCCCGAAACAGGGCAAAAAAGATGCCATTCTGATTATGGCCCATGGTACGCCGAACATCTCCAATGCTTATTATTCCGTTATGCAGGCAAAGCTCGATGAGATGGGCTACAAAAATGTCTATGTTTACACGGTAGAGGGCTGGCCGTCTCTGGAAACGGTTATGCCGAAGCTCAAGAAAAATGGCATCAAACACGTTACGCTGATGCCGATGATGATGGTTGCTGGCGACCATGCCAACAACGATATGGCTGGCGCCGAAGAAGATTCCCATAAATCCATTCTGGAAAAAGCTGGCTACAAAGTCGATGCATATATCCATGGCCTCGGGGAAAACAAAAACATCCGCGACCTTTATGTCGCTCGGGCAAACGAAGCTTGGGATGTACTCGAAGCCAATAAATAATTATTAGGCCGAAATATATGACGCGTGCGGTTCTCGCACGCGTTTTTCTTATGTGGAGGGTATCGGAGAAAATCCGCGAATTGCGGACATTTTTCTTGACGATGGGGCATTAAGTCCTTATAATGAATATATAATTTTAATAGCAACGAACTGCATGGCTGACGGATTCGTGGAATTGACCACAGGCCGTGCAGTTCGGGAAAAAGCCGACCGTCTGGGCACCTGTTTATGGGCTCAGACTGTCGGCCTTTTTTGTAGGATGGAGGCGCGAGTATTTTGGAGCTATTGGAGAGAAAGATACAGGAAGAAGGCATTGCTCTGCCGGGGAATGTGCTCAAGGTGGATTCTTTTTTGAATCACCAGATTGCCCCGGAACTGTCGCTGGCGATGGGCAGGGAATTTGCCCGTCTGTTCCGCGATGCGGGTATCGACCGCGTGCTTACCGTGGAGGCTTCGGGAATCGCCATTGGTGTCATGGCGGCCTTGGAGCTCGGTGTGCCCTTGGTTTTTGCGCGCAAGAAGAAATCGGTGCTCATCAATGAGCCGGTGTATTCCCACGAGGTGTTTTCCTTTACGAAAAAAGAAACCTCAGAGATCATTGTGCTGCAGAAATACCTACCAGCTGGCGAGAATGTGCTCGTCATCGATGATTTTCTTGCCAATGGTGAGGCGGCGTTAGGGCTGGCCAAAATTGTCGAGGAAGCCGGCTCGAAGGTGGCGGGCATTGGCATCGCCATTGAAAAGGCCTTCCAGCCGGGCCATCAGCGCATACTCGACAAGGGCTATCATCTGGAGGCCCTGGCGAGCATTGCTTCTCTTGACGATGGCAAGATTACCTTTGTGGAAAAGTGAGAATGGAGGACTAATTGTGACGAAGGCGATTCATCCTGTTGACCAGAAACTTCCTTGGGAGCGCACCCTTATCTATGCGGCTCAGCATGTGCTGGCTATGTATGCCGGTGCCGTGGCCGTGCCCTTGGTACTGGCTGGTGCCATCGGGCTTTCGACGGAGCAGCTTATTTATTTAATCAACGCCGACCTCTTTACCTGTGGCATTGCCACGTTGGTGCAGGCCCTTAGCATCAAGGATTTTATCGGCTCCAAACTGCCCATTGTCCAGGGCTGTACCTTCACTGCTGTTACGCCGATGATTATCATCGCCAACACCCATGGGGGTGGCGCCGCTGGTTTGCAGGTGGTTTATGGTTCGGCTATCTTTGCCGGTATTGCCTGCTTTATCATCAGCAATTATTTCAGCAAGATGTTGCGGTTTTTTCCCCCGGTGGTCACGGGCTCGGTCATCACGATTATCGGCCTGTCCCTGCTGCCGGTAGCCGTTAACTGGATTACGGGGCCGAATCCGGCGGCTGCGGATTACTGCAGTCCTGCCAACATCGCCCTGTCGCTGGCGGTGCTCGCCATCATCCTGTTCATCTACCGTACCTGCAAAGGGTTCCTTGGTCATATTTCCGTTCTGCTTGGTCTTGTGATTGGCACGGGCATTGCGGCAGCTTTCGGCATGGCGGATTTTCATGCTGTCAGCGAGGCGGCCATGCTCGGTGTCACGACGCCTTTTGCCTTTGGACTGCCGGTGTTTGAGCCGGTATCCTGCCTCATTATGACGCTGGTCATGCTCGTGACCATGGCCGAGACCACCGGGGATGTCATGGCGGTAAGCTCCATTGTCAAAAAGCCCATGACGGAGAACATGCTCACCAAGGCCCTGCGGGCTGATGGTTTTTCGACAGCACTGGGGGGCGTGTTCAACACCTTCCCCTATACGGCTTTTGCCCAGAATATCGGTCTTATCAGCATGACGGGCATTCGCAGCCGCTATATTGTGGCAACGAGCGGTGTATTGCTGATGGTTCTTGGGCTCTTCCCCAAATTGGCAGCTGTTGTTGCTTGTATCCCGACCATGGTACTTGGTGGTGCTGGTCTTGCTATGTTTGGTATGGTGGCATCGAGTGGTATGCAGGCCCTTTCCCAGGCAGATCTGCAGAAGAAGGGCAACTCCATGGTGGTTGCTATCAGTGTAGCGGTAGCCCTTATCCCAATTGGTGTGCCGTCTTTCTACAGCCACTTTTCTCAGTGGGTACAGCTCATCGGTAACAGCGGCATCACCATTGGCAGCATTATGGCTATCGTGCTCAATGTACTGCTCTGTGAGCATAAACCAAAGCAGCAGGAAGAATTGCAGCGGGCAAAACTCAGCCTGCAATAAATCCATGCTGCTTTAGGAGTAGATATTTTGTTACTTTCAATGCGTTCCGTCCGCAGTGGCCCTTTCGATGCGCTGCTTCAGGTCGGTGAAGCGGTAGAAACCGTCGCCATTAGCCTTTAATCCTTTTAATTGCAGGTAAACCCGCTCTGGTGGATTGTTGAGGCTAAGTGCCGTGCGGTGGCGAAGCTGTTGGGCGTTGGCATAGATGAGGGATAGGGTGGCGTATTCTTCGCCATCTTGTCCCTGTCTTTTTTCGATGACGAGTTTGGCACCGATGGGAGTTTTTTCTTCGATGCTGTTGGGCAGTGTATAATCTTCAACGCCCAGTGCCGGCAGGACTTCGGCCAGGTTGACGTCGTGACCGCCAAGAAAGGTGATTTTTCGCTGGTTCTTGGTGAGTTCCTGCTCTATAACCGTGAGCAGCGGAGCGGCCAGGGCTTTGGCGGCCGTTGGCGTCTGAAACAGCGAATGGATGCCAAGTTCCTTCAGGGCGGCGGCGTCTTTCCAATCCTGTTCCGTCATCCGGTGGCCGAAAGCGGCACGCCAATCGTTTTCTTCTTCGTAGTATTGCAGGGTTATGGCGTCGCTGGCTGGTACAAGTGCGCTCCAAGGCGTAGTAAGGCCGATGCCGCCGTCTTTTAGCGGGGTAATAGCGCCCGTTAGTGGAATTGGGCCGTGCTTGGCCGCATAGGCTGACCGGTCAAAATCCAATAGTTTCATCAGTACTTTGCAGGAACGTTGGCCGCGCTCCTGCAATTTTTTTTTGAGACCGGCATTCTGAAATTCCTGCCGCACTTGTTGGCGGAAGGTTTCGTTATCGGGCAGGTCTGGCAGAAATACTGGGTCGGCTTCATTTAGCTTTTGATGGTGTTCAACCGTTACGTTTGCCACGGGCAGCAGGCCGGTGGCAAAATAATGGGCGGTGGCGATGGTGCGCTGGAAGGAGTTGGTGTAGAAGCGTACTTCCTGGGGTTGCGGCTGGGCATTGGGGGAAAGCAGCTGCTCTTGTTCCAGCCATTGCCGGAAATACTGACCCATCAGCACTTCCAGCTCGCCGCCCCGGGGAGAAAGCTCCCCCGGTTTACATTGCCAGGCAAACCAGTCATGAGGCGTGAGTTTTGCCAGGGCAGAATCGCGGCCGGCAAGTGGGGCGCGAATGTTGTGGCGGCTGAGAATCAGCACTTGTTTTAGCGGATAGTTTTTAACGGCAGCTGCCTGGACCGAAGCTGGCAGCAACAGCAGGAGAAAACCAAGCAGGAGAACGAGAATTTTTTTTTGCATAAGTATTGGCGCCTTTCTGAATCGCAATGTCATTTCTGCTTAAATTGTAGCATGGATGGTGCGCTTCGTTCAATTTCGGTATCGATAAGATTTTCTTGGATTATGGCGAAATAAAAAGTATATGAGAATATCGATACGGCGGCTGGATTTTATCGAATTATAAGGAACGGCATTTATCATAGTCTGTGTTAAAGGTTAATGGATAGATGAGGAGTCTGAATTGGCGATGAAATGGTTACAGCGTTTTTTACTGTTAGTCGGTGGGGCCGCTGGTCTCATCCTGTTCGTATCGGTTATGTACTTTTTGTTGTTTGTCTTTGGAAATGTGGATTTTTCCCAGTCCTATCGGAACATAAAGAATTACGAAGGAATCACCTTTACCAATACTTACAAGCATAAGGCCTATAAGCGAACCTTTTGGGGGCTGCAGGAGGTGGCTTATCCGGGGGTATCGGTTGACCGGCGCGAAATCGACCAATCCAGTAGTGCCTATGAACTGGTAAGGCAAAAAGCGGGAGAACACGCTCGGATTACCTGTTGTACCACTTCGCCGGATGGCAATTATGTCTTGTATGCGGAGGCGATTTCCATAAGCAATGGAGCCTCGACGGACGATGACCACATTTATTACCGAGTGTTAAACCTCCAGGACGGTTCGGTTACGACGATTTACGATGGGGCCTACAAATGTTTCTGGGTGACTTGGCAGTGACAATACGTTAAAAATGACCGGTCAACTTGACAGTTCGAATTGTCAAGCTGACCGGTCATTTTGTTAGGCCCGCGTGATTACTGCAGGGCTTCTTTTAAGGTGTTCATGTTTTTGCGCATGGTGGTAAGGTAAGCATCCATAGCAGATTCATTAGCCTCGCCTGTTACCACTGGGTCAAGGGTGTAGATTTTGGCGCCGGTTTCCCGGGCAATGGTCTTGGCCGCTTCAGGGGAATACTGCGGTTCGGTGAACAGGACTTTCGCGGTAAGCGGTTTTACCTGTTCGATGACTGCCTGCAGTTCCGTCGGCGTCGGTTCCGTGCCCGGTTCCCGTTCGATGACTGTCAGGATATGCAGGCCGAATTCCTTGGCAAAATAGGGGAAGGCTTCGTGGAAGGTCACGATGTCCTTATGGGGGATGTTGTCGAGGGTTTCATGCATTTCCTTTTTCAGGGCCTCGAGCTTTGGGATGTAGGCATCGGCATTAGCCTGATAAGCGTCAGCATGCTGGGGATCAGCAGCTTTCAGCTGTTCGGCGATGTTTTTGACCTGTTCAATGTTGGCTGTAATGCTAAGCCAGACATGTGGGTTTTCCTCATCACCGTCTTTAAGCAGTTCGATGCCTTTTGACGCGTCAATCACCTTGAGTTTTTTTTGTTCCTTGATGACTTTGTCCAGAAAGTTTTCCATGCCGGCCCCGTTGGCGATGAGGGCATCGGCTTTTTCGAGGGTCTTCATGTCTTCCGTGGTCAGCTGATAATCATGCAGGCAGCCAGTTTGGGGCTTGGTCATATTGGTGACGGTGACTCCGTCAATTCCCTTGGTGATGTTGATGGCGTCGATGTACATAGGATAGAACGTAGTGACAATATGGAAGGTGCCGTCTTTGCCCGTGGTATTTGACGACGATTGATTGCTCCCCGCGCCACAGCCGGTGAGCATCAGGCAAAAGGCGACGAGCAGGCAGAGAAATGAAGTTTTGCATTTCAAAATAAGGACCTCCTAAAGAAAAAAGTAAATAGGAATATTACTATTTACGATTATAACACGCAAATAAAAAATGACAAGAGCTTTTGATAATTTTTATCATTGCTCTTGTCGTTGACTTGTCAATTTTTCGGTTTTTTTTGTTGACACTTTTGACAGAGTCCGTAGAACTCAAAGATGTGTCCGGTAATCTGAAAACCCTTTTTCGCGGCTTCCTGCTCGTAGGCTTCCGTCATTGGGCAGACGTCAATGCATTCGGTGTGGCCACATTCGGTGCAGACCAGGTGATGATGGTGATGGGCATCACTAGTCAGTTCATAGACGTTGCCGGAGCTGCGGAAAATCTCGTGGACGATGTCTAGTTCCGTCAGCAGGGAAAGATTGCGATAGATGGTGTCAAGGGATACATCTGGCTGATGTTTGCGAACCTCTTCGCAGATTTGCTGTGCCGTAGGGAAGGGCGGACAGTTGGCAAAGGCCTGCAGGACGGCCCGCCGCTGTGGCGTTATCTTATAGCCTTTGACGCGAAGCCGGTCAAGAGGCGTCTGTTTTTTCGTCATAGGATGTCACCTCGATTGTCATGCTGCTATTCGTTATTATAACGTCATTATTCCTGATTGGCCAGAAAAACTATTATTTTCAGGTCTATTGCCAGAAGCAAGTTTTTTTATTGCTCCGGTGTGTAAAGCTTTAGGGGAAACATAGAAAGAAGATATATGGTAGACTAAAAAAGAAAGGTGGTGAGAGAATGCTTTATTGTGCGGAGTATCAATCGCCAGTAGGAGAAATGTATATGCTGGGGGATGGCCGCTCTTTGACAGAATTGGATTTTGTGGAGGTGGAAGGGAAACGCTTGACGGTAGGGCCGGAGGTAAAGTTTGATGCGGCGCTGCCAGTTTTCGATTCTGTGCGGCGATGGCTTGACGGCTATTTTCAAGGCAGCTGCCCGGATTTTATGCCGCCTCTGTTCCTGTCGGGAACACCATTCCAGCGTGTGGTATGGGATATTCTGAGCCGCATTCCGTATGGAACAACGGTGAGTTATGGGGATATTGCGGCAGAGGTCGCGAATAGGTTAGGAAAAAAACGAATGTCAGCACAGGCTGTAGGCGGTGCGGTAGGCCATAATCCCATTGCCATCATTGTGCCCTGTCATCGCGTGGTGGGAAGTGATGGCAGTCTTACGGGATATGCGGGCGGTTTGTGGCGGAAAAAGTATTTATTGGAATTAGAAGGAAAGCGGTAAGGAAGGAACTGCCTTGGCTGTTGGCGAATCTATAAGGCGACAGATAGATGGATTAGAAAGGAGCAGCGTATGGAGTGCAAGATTTTGGATGATACGAGTATACTGGTGCGCCTGGACCCTGATGATGAGATCTGTGCCGCTCTTAGGCAGGTGGCACAGCAGGAGCGGATCGAGCTGGCCAAGGTTCAGGGGCTTGGGGCTGTGAAGCGAGTGGTTATGGGCGTGTATAATGTCACGACCCAGCAGTACAAAGCCAATACCGTGGAAGGTGTCTTTGAAATGCTGTCACTTACCGGAACGCTTGATACGATGAATGATGAGCCATACAGCCATTTGCATATCGTCATTGGGGATGAGCAGGGACATGCCTATGGAGGTCATCTTAATGAGGCGGTGGTAAGTGCCACGGCCGAAATCGTACTGACGATGCTACCGGGGAAGATAGACCGGAAGAAGAGTGCACAGACTGGGCTGAATGTCTGGAAATTCTAAGGCGCACCAAGGCGCTTGGGTGGAGAGAATAAGCGGAGATAATTAAAATAACGGGCCAGTGATAGTTTTTCGACAGAAAGGAAGAGTAAAAATTGATGACCAGAACGAAAAAAATCTTGTGGATGGTTGTAATTGGTTTGGCTATGTTGTTTTCCATGGAAAATATATTTGCCGGCCAGCTGGAGGCAAGAGAGGCGTCACCGGAATGGGTGCAGACCCTTCCTGCGGCGAAGCAGGCTGCGCAGCTTTTGGTGGTGGCTGGTGTTGGGGAGACTACGGCTTGGGTTTCGTTGCATGAAAAGGATGACAGGGGAACGTGGCAGCAGGTTATGACTACCCCAGGCTATATTGGCAAAAGGGGGTTGGGCAAGGTGAAGGAAGGCGATGCTAAGACGCCGGTGGGAACCTTCCATTTTACGAAGGCATTTGGCATTGCCCCGGACCCGGGCAGTGTCATCCCCTATACCCAGGTGGATAAAAATATGTATTGGTCAGGGGATGTGCGGCCAGGGATGAAATACAACGAGATGGTAGACATCCGGAAATACCCGCGATTGAATAAAGCTGCCAGTGAACATATCATAGATTATACGGTTCACTATGTTTATTGCCTCAATATCAGCTACAATGAGGCCGGTATCTCTGGGAAGGGGTCGGCCATTTTCTTGCACTGTATGGGACCCAATAAGCCGTATACTGGTGGCTGTGTGGCCATTCCGCAGGATAAGATGCGCTTGGTACTGCAGACGGTGCGGCCGGATTGTGTGGTCGTTATCGATTCCTTGAAAAATCTTTCGCCGGCTGCGGCTGCAGATTGGGGGATATGATGAAAACAGGGAAAAGGTCCAGGGGGTGGAAAAACTTGCTGGCCGCAGGTTTTTTTCTGCTGATGGTATTGGGCGGGGCCGGGTACTTAGTCGGTAGTGGTTTTGTGGATTATGCCCTGTGCCGGAAAAATCCGGCGGATGCTACGTCGATACCGGAGGCGGCTGCCAAGATTGTGGAGCCGGGACTCGATGCACCAGCCAAGCCTACGGTAGAAAATGAAATCTGGACAATCGTTTCTGCGGATGGACTTAAACTCACGGCTACGCACTTTTCGCCGGCAAAGCCTAGCAATCGTTGGGTGATTTTGGTACATGGTTATGGTCGCAACCAAAGTTTTGTGTGGGATTATGCTTCTGAATATTTAAAGCGCGGCTATCATGTCTTGACGCCGGATTTACGGGCGGCAGGGATGAGCGAGGGGAAATACTTTACCATGGGTGTAAAGGAAAGCGATGATATTGTTCATTGGGCCAGGGAAATCGCGACGCGTGAGGATAAGGCCCAAATTGCGCTGCATGGGATTTCCATGGGGGCGGCTACGGTGATGATGGCAACGGCTAAACACCCGCCACAGGTGGTGGCTGCTATCGAGGATTGCGGGTATACGAGTGCCTATGCAATGTTTACGGGACAGCTAAAGAAATTGTTTGGCTTGCCGGAATTTCCGATGATGAACTGTGTGGATGTTGTCAGCCGGATGAAAACAGGTGCGGCCGTTTCGGAGGCAGCACCGCTGCGCAGTGTTGCCCGCACCGAGGTGCCGATGTTGTTTATCCATGGGGAGGCGGATAAATTGGTCCCTGTCAATATGATGGAAGAATTGTATGAATCCTCTGCGGCACCAGTCAAGGAAAAAGTGGTGATAGCAGGAGCAGGACATGCGGATGCGAAAAATACGGTTCCTAAGGAATATTATCGGACGGTTTTTGTCTTTTTAGCGTCCTATATGGATTAAAAGGATAGGCCAATTTATCAAAAATAGCAGAAAATGAAGAAAAAAGAAAGAAGTATATGGGCAGAGATGATACGTATCGAATAATGAATCAGCTTTAGAAAAGGGAGGAAATTGGATGAGATTAAGACTTAGCAAAGTAATCAGTGGTTTATTTATTGCTGCGAGTTTGACGGTTCCTTTGATGGTGGCCCCATGGCCAGTGCTGGATCAGTGCCAGCGGCCACTGAAGCAATGGGGACAAAGGTGAATCCGGCGGATAGTTCGGGATTTGTGGAGTTATCTGAAGCGGTGCCGGATGTCATTTTGGAGCCGCGTATCTTCATGACGAAGGAGGCTGCCGATGCACTTAAAGAGGTTTCGGATGATGTGAAGAAACAGGGATACCGGCTGAAAATTTATGATGCCTACCGGCCACAGATGGCTGTAGACAATTTTGTGGCCTGGGCCGAGAATCTTGGGGACAAGCGCATGAAAGAGTATTTTTATCCGCAGGTGGATAAAACGAGACTTTTTGCCGATGGCTACATTGATGCTAAGTCGGTACATAGCCGTGGTTCTACAGTAGATTTGTCCCTTTTCAATATGCAGACAGGTAAAGATGTGGATATCAATGAGGTGCAGTTCAAGAATCGCATGATTTTGCGCGAGGCAATGTTGCGGCATGGCTTTAAAGCATTGGATACGGAATGGTGGCATTTTACGCAAAAAATGCCCTGCTTTTCCTCAATCGGAATAGGGGAACTGGTCCGAACGCAAAGACTATCAGCATTTTGATTACCTTTGGCCGGGATATATCGGTTACGGAAAATGTGGAACTTTCCACGGAAAAAGGAGATATTACCGTAGGGCATATCGTCAATGCTGACAATGGCATGGTCCACTTAGACTCTGGGGATGGCAATGTCCTGGTAGGAAAGGATATTACGGCCGGGGAAGATGTCACGGTTCAAAATACGGAGATGGGTTCGATTAATGGCACGGACATTGTGGCAGCCGGAACCACCTATGTGGCTTTGACCCGTGGTGACCTTTTCTTGAATCTGGCCGAAGGCAAAGCCGTGTTGGTGAAGATGGAAGACAATACGGAAGCTTCTCAGGTGGATAAGATTTTGGCAGAAGCAAGCGGTGGAGCTGGACCAGATGTTGTCCTGACAGGCAATTACATTCAAATCGGTTCGCTTACTGCTAAGGAAGGCGATGCGGTATTCCACCTGACGGCTATGGGCCCGAACAATCAGCGGCTAATCGGCGGCAATTTCGCCGTGGAAAACCTAAGCGCTAAGAACGGCACGCAAATGCCGCAGCTCTGGGTGAATGGTGGCTATATGCATGTGGATGAAGGGAACAGATAGCACCGAAGGCTATGTCGGAAGAAAATCAGTTGGAACTCTTGACCCGCGTCAACGAGGAATCTTCTGGATACAAGCCCTTCAAGCTGTACATGAACAAAGAAGGGGACTTGCTATTGGATGTGTGCCTGGTAATTGAGGAAGAACTGAAGGGAGATACAATCTACACGATGTTCTCACTCATCATCGACTATTTAAACGCCAATTACCGCCACCTTATGAAAGTGATTTGGCAAGGGGAATGAGAGCAGATGCGGTATTGGTAAGCTGCCTTTGTTAAACGAGCAAAGCTCCTGGAGCATGGAATTTAGGAGCTTTGCTTTTTCTATTGCCAGTTTCTTGGGGCGGAAAAGCAGGAAGGTTCTCTATCGCTGTAGAAATACAAAGCGAAGAAATATTCTGTTTTTTATAATCGGGCAAGAGAAAAGGAGTGTATGAAAATGAATCGGACAAAGAAGGTTATGGCATCTCTTCTGGCAGGCTTGCTGATCGGCAGCACCAGTTATGCAGCAACCGCTGACCGGGAGAGCATTGCCCAAGTAGCTCTGCTGCAATCCTTGGCGCAGGGATATTTTGGTGGTACGGTGACGGTGGGGCAGCTTCGCAGGCTTGGGGATACGGGTATCGGAACTTTTGAAGGCCTCAACGGTGAGATGATTGTGTTGGATGGCAAGGTATATCAGGCCTTAGGGGATGGGCGCGTCGTCGTTGCTCCGGACAAGACGATTATCCCCTATGCCACGGTGACTTTCTTTGACAAGGATATTGCCGTTAATCTAACGGATATCAAGGATAAAGCAGCCTTTGAAAAGATTTTGAACGAGGAAGTTCAAAAGCAAGGCGCAAACAGCTTCTATATGGTGAAACTCCATGCGCAGTTTGATTCGGTTTTATTCCGTAGTGAATACGGAAGCAAGGAGCCGTATCCTACTCTGGTGGAAGCCTTGAAGGGGAAACAGACTGAGTTTACCGAGAAAAATATTAAGGGCACTTTGGTCGGCCTCTATTGCCCCAGCTACATGGGAGAACTCAATTCGGTGGGCTGGCATTTCCATTTCCTGTCGGATGACAAGAAGAAGGGCGGCCACATCTTAGAACTTTCCCTTGACAAGGGGACTATCTATCTGGATAAAACGGACAAGTTCACCATGATTTTGCATGATGATAAAAAATTCCACGATATCAATCTGGCCAAGGATATGAAGGAAGATATCCGCAGCGCCGAGCAGGATACCAAGAGCAGTTTACAGGGAGGAAAATAATCCCAGCACTCACCGTACAGGCATCGATTGCCATTCAAGCTACCAGAGTATCGCCAAGTTTGACGGATTTGCTGGAATGTATTTACGCAGAAATAAATCATGGAGGCTCAAAATGTCAGTAAGGAGTATGCAGATACGCGTTAATCCTGTTTATCTTACCGCTAAGACTGCGGTGTGCTTGATGGAAAAGGCGGGAATACCAGGGGCGGCTAAGATTGCTCGTGCTTTAGCTTTAGAAGACAAGGCACTGCTGCCAAAAATGACAGATGCGGAAACCATTCTGGGCAATGCGTTGGTGGTGGAGGCCAAGTATCGTACCATGTGCCGCTTGATTGAGGCTTCTGGGATTAAGACCGTGGTGGATTTGCCCTGTGGTTATACGTCAAAGGCCATGTATATGACGGAGCATGCACGGAATTTTGTTGGCCTGGACCTTCCTATCGTGGTACAGGAAGTTGAACCGATTATCCGTCCGTTGGTTAGTAAAGCAGCAGAGGAATCCTTTCGGGGAGTAGATGCTACCAACTACCCCCTCATTAAAAGCAGCGCTGCATGATGTTAGTGGGCCTTTATGTATCGCAACGGAAGGCATGATGATGTATTTTAGTGAGGAGGCTGATACCGTCATCGCCAATATTCAACGCTTGTTACGGGAATATGGCGGTTGTTGGGTAACGCCAGACCCTGAATATTGGCGGAAGTATTGAAGGGGTAAGGATTGATTGTACCCGATTGGAGTATATATCATCGGCAGGGATTCGCCTATTGCTGAAAATACAGGAAAGCTGCAGCAGCCCTATCGTATTTTTCCGAGCTAACGAAAAAGTAAAGGAAATTTTGCAGCAGAAAGGTTTGGGGAAGATGGATGAGAACTAAATGGTGGAAAGGTGGAAAGAGTTATGCTGAGAAAAACTGCGCTGGTTAAGGGGATAGGTCTGCTATTGATGGCCGTATTGATGTTAGTGGGAACAAATGGGGAGGCTGGCCATCTTGAGGATATTTCTGCCCGCGGAACGATTCGGATTGGCACCACGGGAGATTATATCCCTATGTCATATTTAAATACGCAAACGGGAAAATATGAAGGAATTGATGCCGAGTTATCGAAGCTTATTGCCGATTCCTTGGGGGTAAAAATCCAGTATGTGCCGACAACCTGGCCTACCCTTACCGCCGATATGCAGGCAGGCAAATTCGACATTGCTCTTTGCGGCATTTCGCGCAATTACAACCGGGCAAAAAACATGGCCATGTCCGATGCCTATGGGGAAGGGCTTTTGGGCAAGACCATCCTCTGCCGTGCCAAGGATGCCAAACGATTCCAAAGCATCGCCGCTATGGATAAGCCAGAAGTTCGGGTGATGATTAACCCGGGCGGGACAAACGAGAAGTTTGCCCATGCAAATTTTCAGCAGGCCCAGCTTATCGTCTATAAGGACAATGCCGATATTCCCCGTCAAATTGCCGAGGGCAAGGCGGATATTATGATTACAGAAACTGTGGAGGCTGCCCATTATGTTCGCATGGATAAGCGGCTGGCCGCTCCCCTCAAGGATAAGCCCTTCACGCGACACTCCTGTGGCATCCTGATGCAAAAAGGCGACCAGGAATGGCTGAACTACATTAACTTTGTACTAGCGGAGTTGAAGATGGATGGTACCATGGAGAAGCTGGAGAAAAAATATTTGAAATGAAGCAAGGCCCCAAGACCGTCTTGGATATGAGCTCTGTGGTTTATATTTCCAGTGCAGGTCTGCGGGTGCTGTTTCGCCTGCTGAAAAAAGCCAAGAGGGAAGGCAAGGAGTTTACCGTGGCGGGAGCTGCTGTCCCCGTAAAAAAGGTGCTGATAGATAGCAATATGGATATGCTTTTGAATATGCGCGAATCCGTCGAGAGTTTGTGATGTCAGCAGGCTGGGGGTGACGGCATGAGGGATTTGTCGGAGTGGCAGAAATATCTTGCCACCAGAGAAATGTATGATACGATTCGGGATGACGTTATGGCAAATACTCAGGCAGGGGATTGAAACGGTGCAGAGGGAAGTGGCCCTTACTGCCAACATTGCGGGGACATTGGTGCCTATGCAAAAATCCTATGGCAATGACAATTATTCGGCAACCTATTTTCTGGCGGCAACCTTGACAAGAAATTGGCAATAAACACTGGCGATGAAATCGAACATCTGGCAGTATGTTTTAATGCTATGACGGATGAACTAAAAGCGTACATCGATAATCTGTACCGGGTGACAGCAGAGCGGGAGAAGGTGGCGGCTGAGCTGTCAGTCGCCCCAAAAATCCAGCTGGGAGCCCTGTCCCAGCTGGATTTTTTGACGAACCGCAAGGCGTTTCAAATCTATGCTTCCATGGATGCAGCTAAGGGGATACCGGAGGCCTTTTATATGATGCGCGCCAAGACAACCCTAAAAAATCTCGTGCTAATGGCCAAGAAGCATGCCATGCTCGGGGTAAACGAGGAGGAAGTCTATGAATCCCATCGGCTGGTACTCCAGCCCGGGGAGCTGATTTTCCTCTATACCGATGGCGTGACCGAGGCTATGAATGAGGCTGGGAAAATATATTCGGAAGAACGCTTGGAAAAACGCTTGGTGGACAGGGGGAAAAAGATGTGCAGGAAATCCTCGCCACGGTTCGGCAGGATGTGGGAATTCATGCTGGCAAGGCGGAGCAATCCGATGACCTTACCATGTTGGGCCTGAAGTTTTGCGGAAATTTGGCAAGGAATAAGCGGAAAGAAAATACGTAAAGAAAATGTGAGGATAGTTTCGGATTGATGGGAGGGTGCGTTATGATTCATGGAAGAAAAGGGAGTCGTAGGTATGTGCAAAATTGTGTTCTTTGTTTGGATGCTCCATGCGATAAGGCCTGTCCGAAGGCGCTAGAACCATCCCGGCAGATTCGCAGTATTTGGTTTGAAAATGAGAAATGCGCGGCGGCCCGCTTGCCAAAGGAAACGGGCTGTGCCGCCTGTGCTGTTCCCTGTGAAGCGGCCTGCGTGAAGGGCGGGGAAGTGCCGATTCAAAAGATTATGCAATCGCTGCAGGAGGAGGTAAAGCCGAAGCTTACCCAGGCTATGCCGGATGAGGAAGAGGCTTTGCGAACCGAGCTTTGCGGGATTCCACTGGAAAATCCTTTTTTGCTGGCCTCGTCGGTGGTGGGCAGCAATTATGATATGTGTGCCCGTGCCTTTGAAGCTGGCTGGGCCGGGGTGTCCTTCAAGACCATTTGTGGCTTTCCTATCCGGGAGGCGTCACCGCGGTTTTCGGCGATTTACAGCGCGGATGGCAGTATGATGGGCTTTAAAAACATCGAGCAGTTGTCCGACCATAGTGTGGCGGAAAACATGGCGATCTTTCGGCAGCTCAAAAAGAATTATCCGCAGAAATTTATTCTGGCCTCCATCATGGGGCAAAATGATGCGGAGTGGACAGAGCTTGCCCGGCTGTGTCAGGAAAATGGTGCCGATGCTCTGGAACTGAATTTTTCCTGCCCCAACATGATGGAAGAGGGGCTGGGGTCCGATATCGGTCAGGTACCGGCGCTGGTGGAGCGCTTCACCGCCGCCGCTAGGCGCGGAACCAGCATCCCTATCTTAGCAAAACTCACGCCCAATGTGGCCCGCATGAGCCCTGCGGCAGAAGCGGCATTAGCTGGTGGGGCGGATGGTCTTTCGGCCATTAACACCATCAAAAGTTTGATGGCAGTAAATCCCGATACCTATGTCAGCAGTCCCGACGTCAATGGCAGGTCAGCGGTAGGGGGCTATAGCGGCAACGCTGTAAAGCCGATTGCCTTGCGCTTTGTGGCAGAGCTCGCGCAGAATCCAAAGCTTCGTGGGCTGTATTTAAGCGGCATGGGGGGCGTGGAGACCTGGCAGGACGCGTTGGAATTTATGCTGCTTGGCGCCGGCTCCATTCAGGTGACGACGGCAGTCATGCAGTACGGTTATCGTATCATTGAGGATTTGAAGTCCGGCCTGGCCTATTATTTGCAGGCCAAGGGATTTAATCAGGTAAGAGAGGTGGTAGGACTAGGCCTCGCATCCGTCAGTGCTACGACGGATGCCTTGGAGCGGGAAAGCATCGTCTATCCGAAATTTAACCGCAAGACTTGCATCGGCTGTGGCCGTTGCCAGATTTCCTGCATGGATGGCGGTCACCAGGCCATTTGCTTCGATGAAGGGCGGCGGCCAATCCTCGATGCCAAGAAATGCGTGGGCTGTCATCTTTGTGTATTGGTATGTCCCACGGAATCCATCGGTTCTTCGGGAAAGCGAATAGGCAAAAAGGATTGACAGCGAAAATTTTTGGGAATGTACAGAAGCGGCCAAAGGCATTATACTTGATACAGGATAATTGTCGATAATGGAGGCTGGGCTTGTGAATCTGGTGGAACGTGTCTGTGGTCATACTTGGATGATCCTGCGTCATAAATATTGGGTGTTTCGGTTTTGCTGCATTGCGGGGATTCCGTGGCAAGGTTTTATGCACGACTGGTCGAAATTTTCGCCGACAGAGTTTATCGAAAGCGTAAAATATTACAATGGCAAGGTTTCGCCGATAAAGATCTGCAAACGGGAAAACAATGGCCTGTCCATGGCCTGGATTCACCATCATGGACGGAATCTCCATCATTATGAGGCTTGGTGGGATAATTTTGACCATGGCGCCCATCCACAGGATATGCCCTATAAATACGCGGTGGAAATGATTTGTGACTGCTTAGGGGCGGCTAAGGCCTACGGCCGGGATGAGTTCACCTTTCAGGCCGAATACGAATGGTGGCAGAATAAATGTGCCACCGGTGTTGGCATGAGCCCGAACATGCAGGCTTTTGTGGAAACGATACTCAGTCAGCTGGCGGCGACGGAGGATTTGAACTTGTTGCGGCCCAAGTCTCTGCGAAAAATTTATGCATCAGTTGTGAAAGAAGGAAAATATGAATATACAGATTTTCGGCACCAAGAAGTGTAACGATACGAAGAAAGCCCAGCGGTTCTTTAAGGAGCGTGGAATAAAGTTCCAGTTTGTCGACCTGCTGGACAAGGGCATGAGCAAAGGCGAATTCCAGTCCGTGGCCAGGGACCATGGAGGCATCGATGGGATGATCAATCCGGATTGCAAGGATAAAGACGCCTTAGCCCGCGTAAACTATATGGCCGATAAGCTTACGACGCTTCTGGAGAATCAGCAGGTCATAAAGACACCAATCGTAAGGAACGGCAAAGAGTCAACCGTTGGTTATGAGCCGGAGATTTGGAAAAGCTGGCAGGCAGCAAAGGGATAACCTGCGCAAACAGGCGGTCTGACATGTCAAATCTTGACATGTCAGACCGCCTGTTTACGTGGAAGCTAGCCCTCGTCACCATTGGGAGGCATCGGATCTGTGGGGGATAGATTGCCAGAGTTGGGGTAACAGGCTGACAATCAGTCCCAGCATGATAATGCCGCAGCCTGCCAGCTGCAGGCCGGTAATGGGTTCGTGCAGGATGATTTGAGCAATGGCCAGGCCAATTACAGGAATCAGCAGGGAAAGCGGTGCTACTTTTGCGGCAGTATATTTTCCCAGCAGTACACTCCACATGCCATAGCCAAACAGAGTAGCACCATAGGACAGGTATCCATTTTCCCCCGAAGATTTCCAGCCCGTATTCTAACGGACAGTGGATATTGTACGCGCTTTTGGCTGCGTATCCCAGCCGTAAATGGTTGTAAATGCTGTTCCATTGATGTGTCATAAGATAACCGCCCCACAGGCTATAATCCTGTGGAGCGGTTGGCTGGTTATGGGAAAAAAGGAATAGCTCAGCGGAAGACAAGCTGCACAAGCACCATATAGAGGGCGGTGCCGCCGCCGATGGCCAGCAGCATCTGATGGGTGCGGGCCTGGATGAAGGCGGTGACGGCAACGGCGGCAGCTTCGGGCAGCCCATGGCTGCCCGCGGTCAAATCCACTCCCCGCAGGCAGTAAACAACCAGGAAGCCAAAGACAGCTGCCGGCAGGACTTTGCCCAGATAGCGGACAAAATCAGGGGTGCGCTCCGGGGCAGGAAAAAGGGCAAAGGATAAAAAGCGGGTGAGGGATGTGGCTGCCACCACCATCAATACGGTGATGATCTGTTCAGTCAGTGACATGTTCCGGCTCCTTTCTGGCGGGGGCGAAGTAATGGCGGCCCAGGGCAAAGACAGCGAAAATTGCCAGCAGGGTGGGGATAAGGTAATGTTCCGGTCCCCATAGCATGAGGCACAGGAGGGAAATTGCGATGCCGGCAAGGGAACTTTGGTGGCTTTCCTCCAGCAGCCATTGCTCCGTAAAGATGCTGACAAACATGGCTGTCAGCACGAAGTCAAGCCCACGGGTGTCAAAGGTCAGCAGGGAGCCGCACAGCCCGCCAATGGTGGCCCCGCCCACCCAGTAAAGATGATTGAGCAGCGTCACCCAGAAGAAGAACCAGCCCTTGTCGATATCCGCAGGGATTTTTGCGGTGAAGTTGATGGAAAAGCTTTCATCACACATGCCGTAAATGAGATAAGGCGTTTTCAGGCCATGCCCTCGGTATTTTTCCAGCATGGATATGCCATAAAAAATATGCCGGGCATTGACAATCAGCGCCACCAGGAAGGCATGCAGGGGATTGAAGGGGGCCAGCAGCATGGGGACTGTCAGGAATTCCACCGAACCAGCAAAAATAAGCAGGCTCATCAGGGCAGGATAGATGAAACTAAAGCCGGAAGCATTCATGAAGACACCATAGGCAATGCCGATAAGGAGAAAACCGGCAAAGATGGGCATGGTATAGGGGAATGCCGTCTGCAATGCCCGCCAAGCAGGATGCATGCTGGGGGATGTGCTGTTTGTAGTTTCTGTAGACATGTTTGTGCTCCTCCTAGGTATGCGCTTGCTGAAATGTTACAGATAGATTACAATAAAAATAAACATGATACAACATGCAAAAAATCATAGTTCGCATGATTTTTTGTCATGGAGAAAGGAGTTACGCAGGATGGACGCCATCAAATGCCGGGCTTTCCTAGTGGCTGCCCAGAGGGGGAGCTTTACAGCGGCAGCACAGGAACTGGGGTACACCCAGTCAGGCATCACCCGCATGATAAATGCGTTGGAGGAAGAACTGGGATTCCGGGTTTTTGCCCGTGTCAGAGGCGGTGTACAACTCACCGATAACGGTCATAGGATACTGCCCTTGCTGGAAAATATTGTTCGTGCCTGCCAGCAGGTGGAGGAATACAGCGGGGATATTTGCGGCCTGGTACGGGGCACGGTTTCCGTGGGCTGTTACTATAGTGTATCGTTTATGTGGATGCCGCAGATTATTCGCAAATTCCAGAAACGGTATCCGCATATCCGTGTGAATATGCTGGAACGCAGCAACCGTGATCTGGCCCCCCTGCTGGCCAGCCGCCGTCTGGATATCTGCGTGGGTGCGAGACTGTCCGACGTAGATTACGAATGGATTCCCTTATACCGTGATGAGATGGTGGCATGGCTGCCCCAGGGACACCCGCTGATCAGAGAAAAACAGCTCACGCCGAAAATGCTGGAGGGAGAGACTTTTATCCAGCCGCTGCCCCAACAGGATACGGATTTGGATAGGCTGCTGCAGGGCGAAAATCTGTCGATGAATCTGCGCTATTCCACCCAGGAGGCGTTTACCGCTTACAACATGGTAGAAGCCGGGCTGGGGGTAAGCCTCAATCAAAGGTTGATTTCACAAAAATGGCACGGTCAGGTAGAACTGGCATCCTTTTCTCCGCCCCAATACTTCGAGATGGGCATAGCTGTGCCGTGTCTCAAAGAAGCATCGCCTGCCACCAGAAAGTTAATCGAATGTATCCGTGAAACTGTGGCAGAACTTATATAATACGCGCAGCCTTTATCTAGGTAAAATTCGCGTGGGGCTGTGATAAAGCTGACAGCAAATGGGGATGGGATGTGCTAAGGTATTCCTAGATAGGGGCAGATGGAGGGAGGGCTTGCAGAAAGGATTGCTTATGGAGAACAGGATTTTACTCAAGCGCATCTATGAACCGCCAGAGGAAAGTGATGGATACCGGATACTGGTGGATAGATTGTGGCCGCGAGGCATCAAGAAGGAAGCGGCTCATCTCGATGAATGGGCCAAGGTCATTACGCCTAGTACCGAAATCCGGCGCTTGTATCATCAAGGCGAGATGCCCTTTGATGGCTTTGCGGAGGCCTACCAGGAAGAACTGGCAGCTAGTGAAGGGGCGGCGGCCTTTGCTGCCCATTGCCGAGAGCTGTTAGTGGCGCAGAATGTGACCTTGGTGTATGCGGCGAAAAACGAGCAGGAAAATCATGTACTGGTGCTGCGGGAGTGGCTGCGGCGGAATATGTAAGAATGGGCGGTTTGACAAGTCAGATTTTGACTTGTCAGGCCGCTCGTTGTATTTTTACGGAAGGTTGACCGGTCAATGGGAAACGTTAAGTAAGCTATAAGAATTAAAGGGTATAATACGGATTGTTTCACGTTGCAAAATCAAAGGAGGCTTATTGTGAGTACTTTTTGTGAACGCACCAATTCATCTGATGTAAGCTGGTGTAAAAAATGGATTTTGGCGCTGGCAATTGTCCAGACCCTGAGTATGGGGAAATCGTTCCTGTTTATGACGGGGAAAGGGGATGGTGATGCTGCTATGCTGTTCAATATAGTAACAGTAATAGCTGTTATTTTGTTCCTGATCCTGGCGATATATGTCAATTATAAGAATAAGGTCTGGCACTTTTTATTCCGGTTGCTGTTAAGTGTCATGGGCAATGTGATTTTATTGGTGATGGCCGCTTATTCTATTGGTGTTGCCGCGGCAATCGTTTGGGTGGTGGCCGCTGTCTGGGTCAATCGCCGGCGGTTTGCGGTATTTCTGCGGTATAAAAACTATATCCGCTATATCGTGGCAACGTATATCCTGACGGCTGGCCTCAGATTGGCCGTGATGCGGCTCTTTTTCCAGAAGCCGGAGATGTGGCCGCTGATTCAGCTTGGTTCGTTTGCCATTAGCATGGCGCTGCTCGGCTGGTTCTATCATTTGCTCATGCAGGAGATACAGAAAGGGAGAACGTTCTTCGAGGCGACGCGCATTGTGGCGCTGATCCCCGTGGCCTTTATCTATTTCCTCATCGGCTTGCTTACCATTGTTCCCGTGAAATTCTTCTCGGGCGAAAGCCTTTTCGGTGAAGAGGGAAATGATTATCTCGTAATGCCGCAAAAATAATTGTTTTCTTTAGGGTGATCTTGACAAGTCAAATTGACCGGTCAATTATCATTCGTTTTGAGACGGCTGGAATAAGCTTTGCCCCAGTCGCATGCTGTGCACAAGACAAGAAAATGACAAGCAGATAGGCAGTTTTGCCAGTTGAACGAGGAAAGCCTCACGGTAAGCGTGGGGCTTTCCTTAATGTGATATTAAGAAGAGACTAGGTGCGCCTTAATTTTGGGGAGGTATCATAAATGAAAATAAGCTGAAAGGATGTTTTCGTGGATGAATAAATGGTTGGGAACGATTGGTGCGGTAATGATGTTCCTATATGAGGTGATACCCGGGAGCTGGATTTGGCAGACTGGGGCGCCGGAGATGACGGCAGCGGATGATTTTTCTCTATGTTATCCCGTGGCCGAGACGATGCGTGACGGACGGACATTTTCGATTGTTATCTCTGCCACAGGATGATGGCAGGTCATTGTCGCTGGAGCTGCCCGGAGAATTGGAAGTCCAGCAGGAACGAAGCGATGATGCCAATGTAAAGAATCAGAAAATATATAAGCATCTGGGCTCACGCATGTTGGTGTCAATACATCATGGCACGATGATAAATCCCAATGCGCGGGTGAAA
>NZ_JAILKR010000081.1 GCF_024693525.1 Selenomonas sp. | reverse complement strand
ATAACTATCACCTTTATTTGTGGCACCTTGCTGTGCCAAAGCCCCCCAAAATCCTGTCGATTGTTCTTTGATACTATCTACTACTGCAACAGCTGTATTTTTTGCCTCATCGGCTATTTCTCCTGCTTTTGCTATCGATTGTTCCACCGTATTACTGGCATATTCTTTTCCCGTATCCAGCATTTCTCCGAACTTGTCTACTACTTGGCTTGCGGTATCCGTAACATAGTCATAGCCTGCTTCAATTGTCTCGCCAATATTATCAACCGCTTTACTTACCGTATCGCTAACATAATCTTTGACTTCGCTTGCCCAATCACTAACCTCATCGAACGTTTGACTCAAAAAATCACTAACACACTCTTTCCCCGTTTCAATGGTATCGCCTACTTTATCTATCGTCTGACTTATTTCGTCAACAACACTTGTTTTCGGTGCTTCTGACAACGCAAATGACGATACTCCTTCTGTAAAAGAATCATATGCCTGCTTACACTCTGCTGTTATGCTCTCATACCAGCCACCTGAGCCTCCATAAGCTGGCGCAGAAAATGTCTGATCCAGATCCGTATCGAAGACATCATCGGTATCCTCACAACTGCTATACGGCGATACCGATATATCATCAGCCGTAATGCCATCATCGGCCTCCGAATAGCTGCTGTTATCGTTGCTATCATCATAGCCGCCATAATCATCATTGCTGTCACCATCGTCACCATAGCTGCCCGTATCGCTACCGTCATCGTCATTACCATCGTCGTCACCACCACCGTAGCCGCCGTCATAACCGCCACCATAACTGCTATCCGTGTCAGTATCACTACCACCATAGCCGCCATCACTGCCGCCGCCATACCCACTTGTGCTATTATCATTGTCACCCATATTATCACACACGCCTTAACGGAAACTTTATTCGATTCAACTTCTATCACCCTATACCTAAATTCTAAAAAATCTCTATAATTGCCATTAACATTTTCTTATTTATGATTTAATCTCATTCTAAAAAAGCGGCAATAAGTCTTGCTTATTACCGCTAGAACACTAATCATATTCGCATAACATTATTTATCTTCTTCCAGAAAAATCAATATTCTCCCACCTATATTCTGGCGGAATCATATATCCGTATTTCCGATATTCACCCGACCACCAATAGATAAAGAATGCCATTTACTTATCACCTTCCTTCGCATCATGTCCCTTAACCATATTCTCAACACCATCAACTTTTATAGTGAATTATAAATAGACAACATCATCACAATAAGTAAAAATCCAAGCAACATCTTATACGACATAGACCTACAATCATTCCATGAAAAAATTGCCACCCCTAAGAAAATCATTAAAAAAGGCACAGACAAGATATATACTTTCATATCATTATTCAAATCAAGAAATACTCCTGCAACGCCACCAACTGCTACTAATATAATGGATCCAAAAACCCACACTCCTATCCATGGCATTCCATCTCGAATATGACCTACTAAAAATATACATATACTCAGAGCACAAATTGCCATTATATAGGCCAGAATATCCGCTGATATATACTCTCCTATCGCACAGGTTATGACAGCAACCCATGGTATCCAATCTTTGGTATTATTCATTTATTATCCTCCATTTGGATTGAATCTTTCGTCAAGTTTGCTATCCAAGTTAATCCTGCGCTAAAAACAACTGATCCTCCAAAAGCAAAGGCTATTAAAACTGACAAAAGCTAAATATATTAAGCCAGTAACCGCCCCTAAGAATGCACCGCTATCTACTGCAACAGCTCCTTCATAATGAATAGTTTATTATGAATAAAACTATAATACAAAATGCTCCTGCCCAAGCTTTATAAGAAACCGATTTGGAATCTTTAAAAGAAAGCACCCCTAGCCCAACAAAATAAATAAACAAGGGTACATCTATCGCATTTGCTATCATATCACTACCTAAATTCATAACTACAGCTATAATGGCACCAATTCCTGCTATTATAAGCAAACCAAATACCCATACTACTATAAATGGCATATCATCATTAATATGACGGATCAAAAATATCAATAGTGCAATCGTACATATTGCTATTATCCCTATTGATAACTCTGTTGATACATATTGCCCTATTCCATATGATGTTACAGCAACCCACGGTACCCATTTTTTCTTATCCACCATCATTAGTCCTTTCTAGTAATCCTATTCCTTTATCGACTCAACACCTAACGATATTAGCTCCCCCAACTAATACTGTTATATCGATTCGTCATACCTTAGCACCCTAAAATACGTCTTCCTGAAACAGTGCTGCATATAATACTACCACTTTACAATTATAAGCAATATGATCCATATAAGCGCAGAAAAAAACTCCCCATAAGCAATCTTCTTATTTTGTGGCCACGCCAAAGCACCGAAGACTAGAAAAACCAACGACAAAGATCCACATATAATATAATTACTGGTATCAGCACTAATAATTCCCTGATTAAATAAAACTCCCGCAATCAAGCCAACCATAACTATAACGAACCAAAAATATACCAACACCGATGACACTCTTCTAACCACAAAACAGAATAATATTCCTAAAAATGCCAAACATATACACATAAATATCGTCTGATTTTCTGTTGATAAATATTGACACAATCCCATCGCTATAAAAAACACGCTAGAAATCAATTTTTTATCATTATTCATTATTTATCCACCTTATCGATACCATTTTCAAGATTTTACCCCCATAACAACAGAGCCCCAAAAAGCCAAGGCTCCCACCACTGTTGTTGGGGCGATTAGATACGAAGCAAGAACTCCTACCCCAACAATTACGCTCCATCCTACTAAAAAGCACCAGTATCAATAGCCATAGTTTTTGCACAATTGCCCCTTTGATAATTATAACACCCTATATACTTTCCCCGGTCATAGCCGTTCCTACCAATCCAAAAGTCCCCCCCAAAGTTTTAGCTACCTAATACATTTGATGTATCCCCGGATAATCTGTTACCATTAAATTTCGCTTTATCCACGCCATTGCATCATCCCCCCAATCTCTAACATCTCATTACTAATTACATCTTATATCGATTTATAAATAACCATGATCAAAATAATAGAAAACAGACCAATCCACATCTTATAAGACATTGACCTGCAATCTTTCCACGAAAATATTGCCACCCCGAAAAAAAACATTATAAACGGCACACATAAAAGATATACTTTCAAATCATTATTCATATTTAGAAATACTCCTGCCACTCCGCCAATTGCTATCAATATAATAGATCCAAAAACCCACACTACTATCCATGGCATTCCATCCCGAATATGACGTACTAAAAATATAAATATACTCAGCGCACATATTGCCATTATATAAGCCAGAATATCCGCCGATATATACTTTCCTATTGCACAGGTTATAACAGCTACCCATGGTATCCACTCTCTAGTATTATTCATTTATTATCCTCCTTAGGGATTGAATCTTTCAGCGAGTTAGCTATCATAGTTACTCCTGCAACGAGAAGGACTGTTCCTCCAAAAACCAAAGCTGTCGGAACTGCAAAAAAAGAAGCAAAATATGTCAAACCAGCTGCCGCACCCCAGAACCCTGTCGATTGTTCTTTGATATCATCTATCGCTGTACTAGCAACATTTTTTGCCTCATCAGTTAATTTCTCTGCACTTTCTATCGTATGTTCTATTGCATTACTAGCATATTTTTCCCCGTATCTACCATTTCCCCAACCTTATCAGCAACCTTACTTGCGATATCACTAACATATTCATAAGCAGCTTCCATTGTCTCACCAACATTGTCAGCCGCCTTATCTATCGTATCGCTGACATAGTCTTTGGCTTCGCTTGCCCAATCATTAACCTCATCAACCGTTTGACTCAACATATCACTAGCGTACGTTTTACCAGCCTCAATGTATCCCGAAACTTCATCGGAAACAGATATGTCATCTAAGATATATTAGATTTATCATTACGTTTTTCTCCCAATTGGTCAATGATTAATATTCTAGAGTCATCAATCTACCAATATAATATTAATCATATTCTAGGTCCGGTTCCTATTCCCGTAATCCATACCAAATTTACATTAAAATATAACTCAAGCATACCTTGTATTACCGCTATTATAACGATAAGCAAAAACATCATAATACATAATCGAAACAAACTACTTTGAAACTGTCGTCCCGATAAATTTAAAGGATTACCTCGTTTATAATACTGAATACTCCTATATGAGCACTCACCAATAAATCCCCCTAAAAGAACACCAAATAATTTAAATGGCTGAAGGCCCAAACAACCAAATTTTTCCTCTATCTATTCTGAAATCAAGTCTTTGCCTTAATTTTGAGCACTTATCAATCAGTTGCATTATCATTCCTCTTTTCCATTTGTTCCATCATGCCCTTATATTGATCCGACACAGCTGTATACAAATTTTTAGCAACACCTATTCCATCGACTACTATATTTATTTTCGTAATCTCGTGTATTGCTAATTTACCTAAATCTTTACGCACACCATTAAAACTTAACGCATATTCCTGCATATCATACAACTCATCGGCAGTTTGTTTACTCCCCCCCAAGGCTTCTGCTACATTTTCATAGCCTGCTTCCAACGGATTCCATGCATAATTAGGATCATCCTTTACTGCCGATATTACCTCTCCCACACCATATACAAAGTTATTAGCCCCATCTGCAGCTGTTAACCCTGCTGGTATTGTTGCCAATCCACCACTTGCACCAATTGCTACTAAGCCTCCTGTCATTTGAACGAACCCTGTCCCAGCATCATATATGACTACTATTGTCAATGCATATTTTCCAATCTATATTGAGGTGGAATCATATATTCGTATTTCTGATATTCCTCTGGCCACCAATAAATATAAAACAACATAGCTATCGCCGCTACAATAAAAAATAATTTTCTATATCTATACCACTTCGGGATATCCATCCCCTTTGCCTTTCTTCGCAATTCATCTATATACAATCCTCCCCCCCAAGAAAAAAGTGAAATAGCTAATATCATACACGCATCCCCATAATCATATGTCATCAAAGATGCTTCTAAAGTTGATATCATCAACAGCGAAAAGGACAATGCCAACGACCTCAATCTCCACTTCCGTAAAAACAAGGTAATTAATAGCCATACGATACTAACAAGAAAGCTCATAACCAAACATAAACTTATCATTGCATACGTCCAATGTGTCATTTATTCATCATCCTTCTCATCCATATCATTACATTCACCTTCTATTACCCTATACCTAAATTCTAAATAAACTCTATAATTATCATTAACTTTTTCTTATCCTGCCTTGATGAACATAAAAAAACCTCCTGTCCAGGAATAATCCTGAACAGGAGGTTTAAAAATCACTTTTTTCTTGTCTTAGTCTTCGTCCACTGCCGGAACCATGTCCTCTGCCGTCAGCGTACCAGCTTTTGCCCGTTTGGCAAATTCAGCCGTAGCGGTGAACAGTACATCGCTAGAACTGTTGAGTGCTGTTTCACAGGAATCCTGCAACACACCAATGATAAAGCCAACACCAACGACCTGCATAGCAATGTCGTTACCGATACCAAACGACGAGCAGGCTACCGGGATGAGCAGCAGTGAGCCACCAGCGACACCGGACGCACCACAGGCACCAACCGTCGCGATAATGCAGAGCAAGAGTGCCGTCGGCATATCAATATCAATGCCCAACGTATGAGCAGCTGCCAGCGACAAAACCGCAATGGTGATTGCAGCGCCGCTCATGTTAATCGTTGCTCCCAGCGGAATGGAAATCGAATAGGTATCTTCATCGAGATGCAGCCGTTTGCAAAGCGAAAGGTTAACCGGGATATTCGCTGCCGAACTGCGCGTAAAGAATGCATAGATACCGCTTTCACGCAGCGTCGTCCAAACCAGCGGGAACGGATTGCGGTGAATATGTGCATAAACGATTAGCGGATTCATGATAAGGGCTACCGAGAAGAATGCACCGAGCAGAACCCCCAGCAGCTGGACATAACCCAAAAGCGCGCCGAGGCCACTTTCTCCAATCGCATTAGCCACGAGTCCCATGATGCCAAACGGCGCAAAACGGATAACCCACTGAACGATTTTCGTTACCGTCTTTGCCAAATCATTGATCATGACTTTCGTGGTATCCGAAGCACTATGCAGGGCAAGACCACAGAGAACGCCCCAAGCCAAAATACCGATGTAGTTAGCCGATGCAATGGCATGAATCGGATTGTCGACAACGCTCAAAATCAGGTTATGCAGAACCTCTAAGATACCACTAGGTGGAGCGAGCTTGGCATCAGCCATCTGCAACTGCAGGCTGGTCGGGAAGGCAAAGGAAAAGCCAACCGCCACCAGCGACGCCAAAAAGGTAGCAATCACATAGAGTTTAACGATAGGGCGCATCGAGGCACTGGCATCAGCATTTTTCTGTGCCATAGCATTCATGACCAGCACGAACACCAGAATCGGTGCTACGCCCTTCAAAGCCCGCACGAAGAGATCTCCAAAAATAGAAATCACCGGAACGGTCTGCGGCGCAAATACCGCTAAAATAATCCCAATAACCAAGCCGACGGCAATGAGTTTAATCAAGGCCGTCTCCTGATATTTTCTGCCAATCTTTTTTAACTGATTAGACATGCTAACCATCTCCTTTACAACCTTTTACGAAACAATGCGAATCCGTCCGCGTAATAAGTACATGTGTTAGTATATACTAAACTTTACAATCTTGCAACATATTTTAGTAAAAATGTTTTTCTCTAGTGAACCATTCACAACAAGTGCAAGCTAAAACGAATATATTCGTAAAATGTATATGTATAGGAGACAATTCTATCGTTTAGTTTTCTTTCATCTCTTTTATGTAACGTTTAACCGCATCCTGCCACTGAGGAAGACGTTTGAAGCCTGCTTTTTCCAGACACGCCTTACTGAGGCGAGAATTTTTGGGGCGCACGGCCTTGGTGGGATAAGCCGACGAAGGCACGGGAGTGACTTTGACCTCTTTCCCCGCCAAGCGAAAGGTTTCCGCTGCCAGTTCCGCCCAGGAACAGACCCCTTCATTCGTCGCATGATAAATCCCATATTTATCACTCTGCACCATATCTGCCAGCAAGACTGCCAAATCATACGTATAAGTCGGTGAACCAATCTGATCATCCACTACCGTCAGTTCCTCATGGGATTCCGACAGCTTTAGCATCGTGCGGATAAAATTCTTGCCATTGATACCAAACACCCAGGAAATGCGAACGATAAAATAGTTCTCCAACAATTCCAATACCGCTTCTTCTCCATGCAACTTGGAACGTCCATAAGCGTTGCAAGGATCTTTTATATCATCCGGTTCATAGTATTCCTCCCCCTTCCCCGGGAATACGTAATCCGTACTGATGTAGACCATCTTACACGCCAGTTCGCGGCAAAGTTCTGCCAGGCAGCGTGTACCTTCCGCATTAATTGCCTCACAAAGCTCCGGCTCATCCTCGGCTTTATCCACTGCCGTATAAGCCGCGCAATGAATCACAGCTTCCGGACGGAAAGTTTCCAGGTATTTTCGCATCCCTACCGGATCCGTCAACGAGAAATCACGACTGGATACCCCTCGAACCTCCCAGCCACGCTTTTGTAATTCCCGTACGCAATCAAACCCTAACTGACCTGTCACACCGGTGACCAAAACCTTCATCTCAGTACATCCTTTCCTTCTCTCATCTCTGTATACGAATATGCCTCTCCCCTATCGGGGAGAGACATATCCCTTCATCCTTCTGCCAAAGGAATCTTCAAAATTATCTTCGTGCCCTTCCCCAGATCACTGTCCATGGAAATCTCGATTCCATGCTGCTCACAAATCCAGCTGGCAATCGATAGGCCTAGACCAGTGCCACTCACACCGCCTTCCGCCTTGGTTCGCGATGCATCGACACGATAAAATCGCTCAAATACCTTCTGCTGATCTTCCTTGGCGATACCGATGCCATTATCCGCTAGCTCCAACTGGATAAAGCCACCCTCCGGCAGCCGATGGGAACTAGCCGTGATACGACCGCCCTTCGGGGTATATTTCGTACTGTTCTCCAAGAAAATACGTATCATCTGACGCATGGTGACCTGGTCTGCGAAAATAACCCCCTGGGCATTTTCCAGCAAATCAACCGTATGAGTTTTCGTTACCAGCTTCATCTTACGCATAACATCTTCCAACAGTTCCGAAAGCTCAATACGCTCTTTGTGAAGAACCTGCCGCTTCTGGTCAGCACGCGCCAAGAACAGCAGCTTTTCGATAAGCTGCTGCATGTCCTCCGCCTCGGAACGAATGGAGGAAATACCTTCGTCGAGAATCTCTTCATCCTGCCGCCCCCAGCGGGAAAGCAAGTCCGAATAGCCCAGAATAACGGTGACTGGCGTCCGAAGCTCATGGGAAGCATCCGATACAAACCGTTGCTGCTGCTTGAACCCAGCCTCCAACCGCTCGAGCATGTGATTGAAGGTCTCGGCCAATTCCGAGAGTTCGTCATGGGCCGGCGGCACCGAAATGCGGCGATCCATCTTCTCTACCTCAATCTTGCGCGCCGTTGCGGTCATTTCACGAATGGGCAGCAGTATCCGCTTGCTGACAAAATACCCTGCCAACAGAGCCAGCACGAACCCTAATATCGTCATGAGGAACAAGATTTTCTGCAAGGTCTCCAAGAAATGCTTTTCCGCCGTAATCGTCTTGAAGAAATGAAGCTGATAGACTTGTCCCTGATATTCCACGTCCATCTTCGCATGATAAATGGTCATGTTGCGCACTTCTGCAACCTGCATGTCCCGATTTGCCCAAAAGGGCGGATTCTTCATGGTGTTTTCTTCGATGCGGCGAATCGATGGATAGTGCGCATCATTTTCATACACCGTCCGACCGGATAAATCCGTTATGCGCAGGACTACACCGGGCATAATGAGGTCATCACGCCAAAAATCATCTCCCATGGGACGCCCTTGATGCATGCGCTCTAGGACATGATTCATGCTGATTTCGATTTCCACTTCCGCCTGGTGATAAAAAGAAAAATAAACGCCCAATCCTGTCAGCACGCTGGTCAGGATAAGGACCAACAGTAAGACCGACGCATAAAAGCAGGTAATCTTCGTAGATATCTGCGCATAGCGCAACCGGTTGAACATCATCATGGGATGACGAAGCCAAGCCTTACTCCTTGATCGCATAACCTACGCCTCGAACCGTAAAGATATACTTCTCATCAAAATGGTCATCAATTTTCGCGCGCAGGTAACGGATATAAACATCGACAACGTTCGTGTCGCCCGTGTAATCATAGCCCCATACTTCCTGGAGAATCTGGTCACGGGTCAGGACATTGCGCTTATTGCGAAGCAAGTATTCCAAAAGGGAGTATTCCTTCTTAGTCAGCTGAACTTCCTCGCCCTTCACCCGAACCTCATAACGGCTCGGATACATGACGAGGTCGCGGACCTGCAGTTTCTCGCCCTCGTTTTCGAGTTCCCGTCCATCGCCACGAGGTTTGCGCAACGCGTTGCGGACGCGGGCCAAGAGCTCCTGGATAGCAAAAGGCTTCGTCATATAGTCATCGGCACCGATGTCGAGACCATTGACCTTGTCTTCCACGTCGTCGCGAGCCGTCAGCATAATGATAGGAACATCGGAAATCTCACGTACTTTGCGGCAAATTGTCATACCATCCATATCCGGCAGCATGAGATCTAACAGTACCAAATCGTAATCTTCCTGGGCAATGCGCTCAAAAGCATGCAGACCGTTGTCCTCCGTAGCTGTCTCATATCCCTCATGCTCCAGCTCAATCTGAAGGAAACGGGCAATACGCCGCTCGTCCTCAACAATAAAAATACGTGGATTTCCCATAGTTATATCCCTCCGAATATTAGTAATCCCTGTGGATTGCATAATTTTTCTAATAAACTATATTACTATGATATAACGAAAGGCGGGGAAATTAAACCCCCGCCCTTCATTTCTAATTCAAATATAACCCGAAAAACACCTGCTGCCATCACCGTTTCGCTTCCGCCTTGGCCGTGAATTTATCCCGCAGCACAGCAAAGCGTTCATGGATGCCGCTCCCGATTTCTTCCCGTCCATCAAACGCCCGAACGGCAAACGTTACCTTGCGGCCTTCTACAGCCACTACCTCTGCCTCGACACGGACCTCAAGTCCCGTTGGAGTCGGTGCCTTATGCGCCACATTCAGGGAAATCCCCACCGTAGTCCACCCCTCCGACAGCAATGGCTCCAGAGCTTCTGCTGCGGCCTTCTCCATCAAACAGGTCATTGCCGGTGTCGCATAGACCGGCAGGTTGCCACTGCCCATGGTCACAGCGGTATTCTGCTCGGTGACCATTTCCGTAACCCTATTGGTAAGACCAATCTTTATTTCCGTTAATTCCATATTAGCCTCGGCCTCCTTCTGTGCCTTCGCTCAGATACATTTCCCGGAACAGGTTAATGAGATGCTCACTGGAAGAAGAAAGGGTACGGTTCTTGAGCCATGCCACTACCGTGTGGGTACTCATTTCCGGTTCCACCAGTTTCTTATATATAAGGTTGCCATCTGTCAGCAGATTCTTGGAAGAAATCGGCACCAGCGCCATGCCCATGTCCATTTTAGCCAACAGCAAATCCTGTACAATACTGTCACTGACGCAAACCACATTGGGTTCGAAGCCTAGCTTGTGGCAGTTGGACACGAAAACCGACTGCCACCGCAGGGGGATAATAATAGGAACATCTTTGAGTTCTTCCATGCGAACCGTGTCTTTTGCCTCACCGATCTCATCGTTCTTATTCATGATGAGTACAAAGGGTTCATTAGGCAAAACGATGGACTCATATACCTTGGAATCCACCTGGGTGCGCGTTACACCAATTTCGATGACGCGATTATCTAGCAGCTCCAGGATTCTCGACCCCTCAGCCTCCCAAATCTGGTAGGTAACATTGGGATAGCGGGAGTGGAACTCCGTGATGAGTTCCGGCAACAACATAGCTCCCGAAGAAGTAATGGTACCGATGCGAACCGACCCGGCTACCCCCGAACCGATTTCCGTAATCTCACGAACGGTGCCATCCACCATTCCCAGGATGTGCTCAACTCTGGCATACATGACCCGTCCCGCATCGGTCAGGCGGATGCGGCGGCTGCCGCGCTCAAAAAGCTGAACCCCCAATGCCGTCTCCAAGCGCTTCATCTGCCGGGACAAAGCCGGTTGTGCAATGTCCAACCGCTGGGCGGCATGGCTGATATTGCCCTCCTCAACGATTGCATAAAACGCCCGCATATCCTTGATTTCCATATTAACCCTCTTTCAATCTATAACGTAATACACATAGTTACTATACTGAACCTTATTGCTATTATACTTTTTCAGCCAGAAATAGGCAAACAATTTCACGATTTTTTTATAGAAAAACGCGATCCATCCACCAAACCTTATGTAAAGCTGTAACTCTTATCCCATATTTCTGTCAATTCACACTTGTGCTTTAGATTAACCATGCTATAATATTATGGTACAATATTACGAATCATTCTCTATTGCCTCCACGCAATAGAGTTTATTCCCTAATCCCCATTAATTACCCAATTTATAGAAAAGGAGTTTTCGAATGACAAGAATCAAAGATGCATTGGATGCTGTTGCAGCAGCTGTAATTGCCCAAAAGGATTATCTTACTTCGTTAGATGCCAAAATCGGCGATGGTGATCACGGCTTAAACATGGCTCGCGGCTTCCGCGCAGCGCAAGAAGCTGTCGAGGAAATGGATGATACTACTATGCCAGGCCCCGTACTCAAGGCAATCGGCAAAGCCCTGATTCAGAATGTCGGCGGCGCTGCCGGCCCCCTCTACGGTGCTGGATTTGTCAGTGCTGGCGAGGCCTGTGACGAAGAAACGCACATGAATGTAGGAAGCATTGAAAAACTTTTGAGTGCTGCCATCGCCGCTATCCAGAAACGCGGCCATGCCGAACAGGGTGACAAAACCATGCTGGATACTTTGATTCCGGTCCGCGACTGCTTCCTGCCGGAAAACGCCCAGGACAAGACCTTATTCGAAGTCCTTCAGGATGCTTCCCGGGCAGCTGGCGAAGGTGTCAATTACACGAAAACCATTGCCGCCCGCAAGGGACGCGCCAGCCTGGTAGGTGAACGCAGCATCGGCATCGAAGATCCAGGTGCTGTAAGCTCGATGGTGATGTACCGTGCCCTTTATCAGTTCCTGAAGAACTGACCATGTCTATACGGCCTTCCACTGCGGAAGGCTTTTTATTTGCCCGTATCCTAGGAATGTAGTATACTTTTAGAAGAAAATTTGACACACTTTTATCTATTTATATAGGAGGAAACAACATTGACTGAACAGAGAGTCCGCACCCGTTTTGCCCCGAGCCCGACGGGTTATATGCACATCGGCAACCTGCGCACGGCCCTTTACGGCTACCTTTACGCCAAAGCACAGAAAGGTGATTTCATCCTGCGCATCGAGGATACGGACCGTACCCGCTATGTTGCGGATGCAGTCGACTTCATCAACCGCACCCTGGAACTGGCCAAAATCGTTCCGGACGAAGGCCCCGACATCGGCGGCGACTGCGGCCCATACATCCAGAGTGAGCGCATGGATATCTACAAGAAATACGCGGAGGAGCTCGTAGCCTCCGGCCATGCTTACTACTGCTTCTGTGACCCAGACGAAGACCACTCCGTCGGCCAGTTTGGCGGCTATGACCGCACCTGCCGCGACCTGCCCCAGGAAGCAATCGATGAACATCTGAAAAACGGTGACCCCTACGTCATCCGTCAGAAAATGCCCCTTTCCGGCGAGACTACGTTCTTCGATGTCCTGCACGGCAACATCACCATCCCCAACGAGGAACTAGAGGACCAGGTTCTCTTAAAACGCGATGGCATGCCGACTTACAACTTCGCCAACGTCATTGATGACCATCTGATGGGCATCACCCATATCATGCGCGGCGCTGAGTTCATCACCTCCACGCCGAAATATAACCTCTTGTACCAGGCTTACGGCTGGGAGACGCCGACCTTCATCCACCTTGCACCGGTCATGGGCAAGAACGAAGATGGCTCCGTATCCAAGCTCTCGAAGCGCCATGGTGCTACCTCCTTTGACGATTTGGTGAACATGGGCTACTTGCCGGAAGCTATCGTCAACTACGTTGCCCTGCTTGGCTGGAATCCGAAAACCACCAATCAGGAAATCTTCTCCATGGATGAGCTCATCGCTCATTTCAGCCTGGAAGGTCTTTCCAAATCTCCGGCAGTCTTTGACTATGACAAGCTCGGCTGGATTAACGGTGAGTATTTCAAAGCAATGGACGATGCAAGTTTCGCGAAAAAGGCTCACGACTTCGCAGGCGATTTGCCGGACTATCTCGAAGCAAACTGGGAATCCCTGGCAGCTCTCTTGAAAACCCGCCTTACCCGCTTCGGCGAAATCAAAGACGAAATCAGCTTCCTGATTGACATGCCTGCCTTCGATGCTGAGCTCTATGTCAACAAACGCAACAAGGTTACGGTGGAAAAAGCCGTCGAGTTGCTGCCAACTCTCGTCGAACTCATCGAAAACGTCGACGAAGCCGAGTGGAACAACGACAGCCTCTATGCAAAGCTGGAAGCCTTCATTGAAGAAAAAGAACTCAAGAAGGGCCTCGTCATGTGGGTACTCCGCATCGCCGTTGCCGGCCAGAAAGTAACGCCGGGCGGTGCTACGGAACTGCTCTCTCTGTTGGGCAAGGAAATTTCTCTGGAAAGATTGAAAAAAAGCCTTGCAAATTTGCAAGACCTGTAATATAATTAATCAAGTCAGTTACGTGGCACCTTCGTCAAGTGGTTAAGACACCGGCCTCTCACGCCGGGTTCATGGGTTCGAATCCCATAGGTGTCACCAAATATCGGCGCCTTCGTCAAGTGGTTAAGACACCGGCCTCTCACGCCGGGTTCATGGGTTCGAATCCCATAGGCGTCACCAA
>NZ_JAILKR010000080.1 GCF_024693525.1 Selenomonas sp. | reverse complement strand
TTCTGCGAATTTATCAATACACTTTTTACCAATTGCAGTTTATCGGTTAGTGGAGCCTTATTCGAAGCAGCTCTTCGCCGCCGCTAGGGGCAGTGCCAACACTACGCGGAAGATGGTTTCCTAAACGGAATTTTTATCCTTCAATAAGCATCGAAAAAGTTGCAAAACGCGCTTCGCTTGAACGGTAGCAATTTTTCGACGGATAGTGAGGATAAAAATTTCGTTCTTCACGGAAACCATCAAACGCTTCGTTTATGGCACTGCCCCTAGCGGCGGCTGAGTCTGTGGCAAGTTTCGCAGGGCTACCCCCTTCGAGGGCGCAGCAATTCGTGACGACCCTAACCTAGGCGGCGGGGGACACAGTACCATAAGCGAAGCCTCTTGACGTTCCGCGTGAAGCAAGAAATTTTTGCCTGCGTTTCTGTTGGAAAAGAATTTCGTTCAAGCGAAGCGCGTTTAATCTTTTCCAACTTTTAATTAAAAGGCAAAAATTTCTTGTAGCGGGTTGTCACCGGTGAAGCGTTGGTACTGGGGCCCCCGCCGCCGGCGACTTACCTAGAACACGAACTGGGTACTACTCCTCTACAAACTGTAATTTTTACAAAGTGCGTGGATAAATTCATAGAAGCCTCCATAAGTTAGATGAATCAAGCTTATGGAGGCTTCTATAACTTCGTGCACCTATAATCTATACACAAAAAAGCACCGCTCTCGCGGTGCTATACTTTCATATGGCAGGGGTAGCTGGACTCGAACCAACGCATGCGGGATTCAGAGACCCGTGCCTTACCAACTTGGCGATACCCCTGTGTCACTAGCGTTCTGCGCTATCGACATAAAATATTATACTCAAGGATAACATTCTTGTCAACACATTTTTTATATTTTTTTACAAACCGCCAAAAATTCAAAAAAAAGTCTGAAAACGAGCCAGAAAAGGGCAATTGTCCCCTTTTCTTTAAGAAAAGTATGATATAATAAAGGATACCTAAAAAATGTAAGTGACGATTCATGTGTATTTTATTGGAGGAATGTATCGTATGGATATTAAGTATGATGTATCAATTACCGCTATCGGCAATTTGGCAAAAACCTTCCTTTCGGATAACAACAGTGCTATCCTGCTCGACGAAGGCATCCGCCCGAATCTGTCCGATATGGTCATCGAACACACTCCTGGCGAACTGAAAGAAGACATCAAGAAGGGCGATAAGCTGTTGATGGGCGGTGTCAAGTACACAGTCGAAAAAGTGGGCGACGCAGCCAATGACAACCTCCGCGAAGAAGGTCATTGCACCCTGGTATTTAACTCCACGGGTTCCATGCCGGGACAGATTATCGTGAAAGGCCCCAGCCTTCCGGTTCTTTCCAACGGTGCTCACATCACCTTCACCAAGAAATAATCCTCAAATCAAATACCCATTCAGGCCAGGCCGTTCATCGAGCCTGGCTTTTCTTTTTCATAGTCGCGTTTCAGATTGCGGACACTCTCGCGCTCCACAAAGAAAAGGGGCATTTCCATATTCTCCTGCACCGGTTCTTCGCGAAGCAAATCCAGCATGTACTGAGCGGCCTTCATGCCCACCAGCTCGTAGTCAAAAGCCACCGTCGTAAGTGCCGGATATACGACAGCACCGACTTCATAACCGCCAAAGCCCACCACGGAAATCTCCTCAGGGACCCGGATTCCACGTTCGTGAATATAACGCAAAATACCGAGGCTGATGTTATCCGTAGCACCGACCACCACGCTGGCTTTGCAGCGCAGCACATCTTCAGCCCGGTTATAGGCAGACAAAAAGTCAAAGCCCGTCTCGATAAAATTAACCTTTGCTCCAAATCTTCCCGCCTTGAAGGCGTCGATGAAGCCGCGTTTGCGGTCAATTCCCACGGCGGTGTCCTGTTCCGTTACCCCGGCAAAAACGGCATGCTTGTGCCCCATCTGCCGCAAATAGGCTCCCATCATGCGGCCAGCCGCCTCATCATCAATTTTGACGAAGGGAACTTTGGCGTTTTTCTGACCCGTGTAGAGAATGGGAATAGTCCCCTCCTGGGAAAGCTTTACATGTTCCTCGGTAATGCCGACGGAATCCACCAGAATCCCATCTACCCCCTGCTGCTGCAAGTTGCGGATGTTTTCCAGCTCCTTCCGGCTCGAAAGCTGGCTGACCAGCAAAATCCCTTGATAACCGGCAGGCTCCAACACCCGGCTGATGCCTGCCAGCAGCTTACCCACCGTTACCGAGTCCATACGCGGCAGGACAATACCAATCAATTTGCTCTCTTTGGTCTTGAGCCGTTTGGCAAAGAAATTCGACTGAAAACCGGTTTTTTCAATCGCCGCCCGGACCCGTTCCTGTTTTTCGAGACTGATATATCCATGATTCAAATAACGGGATACCGTACTTTTCGATACCCCTGCCAGTTCCGCCACTTCTTTTATCGTTACCTTCTGATCCATTTCCTCTGCGATCCTCCATGGATTCATTTATTGCTGTAGTCTACTATTATTTTAGGCCATTTACCGCTAAAAGGCAAGAAAAAGTAGAACCGATTCCACAAAATAACGGCACCTCAAAAGGAGGTGCCGTTATTCCGTCCCAAGACCAAACCGAATTATATATTCGGCAGCTGCCAATTGATGGGCTCCTGCCCTGTCGCCTGCAAAAAGTCATTTACCTTCGAAAAGGGCCGGCTGCCAAAGAAGCCGCGATGGGCCGACAGCGGACTGGGATGGGGGGATTCGACGATATAGTGCTGGGGATTGGTAATCATCTGCTTCTTGCGGCGAGCCGGCGATCCCCAAAGGATAAAGGCCATGGGTTTCTCGCGCTCATTGAGCAAACTGATAATTTTGTCCGTGAAGGTTTCCCAACCACGGTGCTGATGGGAACCTGCCTGATGTTCCCGCACCGTCAGCACGGTGTTGAGCAGCAATACGCCCTGCTCCGCCCAAGGTTTCAGGCAGCCGTTATTGGGGATGGTACACCCCAGGTCCGTCTGCAATTCCTTGAAGATATTGAGCAGGGACGGCGGCGGCTGTACCCCCGGCAGTACGGAAAAGGAAAGGCCGTGGGCCTGTCCAGGTCCGTGATAGGGGTCCTGCCCCAAAATCACTACTTTCGTATCATGATAAGCAGTATAATGAAGCGCATTGAATATCGCAAACATATCGGGATAAATGCGATGCGTGCGGTATTCCTGTATCAAAAACTGCCGAAGCTCGCGATAATACGGCTGTTGCAATTCGTCTGCCAGCAGTTCCGCCCAATCATTATGAAATATTTCCATCGTCTTTCCTCTCCCTATTGATACGCAGCCAACATTGAAAACTGCCCTGCGCCATTTCTTCCTCCCCTGCAAGCCGGAACCCCAAAAGCTCCGGCAGCCAGGTATCCGCCTCAAATCCCCCCCGCAGCTGGGTAATCTCAGCCCTTCGCACATAGGGCAGTAATTGGCGGTAAACTTCGCCACCGCCAATACACCAAAACTGTTTTCCAGGATGATTCCGCTTCAATTCGCCAAGTTTTTGCCATAAGTCCGTCAAGTCACGGCAAAGGATAAAACCTGGAAGGTCCGGCAGGCTGCGCGAAAGTACCACATTGATGCGCCCCTTGAGCGGCGCGCCGCCGGGCAGACTCGCCGCTGTTTTTCGCCCCATGATGACCACCTGGCCAGCCGTCAACGCCTTGAAACGCGCCAAATCAGCGGGAACATGTGCCAGTAAACGGCCCTTGCAACCCAGCCCCCGGTTCTCGTCAATTGCCGCAATCAGCTGCAGCGGCCAGGGACTATCAAGCTCTGCCGCCAAGGAAATTTCCTGCTCCTTAATGGAGGGTTCCTCACACCAAGCGGCCACAGGCTTTCCCTTCACCACGAGACTGCCCGCAATATCCCGCAGCGGGTAAAGCACAAATGCCCGCTCCGTCAAATAAGGATGTGGCAACTGCAGTTCTTCGCAATCCGATTGCTGCCCCTCTGCAACCAGCAAATCAATGTCAATGGTCCGCGCCCCCCAATGTTCATGCCGAACCCGCCCCAGCTCCCACTCAATACGCTGAGTTTCATGCAGGAATGCCAGCACCGGCAGTTCGGTCTTTACAGCCGCCACGGTATTGATAAACCCCGGCTGGTCGAGTTTCCCCCAGGGAGCCGTTTCATAGAAAGAAGCCACCTGCCAAAGACAGGTGGCCGGAATAGCGGCGATTTTTCGCAGTGCCTCGCGGATCGTTTCCCCACGATTCCCCAGATTGGCACCAAGGCTAAGCCAAATCGTGTAGGCGGTATCTTTCTCGTTCATGAGCGCGTCCTTACTACACTGATAGCCGCATCCTCAAACTTACCGGGGATAGGTGCCTGCGGCTTATGAACCGTCACGCGGACTTTCTGTACTTTATCATAGTCGCGGAGAATTGCCGCTGCAGTCCGCTCTCCTACTGCCTCGATAAGCTGACAGGGCTCGCCCTCCACAATCTTCTTAGCTGTCTCATAGACCTCGGCATAATTGATCGTAGCCGACAAATCATCGGTCTGCCCCGCCACCTTCAAATCCGCATACATCGTGATATCCAACAGGAAATGCTGGCCCTGTTTACGTTCCTCCGGCAGACAGCCATGATAGCCGTAAAAATCCAGTCCCGTAAGTTTTATTTTATCCATCGTATCTTCACCTTAGTCTAATATAACATCCGTCATACGGCACATTCTTGCGATTGGCTTCACGTCATGCACTCTGACGATGCCTGCCCCTTTCATAATGCCGATAACGCAAGTAGCTCCGGTAGCTTCCATGCGCTCCTCGACGGGCAAATCCAGCGCCGCCCCGATAAAGCTCTTGCGGCTGGTCCCCAACAGCAGCGGATATTCTTCGCCATCAATGGTCAAAAGCTCCTGCTGCCGGCGAAGGACCTCCACATTGCCTTCTGGCGTCTTGCCAAAGCCAATGCCGGGATCCAAAATGATATTTTCCCGCTTCATCCCCGCAGCGTCAGCCAAAGCAATCGACCGGCGGAAAAAATCCTTCATGGAATCGATGATATCCCCTGCGTATTCTTTGGTGTCCTGATTGTGCATGACCACAATGGGCAGCCCACATTCCGCTGCCACCGCAGCCATCTTTCCGGGCTCTTTCTCATACTGCATGCCCCAGATATCATTGAGCATGTGAACACCGTGCTCAGCCGCCACCCGGGCTGTCTCCGCTTTAAAAGTGTCCACCGATACGGGCACGGGACATTCCGGAATAAGGGCATCCAGAAACGGCAGTAATCGCTCAATCTCTTCTTCCGCCGGCATCACCGTAAAACCCGGACGGCTTGACTCCGCACCGATATCAATGATATCGGCACCGTCTTTGACCATCTGCTCCATGTGGTAGAGCATCTTGTCCCGGGTATTCCACTTGCCGCCATCCGAAAAGGAATCCGGCGTCACATTGAGAATGCCCATGACCAGGGTACGCTCTCCCAGGGTCAGTGATTTTCCATCGGTGAACGTATACGTGCGCTTTGCAGTCATTATGATTTTTCTCCTCCTAGAATCATCCATGCCTGCTGATAGAGCGCGGAATCCGTTTGAAACACCCCGTTTTTCTCCGACGTGACGGTCCGCGTGCCATGCGCGAGGTCGCCACGCATGGTCATGCAGAGCTGTTTGGCCTCGACCACAACCAGCACCCCTCGAGCTTGGAGGTCACGCTGGACTGCGGCGGCAATCTGAGCCGTCAGCCGTTCTTGCAGTTGCGGCTGATGGGAGAGGACTTCCACGAGCTTCGAAAATTTCGAAAACCCAGCCACCCGGCCATCTGTTGGCAGATAAGCAATACTCACCTCGCCAAAAAACGGCACCAGATGATGTTCGCACATTGAGTAAAAAGGAATATTGCGGACGGCCACAATGCCATCCGAGCCAGCATCAAAGGTCTCCCCCCAAATCGCTGACGTATCCTTCCCCATGCCATCGAACAAGAACTGATACATCTCAGCTACGCGCGCTGGTGTTTTTTCCATCCCCCGTGCCTCGATATCCACACCGACAGCATCAAGAAAGTCACGCATCGCCTGAATTGCCTTTTCATTCATCTTGCCCACGGTAACCGTCCCCTCTAAAGTCAATACTCCTTATATAATATACTAGAACGAATTACACCGCAAGAGAAAGAACGCCCGCATAGCGCAACCTTTACTTTACGGTTATAGCTCCTACCGGACAATCTTCTGCTGCCTGTCTGGCATCATCGATACTGCTGTCCGGCAAATCCTGCCAGCCTTCTGCCAATCCATCCTCCCCCATGCGAAACCCTTCCGGGCACGCGCCCGTGCACATTCCACAACCTACACATAAATCTTTATCCACATAGCCTTTCACAATAAAACCTCCTATATAATATACAGCCTACAGATTCGAATCTGATTGTAACAAACTCCATCACACATTTCCGTAACCATGGTAACACAAAAACACCCCAGGACCTATGCCCTGGGGTGTTTTCTGGGAATCTATAGAAATTTTCTTGGTTAGGCGATTAACCAGCAATACCCGGAGTCGTCATCTGTTTCGGGGAAAGAATCTTCTCCATCTTCTCCTGGGAGATGAGGCCCTTCTCGAGGATGACCTGACGAACCGGTTTGCCCGTGTTGTATGCTTCCTTCGCAATCATAGCGGAATTCTCATAGCCGATATGGGGGAGCATAGCCGTGACAACACCGACACTCTTGTCAAGCCATTCCTGGCACTGCTCTTTGTTCGGCTCCAAATCGATGAGGAGCTTGTCAACAAAAGTATCTACAGCATTGGACATGTACTTCATGGAGTTGAACATGTTGAAGCTGATAACCGGTTCCATGACATTGAGTTCGAACTGGCCGTTTTCAACGCCCAGGGAAACAGCGATATCGTTTGCGATAACCTGATAGCAAGCCTGATCGAGAACTTCAGCAATAACCGGATTGACTTTGCCCGGCATGATGGAAGAACCCGGCTGGCGTTTCGGCAACTTGAGCTCATTGAAACCGCAGCGCGGACCAGAAGCCATCATGCGGAAATCGTTAGCCATCTTGATGAGGACGAGCGCCGTCGTCTTCATTGCGCTGGATACGTCCGAGAAACCATCGGTGTTGTTCGTTGCATCGATGATGTTGTCAGCCGTGATGTATTTCTCACCCGTAACCTCGGAGAGAGTCTCAGCCACTTTCTTGATGTACTCCGGCTCAGCGTTGAGGCCCGTGCCAACTGCCGTGCCGCCCATGTTCATGACATGGATGCCATCGATGGCATGGTTGATGCGGTCGATACCACGACGAATGGAGGAAGCGTAAGAGCCCATCTCCTGACCCAGCGTGATAGGAACAGCATCCTGCAGATGAGTACGGCCCATCTTGAGGATATCCTTGTACTCAACGGATTTTTTCTCCAGCTCCGTTGCCAGACGATCCAAGGATGCCGTCAGTTTCTTTGCCTTGTGGGAAAGGCATACTTTGATGCTCGTCGGGAAACTGTCGTTCGTGGACTGTGCCATGTTAGCGTGATTGTTCGGGGAAATGATATCGTAGCTCCCTTTCGGTTTGCCGATAATCTCCAGCGCACGGTTGCAGAGGACTTCGTTGACATTCATGTTGACCGAAGTACCAGCACCGCCCTGAATCGGGTCAACCGGGAACTGGTCAAGCCATTTTCCTTCGATAATCTCGTCAGCTGCCTGTACCAGCGGCTCGCCAATCTCTTTCGGCAGACGGCCCGTTGCCATGTTAGCCATAGCAGCGGCTTTCTTTACTTTAGCAAAAGCCTGAACGAAATCCGGGTCAATCGTCTGGCCCGTGATTTTGAAGTTATCAATGGCACGCATCGTCTGAACACCATAATAAACCTCGTCTGGTACCTGAAGCTCACCGATGAAATCATGCTCTGTTCTCATTTTTTCCACGTTCCTTTCTTTTGCCTGTCGCTAAATATCCCCGCGGCAGCACCAAAAACCCCACATCATAGTTTTTAGTAAATATAAATGATATTAATCATTCGATTAAACAATCGCTTGATTTACGTTTATTGTATCATGTATACAAAATACATGCAAGAACAATTTTTATTTTTTGTCCTTATTCATTGTACATTTTTTATGTACAATTCCGACAGTTTTAGCTGGCAGCAGACAGGGCCCCTACGAGCCCTGTCTGTACTAGCTTACAGCATACCGATAAGTTTCATGACCGGCAGGCCTACGCCCATCCAGACCACGATATGAAGAATCGTGATGATGAAACCAATCTTCCACCACTGACCCTGGCCCATGAAGTTTGCCCCGAAGAAAATCGGCGTAACGCCACAGCCATAATGGGTGAGGAACGATGCGCTGTTGCAGAGCGCGCCTAAAAGAATCAATACACCGAGTACCGGCGCACCAGCCGCTACAAGAATCGTAGCGAAGGCAGCAAAGAGTGCCATGATATGCGCACTGTTACTTGCCAGCACATAATGAGCGAAAGTATAGACAAGGCTGAGGATAATCAGCATCGTCATCCAAGGCATGCCAGCGAACTGAGCAGCCATGACACCGGCAAACCACTTCATCAGACCAAACTTAGAAAGATAAGCCGCCATGTTTACAAGAACGCCCATCCATACGAGGACATCCCAGGCACCATGCTGTTTCGTAATATCCGACCAATCGAGGATTTTCGTCAGCAGCATGGCAGAAAGGCCAAGCAAAGCGACGAAAGCGGAGTCAATATGATGGATAGAACCCGTTGCCCACATGATAAGGGCAGCGATGAAGATAACGCAAAGGATTTTCTCTTTGAGACTCATAGCACCCATCTCGCTGAGCTCTTTTTTCGCCAGCTCCATGGTCTCCGGAGAATCCTGAATTTCCGGATTGATGAGTTTATACAGGATATACGGCGTAACAATCGTCAGGATAAGACCTGGAATGATGCAGGCCATAAACCACTCGCCCCAGCCGATGGAAGTACCAAACATCTCCTGTGCCAGCGTGTTGCAAAGCACGTTGTTCGAGGCGCCCGTCAGGAAGATGCAGGCCGACGTGATGACAGCTGCATAGGCACTGAACATCAGGAAAGCACCAGTCTTCTTGTTCTTGCCCGTCTCAGCATCAGCACCTACAGCTGCCGTGACACTGCGGACAATCGGATAGATAATGCCACCGCCACGAGCCGTATTGGACGGCGTAAACGGCGCGATGATGAAATCTGCCGCACTCATGACGTAAGCGACACGCAGCGTACTGCTGCCAAACTTCGAAAGAAGCATATAGGAAATACGTTTGCCCAAACCGGTCTTGATGAAGCCCTCAGCAAACATAAATGCCGATACGATGAGCCAAATCGTCGTATTGGAAAAACCTGCCAAGGCCTCTCCAGCTTTCATGATGCCCAAAACTGGCAACAACGCACAAGCGATGATTGCAATGGCACCGATTGGCATTGGCTGCAGGATAAAGCCTGCAATCGTTGCGATAAATACGGCGAGCAGGCCCCATGCCTGCGGTCCGACACCAGCCGGTGCCGGGATAAACCAAATAATTGCACCAATGGCCACACAGATGAGGCCACGAACCAGAGGACTCATCCCCTGATGTCCCTTTGAATCTGCCATGATTCTTCCTCCCTACAATTCCGTCTCAGTAATCAATTTTATTGTTCCTGATTGACGACTGAGTTATTTGATGATATTAATATAACTATCTGACTACGAGAAACTACAAAATTCTATGTATTAACTATAAATATATTGCTATATGTTTTATTTATAGTAAATACACTTTCCCATAAATTATCTAACGGAGATGCTAACATGTTCAATCAAAAGCCACTGCGTCAAGACTGGTTCTTGTTCGTTTTCATGCTCATTCTCGTGCCAATTGCCGGCGAGCCAAAAATCCATCCCTTTACCGGCGATTTCGAAAATTTCCGCGTGAGCTTTGGCTCACCGGTCTTCCTGCTTTTTCTCCTCTGGCTTCAGTCCTTTTCACGGATTTTTCTCGGCATCACCGCCGGTATCGCCGTCATGATATTCCGAGCTTGTCTCGATATTGCCCTGTACGGACAGCCCATGGGACACGCCTTTTTGATTCACGTCCCGAACTTTTTCTACTATTTTACTTATGCACTATTTTTTGCCCTGCCCCAGCTCACCCGCAAATCCATCTACGCCCAAGCCTTAGAGATAGCCTTTTGGGCTATCTTTGCCGAGGTGTTTGCCAGCATTGCCGAACTGGCGGTCATGAATGCCATCGCCTATCAACATGGCTACCGCTTCACACTCGAAATGCTGCTGCGCCTGCTATTCATCGCCATTCTGCGCTGTTTCTTCATCCTGTCCTTCTTCTTCCTGTTCCAGCTATACAACACGGAAATCCGCCTCGCACGTAAAATCAAGGAACAAAACCGGCTGGCCGTACTGATATCCAGTCTCTACGAAGAAGCCTTCGAACTGCGCTGTTCGCTGAAGAATGCCGAAGACGTCACCCACGACTGCTACAAGGTCTACGACAAGATAAAGAACTGGGCCCAAACCCCCGAAGAACAAGAACTCGCCCGAGAAGTCCTGCGCATCGCCGGCGAATGTCATGAGATCAAGAAGAATCATCAGCGCATCTATGCCGGCTTGCAGGAGCTTACCAGCAACCGTCACGTCGAGGACTACCTGCCCCCGGACCAAATTGTGAAACTGCTGGTTCACACCCAGTCCAAATACGCCCGATCCCTGGAAAAGCAAATCGGTTTTCACACGGAAGTACAGAAGGGCCTGCCACCGCTCCATGTCTTTATGCTGCTCTCAATCATCGGCAATCTGGCCGCCAACGCCGTTGAGGCAATAAAGTATTCCGGCCTCATATCCATTGCCATCTGCGGCAAAAAGGGAGACGGACTGCTTCACATCAGCATCAGCAACACCGGCAGCTTCATCCCCCTGCACCGACTGGACAAGGTATTCCGCCCTGGCTATACCACAAAATTCGACAGTACAGGAAAAGCCTCCAGCGGGGTCGGACTGACCTATGTCCGGCACCAGACCGAAATGCTCGGCGGCACCATTGCCATCGACTCCGATGGCAAAAACCTGGTGACCTGCGAAATCAAACTGCCCTGTGCTAAACTGCAAAAACAGTTGGAAAGGAAATCAAACCATGAACATAATGCTGATTGACGATGACGAAGCGATTCGCATGATGCTTCAGGATATCATCGAAGACTACAATCTCGGCGAGGTTGCCGTAAGCCTCGACTCTGCCGCTACCCTCGACAACGGGCTGCTCGCGCTCCACCATATCGACATTCTCATCATCGACATGCTGATGCCCGGCATCGACGGCATTGAAGCCGTGACCAAAATAAAAAATGGCTTCGCCGGCAAGGTCATCATGCTCTCACAGGTAGAGAGCAAAGACCTCGTAGGCAAAGCCTATGGGGAAGGCGTAGATTACTATATCACCAAGCCCCTTAATCGCAATGAAATTGTCAGCGTTCTAAAAAACGTCAGTGAACACCTACGGCTTGAAGCCTTCGCACAGAATCTTCAGCATTCGCTCGCTAACCTTACGCCACAGGCCAATGCCACGCGGGAAACAGCGCCAAAACCAGCGGCCAAAGGGCCGGCCATCCTGCAGGAACTCGGCATTGCCACGGCACCGGGAGCCCAAGACCTGCTGGATATCTTGAACTGGCTGAACCAGCATCAGGGCCAAACCCCAAGCCTCAAAATGCTCTTCACCTCCGTCGCCGGCATGCGTCCGGACACGACGGATGCCGCCCGCGAAGCCAAAGCAATGGAACAGCGCCTGCGCCGTACGATTTACCAAGCCCACATCCATATTGCCACGCTCGGCGCCGTCGATTACACCGACCCGCGCTTTGAACAGTATGCACCGCTTTACTTTGACTATGCGGACATCCGCAACACCATGCGGCAGATTGAGGACGAGCAGAAGCCCAGCCTGTCCCAGGTGCACATCAACATGAAAAAATTCATCTTTGCCCTGCACGACGCCGTAACAAGATAAACTCAGCTATCGGACGGATTGGCAAGGGAGGAATTCTTCTTATAGAGTCCCAGACTCGAATGGATAAAGCCCTCCATCGCCTTGGTTCGATAGCCTCTTTTTTTTACCGCCAAAAAGGTTTCCCGGGTCGCAAGTTCCCCGCCCAGCCGGTAATAGACCAGATCATCCGTAGGCGCCGCCAGACTCACCAGCGTATCGGTCAAAATCGTAATCCCCAGCCCCTGCCGCGCCATATGGAAAGCCGTCATCAGCTGATTGAGATAAAGGCGAACCTTGGGCACAACTCCCGCCGCTTGAAAAAGTCCTTTGGCACGGCGATACATATCATTCCCCTTGCCCAGCAGCAGGAAATCTTCCCCGGCAAACTCCGACAAGGCTACCACGGGAACGGAGTCTGACAAGTGACGCCCCGCCAAAATATCCGCCCGCAGCATTTTCCCCGCCGCCACTTCGTGGCGCTCATTGACCGTAAGCTTACTCGGCACGGCCAACAGCAGGTGATCCGTATAAAAGGGCATAATCTCGTATAGCGACGCATCGTAGACCCCGCTGTCCACGATAATATCCAGCTCCTCCGTCGATAGTTTATCATAAAGGTCCGCCGAATCCGATTCCGTCACGGAAAGCCGTATCTGCGGATATTTTTGACTGAAGGCCTCAATCATCGGCGGCAAAAAACAGGACGCAAAGAAATTGGTTCCGCCCAAATTCAACGAACCGCTCTGAAGCCCTGCCAAATCACCACAGTAACGGGTAAGGTCATTCTGTATCCGATAAATCCGTTCCGCCGCCTCGATATAGGCCTTGCCCGCATCGGTGAGCTGTAAGGGGCTGCGGCGGCGGTCAAAAATCGGCAACCCCAGTTCCCGCTCTACCTTTTTGACCGCCGCCGACAAGGCCGGCTGAGAGACGAACAAGCGCCTTGCCGCCGCCGAAAAACTGCGCTCCTGCCAAACGGCATAAACGTAATCCATGCCAGTCAACATGAATATTCCCTCCATATCTTATAGATTATTTTTATATAATCGTTAAAGTTATATGTATTTGCTTATATAATACGCCGATGCTATTCTATAGGCAAGAAGCAAAGGAGGGAAGCCCCATGAAAACCATCGGTATTATTGGCGGTATGGGCCCCATGGCCACCGTTGATCTTATGCAGAAAATCATCCTGTCCACGGATGCCCAGGAAGACCAGGAACACATCCCTATTCTCGTCGACAACAACACCAATATTCCCGACCGTACGGCGGCGATTCTCGGCCAGGGCCCCAGCCCGGTTCCCGAGCTTTTGAAGTCCGCAAAGCGGCTCACGGACCAAGGCGCTGACTTTCTCATCATGGGCTGCAATACCGCCCACTTCTTCCTGCCGCTCATGATGCCCTATCTCAAAATACCTTTCATCAGTATGATTGAGACAACAGCGGAGTTCTGCAAGCGGCAGGGCTTACAAAAAGTCGGCCTGCTGGCCTCCGCTGGCACCTGTCATTCTGGCATCTACCAGCGGTCCCTCCAATACGCAGGAATCGAAATCCTCCAGCCAAACCAAAAAGGCGAAACTGCCATTCATGATATGATTTATTCCGGTGTCAAAGCGGGTAAGCCCCATCACAATACCACCAAGGTTCAAAACGCCCTGGACGATATGACTGCTGCCGGTGCCGAAGCCTTTATTCTCGGCTGCACCGAAATGCCACTGGCCATTTCCCTGTATCATCTCACGGGAAATTTCCTTGACGCCACCCAGATTTTAGCCGAAAAAGCCGTCGCCGCAGCTGGCGCCAAAGTCATCAGCCAGCTCCCCACCGGCAAAGGCGTTTTATCCACAGAAATATCCACATACTGACAAAAAACTGGGGATAACTTGTGTATTACTGGCAAGTTATCCCCAGTTTTTTTCTGACCATTTGACCAAAGAAGGAGAACTTTGCTTCCATACCGAATAGAAAGGTACAGTTATTGCAAACCGCTTATTCGAAGGGAAACGCATCATGATAAAACGAATCATCTCCATACTGCTTTTATTCTGCCTTTTATTAAGCACAACCGCTACGGCAACAGCGCCCAAATTGCGAATTGGCTATATCGAACCAGACCAGAGCGTCTTGTCTTCTATTTATATGCGCAACTATTATAATTCTTATTTGGACGAACTGGCCAAACATGCCGGCTGGAATTATGAACTGGTAGATGTCTCCATTAACGACTGCACGCAGCTCCTAGCCAACGGCGACATCGACCTGCTGCTTTCCGTGGAAAATCCTTACACGGATAAACCATCAGGCAAATTCGCCTTCAGCCAGGAATTCTTTGGCTTCGACATCGAAAGCCTTTATACCCGTACGGGTGACAAGCGTTTCAACGCCCATGACCTCAGCACCATAATGGGGGCGAAGGTCGGATTAATCAAAAACCGTCATGCCAATGCCCAGTTCATGATCTTCCAACACGACAACGAACTTTCCTTTGACCTGCACTATTTTGATACGCAGGACCAGCTTATCCAGGCACTGGTCGACCAGGAAATCGATTTGGCGGTGGACACGGCTACTAACTACAAACCCGGTGAACAGTTCCTGCTGGCATTTGCCCGCATTCCCGTACGGGTTGCCAGCAGAATGGAAGACTCGGCCCACCTGCGGGAATTCGAGTCAGCCATGAACTACCTGCGGGTTGAAAATCCGTCCTTTGAGCCAAATCTAAAAAAACAGCTTACCCAACGCATTGACCATCAGCTGACCCATTATACACCAGCCGAAAGCCGCTTCATCGAGGCGGCTGAACCACTGCGCATCGTCATTTTCGGCGGAAGTGCCCCCTATATCGAATTGGATGACAGCACGGGAATTGCCTCCGGCATCTACGCGGATTTGCTCAATCTCATCAGCCGCAATTCCGGCCTCCGCTTTTCCTATCTCCACGTCAAGACCTACGACGAAGCAGTCGCCGCGCTGGAAAACGGCGAAGCGGATATTATGATGGATATCTATACCAATCGGCCGGACGAAATTCCCTTCACCTATACCAACTCATTCTTTACCGTTCCCTATACGCTGATTGGCGCTTTTCAAACCAAATCGCCAACCACCACAGGGAAATTCCGCGTCAGCATGTCCCAGCCCATGCCCTCCCTGGTTTATTTTCTGCAACAGGAGTATCCCGGCTGGGAAATCAACACCACAGCTAAGACCTCCAACGACAGCCTGAATATGGTTGCCCGGGGCGATGCCGACTTCACCCTGATCAACAACATCAATCTGGAGACGGAACGCAATCTCATCCTGCATCCAGATTTGACCATTGTCCCAGGCGTAAACGTCCAAGTTCCCATGGCACTGGCCATCGCTGATGGCCAGCCACGCATTCTCAAGACCATTCTCAACAAGGCCATCATCCAGATTGACCCACAGGACTTAGTCCGTATCATGCAGCAACATACCGTGGCTACGAAACCAAATCTGTCTATCAGTCATCTGCTGGCTTTCTACCCCATCCAGACAGGACTTGCCATCGGGCTGTTCTTGCTGCTATTTGCCGGCGGCATCTTTCTCTGGCACTATGGCCGGAAACTTAAACATCAACAAATACTCCTGGAAGAGAAAAACCAAGTTCTCCAAACGACTATCAATACGCTAGCTGAGGTAAACCGCAGCCGCGACAATTACAAAACCCTGGCCGAGACCGACGCCCTTACCGGCCTTTTGAACAAGGCCGCCATCGAAAAAACCGGTCAGGAAATTCTTGCCACCCCACCAGCACCGGAACGGTGTCATGCACTGTTCATCATCGATTTGGATCACTTCAAAGAAGCCAACGATACCATGGGCCACCAAAAAGGCGACGACATCCTGCGCCGCTTCGCCCTCTGCCTGATGCATATCGTCCGCGCCAACGATGCGCTCGGTCGCTTTGGCGGCGATGAATTCATCTTGATTCTCGAAAATCTTCCCCGGCCAGCAGCCATCGCGATTGCCACTCGTATCAATACGGCAGCGCGCAACCTGGAACTTCACGCTGACGGCAGCCCCGCCTTGTCTGCCAGCATCGGTATCGCTCTATCTCCCGCCCACGGAACTACCTACGCCGACCTTCTGCACAATGCGGACCAGGCACTCTACCAAACCAAGGAAAACGGCCGCGACAACTGGACGCTGGCCTTCTACAAAAACAAGCAATAACCCCCTCCCAACGCAAACATAATAGCTAAAAAATGCCTCCGTTGACCAGGTATCTGACAGCGGGGGCATTTTTTCAATTACAGTTTGTAGGTTACAAGAATCTCATTCAAAGCAACTCTTCGCCGCCGCTAGGGGCAGTGCCAACACTACGCGGGGAGATGTTTTCCTAAACGAAATTTTTATCCTTAATTAAGCATCGAAAAAGTTGCAAAACGCGCTTCGCTTGAACGGTAGCAATTTTTCGACGAACGGTGAAGATAAAAATTTCGTTCTTCACGGAAAACATCAAACGCTTCGTTTATGGCACTGCCCCTAGCGGCGGCTGAGGATGGGGGCAAGTTTCCTCGAGCTTCACCCTCCGAGGGCGCAGCAATTCGTGCCGGCTCTAACCGAGGCGGCGGGGGCCCCAGTACCATAAGCGGAGCCTTGACGTTCCGCGTGAAGCAAGAAATTTTTGCCTGCGTTCTCGTTGGAAAAGCAGTTTCGTCCAAGCGAAGCGCGTTTAACTGTTTTCCAACTCTTA
>NZ_JAILKR010000136.1 GCF_024693525.1 Selenomonas sp. | reverse complement strand
ATTTGCGCAGGACAGCTGGGCGGTCTACCTCTACATGTGCGGTTCTGATTTGGAAAGCAACAATGCCAGCGCCACCGATAATCTGCGGGAGATACAAAAGGTGGTTCTGCCGGATAATGTAAAAGTCATTATCCAGACAGGCGGCGCTCTGAAATGGCATACGCAGGGCATATCGTCCGAGTCGCTGGGCCGCTATGTTTACGACAGAGGCGGCTTGCAGCAGGTGGCAGTTCTGCCCAATGCCAGCATGGGCGACAAGGAAACCCTGCAGGGATTTTTGCGCTTTGCGCAGGAAAGCTACTCTGCTGACCACAGGATGCTGGTCTTTTGGAATCATGGCGGCGGCAGTCTGGTTGGCTTTTGTCAGGATGAACGCTACGGCAATTCGCTGTCGCTGGGCGATTTGCGTGCTGCCCTGACAGCCGTGGCTGGTAACAGCACGAAACCTGCCTTTGATGTCGTTTGCTTTGACACCTGCCTGATGGCAACCTTGGAAACAGCAGCTGCTTTGCAGGGCTATACCCGCTATCTGGTGGCTTCGCAGGAAATCATGCCCGGGAACGGCATTGACTATGCCAGCTGGCTCGGTGCGGTTGCCCAAAATCCTGCCCTTGAAGGACGGGAGCTGGGGCGCATCATCTGCGATACGTATATGACCCGCTGTCAGCAGTATGAGGCGGCGGATATGGCAAACATGTCGGTTTTGGATATGGAGAAACTGCCGGCTCTGCAGAGGGCTTATGAGCGCATGGGGCGTGAGGCTTTGCAGCAGGCAAATGAATACCCGCTGCGCCTGTTTACCGGCATGGACCGGGTGGCCAATTCCGTGGAAAACTACGGCCCCAATAGTGATGATGAATATTGGACCAATATGATTGACCTGGGCTCGCTGGCTGCGGGCATGGAGGATTTAGAATCTTCTCTGGCCTTGCAGAAGGCCGTGGAAGATGCAGTTTGCTATCGTGTAGCGGGCAAGTACCGCCGTTATGGCATGGGCATTTCCTGTTATTACAGTCTGGACGGCTCAATAGATTCGGTACTGGCCTACAGCAAACTGCCGCAGGCCAGCAAAAATTATCAAAAGCTTTATACGCAGATGCTGGCTACAGACGAGCAGGGGCAGCCCTTGTATCAGTTTGATTTGTATAAGCTCATGGATGTGCCGGTCAGCTGGGATAAAGATAATATGCCTATGGTGCAGGTTGCTCCGGATGATGCCAATGCCATCAGTGCGGCGTCGTGCATCGTGACCTCCTGGCAGGGGGGCGAGGAAGTAGTCCTCGGAAGCGATGCCAAGGTGTACGCTGACTGGGACAAGGGTGTCTTTAAGTGCGAATTTGCCGGCCAGTGGCCACAGCTTAACGGCCATGTCCTGCCTATGAACATGGTGGAGGCACATCCCGATTATTATTTGTACTATTCGTCTGTGCTTCTCAACGGCAGAAATTATTATCTGGTATCTGCTTATGATGAGGATAAGGCGGCCTTTGAAATTTTGGGCGCACGGCGTGTCATGCATGATGGCGTGCCCGAGCGTGACCTGCGTCAGTTAAAATTGGGCGACAGGATTACACCCATCTTCCACCGTCTGGATGGCAGCCGGAAGAAAGGGCCAAAATTCACGCTGACAGGCCGTATCCTGCTCGAAGATGCCGCACTGCCGGATGGGCATTATAATTATTATTTCAATTTTGAAGCGCCGCGCAACGAGTCGGTGACGTCATTGCCGGTGACCTTCAAAGTGACGGCTGGGGAGGTGGTGCCAGAAAATTGAGGGAAAGGAAAGCAAATGGATGATGTGCAAGTTGTCACCCAGAATTCTTGGCAATTATTCGAATCTGGTAAATGAGGTGAACATTCATGGTTACATTCTTGGTTGCTTTAGGTGCTCTGATTGTAGGTTATTTCGTTTATGGTAAAATCGTCGATAATGTGTTCGGTCCCACCGATGCCAAGACGCCGGCACTGGTGCATAATGATGGGGTAGATTACATTCCTCTGCC
>NZ_JAILKR010000127.1 GCF_024693525.1 Selenomonas sp. | reverse complement strand
GAAAAATTGCTACCGTTCAAGCGAAGCGCGTTTTGCAACTTTTTCGATGCTTAATTAAAGATAAAAATTTCGTTTAGGAAAACATCTCCCGCGTAGTGTTGGCACTGCCCCTAGCGGCGGCGAAGAGCTGCTTCGAATGAGATTCGTGTAACCTGCAAACTGTAATTTGTAAAAAAGGCGTGGATAAATTCATAGAAGCCTCCATAAGGTAGATGACTCAACCTTATGGAGGCTTCTATATTTTATGCCAATATAAAGGGATTTTTCACAGTCCCTTTTATTTTTTGTCGGTCGTAACGCCTTGTTTTTACCGTTTGGGTACTTTATACGCCACGGCATACATTGTCGGCAATACCAACAACGTCAGGACGGTCGCCACCAGCAGGCCGCTGGCAATAGCCACAGCCATTGGCCCCCAGAAAGTGCTGGCCATCAGGGGCAGCATGCCGAGAATGGCCGCAGCCGCCGTCAGCATTATCGGACGGAAACGCAGGATTGCCGAGTCTACCACAGCATCCCAAGGCGTCTCCCCATCCGCCAGATGCTTCTGGATCTGATCGATAAGGATAACGGAATTCCGGATAATCATACCAAAAAGCGCCAGGATGCCAAGTTCCGCCACAAATCCCATGGCCGAACCCGTCAGCAGCATGCCCCAGGAAACGCCGATAAGCCCCAGCGGTGCCGTAAGCACCGTAAGTATCATCTGTTTGGCACTGCCAAGCTGGAACATCAGCAGCGTCATGATGATGAAAATCATCACGGGAACTGGTTGGAGCAGGAAGCCAACACTCTTGTTGCTATCCTCCAATGCTCCCGCCGGCTCAATGCTGCAGCCAAAGGGTAAATCCTTGCGCAGCTGTGCCGTTGCCTCATAGGCCTTCTTCGTGGCATCGTTAGCCGTACCATCATGAACATCAGCCTGAACGGTAATTGTCGGCATCAGGTTGCGACGCTCGATAAAGCCATCTTCGGCATCATAGGAAATCTTGGCAATCTGTTCCAGTGGTACATAGCCCGCCTGTCCCAAGTAAATCGGCAAACTCTTCATCTGTGCCAAATCCTTGCGGTTTTCATCGGCCAGACGCAAATCGATATCAATGGTGCGATCGCCCTTATAGAACTCGGCCGCCTTCGCGCCAGTCACAGCCGTATAAATCTGCTGCGAGACCGACTGACTCGAAACGCCCAGCGAGCGCAGTTTATCCTGATCGAGCTCTAAGTGCATGACTTTGCTCTTATCCCCCCAGGACGTATTGACGTTGTAGTTATTCGGGTCTTTGGCCACAATGTCTGCGACCTGTTCGGCCAATTCCTTCGTCTGCTCCGTCGTATAGCCCGTCACGCGCAGCATCACCGGATAATCAGCCGGCGGCCCCGTCTGGATAAACTGAATCTTTGCCCGCACATCAGAAAACTCGTCATTAAAGGCCTGATTGAGTTCCTCGGTGAGTTTCTCCCGGGACTTGGTATCCTTAGCCACAATGACAAACTGTGCGGCATTATCCGTCTCAGCCTTCGGATTAACCGTCAGCACAAAGCGCGGGGCGTAGCGGCCCACATAATACGAGTAGTTGGACAGCAATTTCTGCCGGTCCTGCAGCCACGAGGACATGCGGTCACAGACTTCCTGGCTGGCCGCCATAGAGGAGCCCTCGGGCAGTTTCATCTCAATCAGGATTTCCGGCCGCGTCGACGTCGGGAAGAATTCCTGCTTGATGAATTTCATCATGCCAACCGAAACGACAAACAAAGCTGCCGTGGCCCCGAGGACAAGTTTCCGATGTTCGAGGAACCAGACGAGCACCTGGCGGAACATCGTATAGAACTTGCTCTGATAGGGGTCGATCTTGCCGTCTTCATCCTTCTTGACCTCTACGCGAATCAAATGGTAGCCAAAAAGCGGTGCGACCATGACCGACACCAGCCAGGAAATCAACAGAGCCGCCCCGATAACCGGGAAAAGGGCCTGGCAGAACTCACTGGCCATGCCTTTGGAAAAGGCAACCGGGATAAAGCCCGAACAGGTAATCAGCGTTCCCGTCAGCATGGGCTTGGCCGTTGCCCGGAAGGCATAGCAAGCCGCCTCAAAGCGGTTGAGACCCATCTCAAGCTTGACGCTCATCATCTCCACCGCAATAATGGCATCGTCCACCAAAAGCCCCAAGGCGATGATAAGGGCACCCAGGGAAACCTTGTGCAAATCGATGTTCAGCGCATACATGATGAGGAACACGGCACAGAGCACCAGCGGGATACAGCCGGCCACCACCATACCCGTACGCACGCCGAGCGACAGGAAGCTGACTGCCAACACGATAACGATGGCTTCCACCAGCGTCTTGACGAAGTCATGGATAGACTGATTGACCACCTTCGGCTGATCCGAAACCTGATGGACTTCAATGCCTACGGGAACTTCCTGCTGGATTTCCCCGATTTTTGCCTTAAGATCCTCCCCTAACTGCAGGATATTGCCGCCATTTTCCATCGACACCGCAATGCCGATAGCCGGCTCACCGTTGTAGAACATCTTCGGCTTGGCAGGGTCGACAAACCGGCGCTCCACCGTGGCGATATCCCCGAGACGGAACACCTTGCCGTTGGCATTGATTGGCATCTCGCGGATAGCCTCGACATCCTGGAACATACCACTGACGCGCAAGTAGACGTTGTTGGATTCCGTCTCCACCTCACCGGATGCCGTCATTTCATTCTGGGTCTTGAGGGAATTGGCAATGACCTGCGGACTGATGCCCAGTTCTGCGAGTTTATCCTTCTGGATCTCCACATAGACCTTCTCCGGCTGAACGCCGATAAGTTCCACCTTCTGGACGCTGGGCACATTGAGCAGCATGCGGCGCGTCTTTTCCGCATACTCGCGCATTTCCTCATAGTTATAGCCATCGCCCGTGACCGCATAAATAGAACCATAGACATCATCAAAACGGTCGTTATAGTAAGGACCATAAACGCCCTCCGGCAAATCCTTTTTGACATCCTCACAGAAATTGCGGACATCACGCCAAGTCGGCCGGATTTGGTCTTTGGCAACGGTATCCTTCAAATTCACATAGATAACCGTTTGCCCCTCCCGGGTCTCACTGTTGATGTAGTCGAGCCCCGGCGTATCCTGGAGCCGTTTTTCCAGTTTATCCGTGACCTGCTCCTGCATTTCTTCGGCCGTAGCCCCCGGCCAGGCAGCCGTAATGACCATCTGGCGGATGGTAAACTGCGGGTCCTCCATGCGGCCGAGCTGAAAATACGCCACCAGACCACCGATAGCCGTCATAATGATAAAGTACCAGACCAGGGCCCGATGCTTCAGCGATAATTCGGTAAGATTCGTCATGAGTCTGCCTCCGTCCGTACGGATTGCCCCTCATGAAGCTTATGGACGCCAGCCGTAACGACCACATCGGCAGCATTGAGACCATGAACCAATACCTGATTATCACCAAAGTCCTCAACGGAAACCGATTTAAGGCTGACCGTATTATCGTCCCCGACAACCCAAACCTGCGGGGTATCTCCGTTCTGATAAATAGCCGCGAGCGGCAGTACCGTCGAATCAGCGGTGCCCTCGCCGCCGCTGATTTGCGGCGTAAAGGACACGCTGGCCGTCATGCCAAGCTGCATGCCTGCCGGCGGCTTCGGTACCGAAATGCGGACGCGATAGGTGCGGGCTGCATTGTCAGCCATCGGTGCCACCTCACGAACGACGCCATCAGCCCGGTCATGCAGGGCCCAGAAATTCACCGTCACCGGCGCCCCCACTGCTACATCTGCTACGCGGTTCTCCGGCACATTGATCTCGATTTCCAACTCATTCGTCTGGACCAGGGTCAGCACCGTCTGGCCAGCACCAACTACCTGTCCTTCCTCAGCATTGATAGCCGATACAACACCATTGGCCCCGGCCGTAAGATTCGTATACCCCATGGCATTATGCCCCTGTGCCGCTTGCGCCAGCGCATTCTGATAAGACGCAAACGCCGAATCATAACTTGCCTGATACTGATCAAGGGTTGCTGCGGCTACCGCGTTTTCCTGATACAGCTGGCTGTAACGAGCCAGATTGCGCTGGGCAAGGTCGAGATTTGCCCGGGCCGAAGCCACCTGCGCATCGCCCTGATTGGCCTTTTGCACCACATCACGGCTGTCGATGACCATTAGTACATCACCAGCGCGAACCGGCGAACCGACCTGCACATTGCGGCTCAAAATCTGTCCACCCACTTGAAACGACATGTTCGTTTCATAGCGTCCGCGCACGGTTCCCGAATAGGAACTGCTGTCATTTAGTGAGCCACTGCCCACCTGCTGTGTTTTGACCAGCGGTGCTTTAACGGTCTTAGTATCCTTACTGCCGCAGCCAACGGCCAAAAGACACACAACCGCCAAAAAGCAAGCCAAAAAACTCAGCTTATATTTTTTCATGAACGTCGCCTCCTGAAGGCAAATTTCGCGCGAGTTTCACGAGGTCAGCCTCACAGGCCTTCGTAACCAGCTCGTTAAACCCGTTGAACAAATGCTGGATATCGTCCTGCTTCATATCGCGAACCAGATAATCAATCCAGCCCTGAATGATATTGCGCAGGAACTGGTGCTGCTCACGGCCGTAGTCCGTGAGGAAAATATGCTTGACCCGGCGGTCTGCAGGGTCCACTTCCCGATAGATAAACCCCTTCTCCTGCAACAGATTTACGGTACGCGTGACCACCGCCTTATCCAAATAAAGCATATTCGCCAGCTCATCCTGTTTCGCCCCCTCGTTGTCAAAAATGCGGATGAGCATAATGTATTCGGAGAATGTAAGATGTAAACTCTGGCAGGCCTCGACGATAAAAAGCTGCGAACGGCGATGCAGAATCGAGAACCAGCGGCCAACATTTACATAATCATCCATAATTATTCCTCCCTAAAAAGCTTCCCTTCCAAAATCCCTGTCAATCTTGTTGACTCTATCAAATAATTTTAGCGAACCCCTCTCAAAAAGTCAATATTCCTCGCTATTTTCAGACATTTTCTAACCTATATATAATACACCTACATCTGACCTGATATTTTTCTGCGCGCGCAGGAAATAATCATGTATAATAGAACTACCAATTGCAACGAAAAGGAGGAAATCCCCTATGAGCTGTCCCAGAGTTGGACATATCAATTTTCTGAACGTACTGCCACTTACCTGGAGCTATGCCCATGGCGCTGACCAGGGGCTTGCCATCACCCGCGGGGTGCCAGCCGTTCTCAACAATGACATTGTCAATCACCGCCTCGACGTTGCGGGCGTATCCTCGATAGTCTACGCCCGCAACAGCGAAGACCTCGTCGTCCTGCCAGACGTCTGCATCAGCACGGACGGAGCGGTTCAAAGTATCCTGCTGGTCTCCCGCAAGCCCATCGACGACATCAAAGATGACAAAATCATCCTGACGGCTAAATCTGCCACTTCCCACTGCCTGCTCAAGATCATCCTGCGCGGGGCCTATGGCGCAATTCCCAACTACTTCGTACGCCACATCACCCCCGAGGCTCCCATCCCCGAGGATGCGACGGCCTCCCTGCTCATCGGCGACGACGCCCTCTGGCTCTACCATCATAAACAGCCAGACCTCTACTATTACGACCTGGGCCACGAATGGAAAAAAATGACCGGTCAAAAAATGGTCTACGCCCTCTGGGTGGCCAACAAGACCTTCGCCGAGCAGAATCCGGCGATGCTCCAACTCGTCTACGATCGCATCCGCCGCGCCTTTCAAACGGGAATGGACCACAAGAAAGAAATCATCGAATCCGTCTTGCCCCATAAGCCCTTTACCTATGGGCAGCTCGATGACTATCTCGGCCCCACCATCCATTGGGATTTGACCGAAGAATACCTCGAAGGCCTAAAGACCTTCTACAGCCTCGCCCATCAAATGAACCTCATCGAACACATACCAGAAATCAAACTGGCTAATGTAAAACGATAAAAAATCGCCATGCTTCAACGCCTCCCAGGCAAAGCATGGCGATTCTTTTTATCGCACAAACGGACATCTCATTCGGGGTTATAAAAACGAAGTCATATATACCGGTAAAATCCGAAGGTCTTGCTCTTTTTGCTGCTCTTTTGTCCCTAGTAGGTATTTATCGGCAATCTGTGCGGTATATTTCTTGCCGAATGCATCTATCGATGCATGTCGCTTAATTGAAGCCGATTTAACTTCAATAGGACAAATCTTGTTCCCTTTTGCTATGAGAAAATCAATCTCGTAATTTTTCGTTTTCTCCTTATTGGGGAATGTATGATAATACAACTCATAGCCTGCAGCGGCAAGGCACTGCGCAATAAGATTTTCATAAAGGTACCCAAGATTAGCTGGCAATTTATCTCCTAGTAGTTTTCGATATAAATCATTATCGGTAAACGCTTTATTCTTGAACATCAATGTCGTAAATAATCCCGTGTCAGAAAGAAACAGCTTAAACTTTGTCAAGTTTTTATACGAGGCCATCTCTGAAGATGGCTGACTCGTATGATAGGAAACCAACACCGTTCTGGACTCCATCAATTCAGCGATCAATTCCAGCGAAGTGCTGGGGCGCAATTGCGGAACAACACTAGAAACCGTATAACGAGACGCATTTTTATTCAGCTGGGCAGGAATTGCATCAAAAAGCTGCGTCAAACGACCTGTCGAATCAATTTTATAGAAATCATCTTCATAAAGCTGTAAAATATCGCGTTTAATCCGATCAACAGGTTCGAAGTTATATTCCTCCAAATACGTCGCAACTGCCTGCGGCATACCGCCTACCAGCATATACAGCCGCATTTTTTTCATAACTTCTCGATGCACACCATCTCCCAAAGAAAGATTTGCTTGAAACGCCTTCTGTATCAACGGCATAGTAACAGAATCACCTAACGCCCATAGGAACTCCTCAAAATCCATTGGATACATATAAATACGTTGTTCTTCACTGGGAATCAAAATATCTTTGACGTTCTTCTTAATTGAAATAAGCGAGCCTGTCTCAATATAATCAAATCGATGATCCTTCACCAATGATTTTATTGACTGCCTTGCCAAAGGACACATCTGAACCTCATCAAAAATGATAAGCGACTTTCGCTCCACCAAATTCGTGCCAGTCAAAATCTGAAGTCGCAAAAAAAAGAAATCCAAATCAGAGATATCTTCAAATAGTCTTCGAATCTCTTTTGAACACGTAGAAAAATCAATCAAAATATAACTGTCATATTCTCGCTTCGCAAACTCCTCCACAACAGTTGACTTTCCCACACGACGCTGTCCTTCTATCAAAAGTGCCGTTTTTCCACAACGATTCCTTTTCCATTCCTTCAGCTTCTCATAAACCTTTCTCTTAAACATATTCCCACCTCCATTTTACAATATAGCCAAACTTATTATACACAAATTCTACAGCATAGCCAAACTTTTTATTAGGCATTCTACAATATAGCCATAAATATCATTTAAATCTTCTAGCTCCCCACCACTAAGATGCCAAAAAAGGATTCGCCACGCGCCTGTCAAGGCAGCGCATGGCGAATCCTTTTATTTTTGCCGAACCTTGGCTTTGATTACTTCAAATCCTTTTTATTAATAGATTCTATATTGGTGTATTTTCCATCTTCGGAGTTATGAAGCTTGATTGTGCCATTTTTAAGCTGGGCGGCGGCTTTTTGATAGTCGGCACTGCTCTTGTCGAATCCGGTGATTTTCCAATCGCATACAGGTTTGACGTCGATTTTTCCTTTTTTGACCTCACGGATATAACGGATGGTCATATTGCGGATAGTACCTTCCGTTTCCCCAAATGCTTGAAGCGACGTCCAAAGCTGCGGGAAGCTGCGGCCTTCCAGGGCACCGCCCTTGGCAACCAGCTGATTCATGCGATAGGCATTCATCCCCAGTTTGATTTTATCACCATCGGCGATTGCCCGCCCCGTCTTCTTGATGCGAAGATTCTTGATGCGCTGACCCACTGGCTGGGTCAAGTCAATCTCATAATTCACCCCACCAAAAATATCATTGGTACTGTACTTCGAAGCCCGGCGGACAGGATTATAGCTCGGGGCGATATCCCCCGGCTGTTTCTGGTTGAAATAAGCAGCCGACCATTCCATATAGTCTTTGAGGTCACGGCCGGTAACTTCATAAACCGTCGTCTCCCCGCCCGTATACTGATAATTGAAGGCAATATCCTTGCGACGGATGGGGCCTACCGCCTGCTGCGCATTGTCGCGGCTGATAATGACCGAAACGACATCAGCCCCGCTGTAATGAAGCTGGACCTCATTGAGGAAATTCGTCAGCGGCGTATCCGCCACCTGCACTTCACTGATTCCCGGCATGGTATCCTCAGGAACCATATTCATACCGGCGACCTCACCGATTTTTTCATTGGCCACTGCCCGGGCCTGCTCATGGAACGGTGCCAGTACCTTCACCAGCCGCTCATCCGAAGCAGCCTTACCCACAGGAAGGGTCTGGGCCTTTTTATCGGTCAGTACAAACTTGCCTTTATCCTTTTTGAAAGTCAAATCGATCCGGGTCAGAGCCTTGCCGTATTTGAACGGCTCCGATACCAATACGCCATTTATCGTCTTGCTCGTGACGTTTTGATGCATATGCCCCGCCACGATAGCCGCCAGTTCCGGGCAGGCATTCGCGATGTCCGTCACGCCAGTATCGGCATTATCATTCTCATTGTCCACACCCATGTGCAGGACACCGATCAAAACATCGGCCTTCCCGGATAGTTCCTCAATAGCTTTCCGCGTCTCCACGCGCGGATTTTTGACTACTACGCCCTTCAGATGATCCGAATCTTTCTCAAACTCGGCAATCATCGGGGTATCCATCCCGATGATGCCAACGCGTATGCCAGCCTTCTTGATAACGGCCGTTGCGGGCATGAATCGCTTGCCGTTTTCCCAATACACATTGCCACAGAGCGTCCTGCCCTTGAACTGGCGGGTAACATGCTTCAGGACATCCAGCCCGAAATTGAATTCATGATTTCCCATCGTCCAGGTATCATAGCCCATTTCATTCATCGCCACCACCATCGGCTGAGCCTTTTCCTTGTTGAACTGCTCCACACTGTTGTCCTGGATGGAATCCCCGCAATCCACGAGAATGGTATGGGGATTTTCGGCACGGATTTCCCGAATCATCGTACTGAGCTGGACAAGACTGCCCGACCGGTCCTCACAATCCGTCGCATAATCCCATGGCATAAACCGACCATGGACATCCGACGTCCCCAAGATCGTGATTGTCACGGTATCCTCCGCTTCCGCGGCAAATCCCACCGCCGAAGTCCAGCCGCCTGCCAAGGCCATTGACAAACAGCTTGCGATAAAGAGTTTCTTCATTTTTCCCATATACATAGTATTTCCCTCACCATCATTTGATTACTGTCCAGTTATTGTCACAAGCCGGCGTGATAGTGCCCTTTTCTTTGACGTAGCGGATCATCAGGGAGCGCATCTGGCCGTCGTCGCCGTATTTGCGCATGGAGTCGAATACGACTTTGGGCTTTTTGCCATTAGTGTAGCCCATGGCGGCCATGTAGCCGCTGCCGCCGTTCATACGGTAATCGTTGATCGCCAACGTATATTTGTCGGTATCCTTGACATCCTTGCCCTGATACTGAAGCTTGGTGATACGGCTGCCGACGGGTTTCGTCAGGTCGATAGTATAGTCTGCGCCCTGCAGCATATCGTAGTTGTAGTCCGGGCTCGTCCCATAGAAGCTGGCGGCGTGTTCCATGTATTTTTTTAACTCCGCACCGGTAATCTCGATGCCATAGAGATAATTCTCATAGATGTAGAGTCCTGACATTTCCTGCAGCGTAATCGGCCCTTTATCAATGTTCTGGCTCGTGTTGAACGAGGCCGCCGCCGAAAGCTGAGTGCCCGCATAGTGACGCTGGACTTCATTGACGAGGTCGACGATGGCCGAATCCTGATGGTTCGACTCCGCACCGAGGAAAACATCCGATGCCTCGCCGACGACCGTCTGCAGATGCTTGAGCGTCTTTTCATGCCAGGGTTTGGCCAGTTTGACAATGGCAGGATCATCGGCTACGCCCTTCGTAGGAATCGCCTGCGTCGTGACTTTTTCGACCTGCCATTTCCCCGCAACTTTTTTGAGGGTCAACTGGCTCTTGCCCACGAATTTGCCATCTTTGCCGCTCTCGACCACGGGTACACCATTTATCACCGCATCTTTATAGACCGTACCATCCGGGCCTGTCACCCCGTTGGCATTGTCGATGACGACATGATTATGCGCGCAAATCAAAAGGTCGAGCTCGGGGCAGGCCTCCGCAATCGCTACGACTTGGTTTTCCTCGCTGTTGCGGTCCCCACGCGGCACGCCGGAATGAGACACGCCGATGAGAATATCCACGCCCTGCGCCTTGAGTTCCTTGATGCACTGCTGCATGACCGGCACCTGGCTGACAAAATGAACCCCAGCGAAATGGGACGGGTCCTCGAAATTCGGAATCGCCGGGGTATCGGTACCGATGATGCCAACTTTTACCTTCTCGCCGTCGACCTTGACCGTCTTGATGAGGTACGGCCGCACGCCGGCCCAGGTCTTGCCCGTCTTATCGTCGATGACGTTGGCACCAAGGACATTCTTATTCTTGCCGATAACCTTCTGCAGGTAATCAAGGCCAAAATTAAATTCATGATTGCCCAGCTCAATGGCATCGTAGCCAATCTTGTTGAAGGCCGTAAACATCGGGTGCTGGCCCACTTTCCACTCCTGCGGATGCTGGACCATATAGGTATCCAGCGGCGTGCCCTGGATGATATCGCCACCATCGATGACGAGAACGGCGTCGTTCTTCGTCTTCGCCTTGCGCCCCTCGTTAATAATCGTACTGACCTTGGCCAGCCCCAAATCCGCTTTTTGGGCGCGGAAATAATCCCAGCCAATGACACTGCCGTGAATGTCCGACGTCGAGTAGACCGTAAGGTCGCCCGCAAACGCCGTGCCCGTTGTAGCGGCCGCCGTAAGTGCGGCCAATACCATAACCTTTAACGATTTTTTGCCAAACATAATAACCCTCTTTTCCGTAGAACTCCATTCCTTATTTTACACCGAAAAGCTCGCCAGTAAATACCGGCGAGCTTTTCTGGCACATTGTAGATTTCAGGGGTATAAAAAAGGAGTCAGAGATCTGATTATAAAATAGTAGCGATAACGCTATTATTTGACGTATTTTACCAATTCATCATCGGTGATGTTCTTGCCACAGTAGCGCATGATGGCACGGAAGAAGGTAGCCGAGCGGTTGACGCGCTGGATGGCTTCCTCATGCGTAAGCTCACGGTCCTCAGCGCGCAGTTTCTGTGCAAGCTCAAAGGACTCGTTGGCAATCTTCAACATGTAGTCGATGATTTCGTCTTCGCTGTTGAAGCGGACGCTGTCATCTACCGTCATTTCCTTCGTAATCAAAGGAACGCCGTCGACATCGTATTTCACATCACTGCGATTGAGGGTCTGGTCGATGTTCAGATGATGTTTCTTGTTGAAATCATCATAGACCGACATATGCAGCGGCATCGACAGGTCACCGCAGTAGTGGCCAAGGATCGCGTAGTTGTAGTCGTCGAAACGGCCCATCTCCGTCCAAGCCTTGGACTTGCGCGTAGCGTTGATGATGGCGCCGAGAATCCAACCGTCTGGCGAATCGTCACGGCCCTGACCAATCATCTCGAGCTGTTCCTCGACATCTTTGCGCGTTGGCGGTTTGCTGGCATCAAAGAAATGACCCTGGCCGTCGTTTTTCTTGAGCTTGTTGATAGCCGATACCGTCTTGGATACATCCGGTGCGCAGGCATTCTGATAGCTGGTGAGACCTGCCGCACGCTCGATGGCCATGTGGGTCTGATCCGTCCAAGCCTCTGCCGTCAGCGGAGCCAGCGACAGCGTGCCAAACGAAGCCAGCATAGCCGGGATAATCAAAAGTTTTGATTTCTTACCGAATTTCATTCTATTTCCTCCTAAAGAGAAGAATCGTACCGGCTGGGCAGGAACCTCCTGCCCACCGGAATCCTGTCTGTTTTTGGATTAACGGAATTTGTAGTTGACCTGCGCACAGAACAACGTTTTCCACTCGCCATTGTGCGTATCATAGTCACTGTTGCCGCCTTTATCCTTCATGCGGGCAATCGAGATATCGCCAGCCAAGCCTTTTTTGAAGGTATGACCATAGTTGAGGCGGAAGCCCTTGGCATCATCAAAAAATGTCGTGTTATGTGCATCCGTAGCGTTGCAGCCGACATCCTGATATTTCAGCGACCAGACATTTGTGCCCGGTTTCTGGAGTGGCAGGCCGGAAGTCATATCCGAAGTCGGGCCCGTGAATACCTCGACATACCAAGCCTTGCGGCTTGAACCATCGCGATTCGGCGTAACTTTTTTTGTTGTCGCATTATAAATACCATTCTTTGTGTAATCCGACAAGTTCTTGATGAACTCACCCTGAACCGTAAATGCTTTAGCCTTTGCCTTCGTACCTACTGATACGAGATGAAGCTCCGGTTTATCGTACTCTTTGTTTACATTGAGATTTGTAGCTTGTTTCAGTTTATGGTTCAGATACGTTGCCGACAACTGCACGTCTTTAACAACATCATAAGTTTCCTGCAAAGCCCAGAAATTCGAGCCATCTTTTTTCTTGCCGGCAATCATCTGGAAGCACTGCGGATCATACCAATTGCCCAGCGATACCTGAACACCCGTCAGATTACCCGTGGAGTTATGGATAAGGCCCTGACCGAGGTAAGCACCTTTTTTACCCAGGATATAAGTCGTATTTGCTTTGCGGTCCTTTACCTGCAGGAAGGACTGGTCAAAATAAGCACCGGTTTTACCAAGGTTCGCATAGTTCGTACCAAGGGACTCATAATCACTGTGGAGACGAACCTGATACATCGTGTTCTTATCCTGATAATAATTGAGCTGCAGACGCGTATACGTATTGGAATAGCTCGTCTCATCTTTCGTATCACTCGTCTGATGGCTATATCCACCCAGACGATGGTTATCGGAAATATAAGCCGTTACACCGTTAACTTCCATGCGGAACTTATCGGAAATCTCTGCGCTGGCAGAGCTCGGTGCTACCATGTTGACGCCGGCCGTGGTGCCCATCATCAGTGCGAGGGCAAGGGAAAGTTTTGCAGATTTTTTCATGATAAATTCTCCTTCTTCTCAAGTATCAATTACTTCTGCTCGTTGCCTGGTTTGGTGTTCTCTTTGTCCTGGGCAGTCTTGACCGGACGCCACGTGCGCAGCGAATCACGGCGGACATCGCTCTTCTCTTTATTGTTCAGTGCCCAATAGGAACCCTTATCCTTCTTCAGAGCCGGTTCCCAATCGCCGTAGGTCGGATTCGGGAAGGCGATGAAGCGTTTGCCGAACTCATCTTTGTGCTTATCCACGAGAGCGTTGCGCTCTTCCTGGCTCTTATGATAGGTACCGATTGGCAGATCGCCTGCGTTATCGCCCATGAATACGACAACATCGTAGTCTTTCATGACCTGATCGAAGCGAGCCTGCTTGTTGCTGGAATCCGCTTTGAAAATCATGTGCTTGCGATCAGCCTGCGGGAAGCCGATTTTCTTGAAGTTGCGTACCGAGCTTTCGTAATGATCCTTGAGGCTGCGGTTCGAAGCGTAGAAGATCTCTACGCCGAGCTTATCGACAGCCTGCAGATACTCTGCAGCGCCCGGCATTGCTCTTGCTACCCCAGCATCGCACCATTCTTTCCAGGTGGCATTGCTGTAACTGTTGCCCGTACCGACAAGACCTGCTTCAAAAGCGCTGTTGTCGAGGACGGTTTCATCAGCATCGAGGACGATAGCCAGCGGTTTGTCGCTTTTTTTGTGATGAGCGACGGCTTTAATAACCCGGTCGAGAGCTACATTGTATGCCTGATAGCAAAGCTCACGATACTCGGCCGAATTCTGCATCCACGCAACAGCCATGATCATCTCATCGTTGAGGTCCTGCTGGGTGTAGCCCTGCGGTGCCTCTGACGCATAGCTTGGCGTGAGCGGCGCAGCAATAAAGGATACACTCATTGCCGCAGCAATCAGCAGACTCTTCTTCTTGCTCAAGAATTTCATTACCTATTCCCCCTAAACATCCCTGAAACACTCATCCCAACCTCGCCATTATGAATAGCCGATTTTCTCAATCCTCTTCAGTATCACCCTAAATTGACTTGTCAACAGTTTCCATGTTCCCTGTCCGGCAGCCAATTGTAACTCTGTAAATGAGAGCAGTTTTCATCTGCGTCGTTCTATTCATATTGTTGATTTTGTTTGGAGTTTTCAGACGAATTATCGTTTACAAGTCAAAGTATATCTTGTTTCTTATCGTTAAAAAAGGTCACATGTCCCTTATAGTTCATATTGGTTTACCGTTTTTTCATTTTTCTTTCAGCAAGTATTCCAATTTCATCGTTTTCTTCCAATAATGTGACGCGTTTTTCTCGACTCAAGAATAATAAATAATTTTTACAGTGATTTTAATCAAGACAAAAAGGTCATATGTCCTTGTCTTTGGGGACACATGACCTTTACAATGATAGTAAATGAGAAGGAACAATTGGAAGGTGGTTTTAGGCAATGTTTTCGAAAAAAAATTGTTTGCGCGCGGGTTTAGCCGCGATGATGTTGACCGGTGCCGGCTTATGGACACCAAGTGATTTTCCCTGGAGCCCCAGCTACGTGTCGGCTGCCCAGAAGGTGCAGATTGCCCATATCGGCGACATCCAGGGAGAGGAACATATTTCTCCCTATAATGGAAAAACCGTAAAAGATGTCCGCGGCGTCATTACCTTCCGTCAGAGCGAGAGCGTCTTCTTCCTGCAGGATGAAGGCGACGGTAACGACAAGACCTCCGACGGCATCATGGTTTACGCGCCGAATACCAGCGCTGGCATCGGCGACTATGTCTCCGTCGACGGCGAGGTCACGGAGTTCTACGGCCCCGGCTACCGCGGCAAAGAGGACACGGACCTCACCATTACGGAAATCAAGGCCAGCAAGGTTCGCCAGCTGGGCCGCAAGGAACTGCCCGCTGCCGTCATCCTTGACAAGGACCGCCAGATTCCCCGCAAAGTCATCGACAGCGACGGCATGAAGGTGTTCAACCCAGACCATGATGCCCTGGACTTCTGGGAATCCCTCGAAGGCATGCGGGTGACGGTGGAGAAACCGCGCATCCTAGGCCCTCAGCGCTATGGCGAAATCTACGTGGTTCCGGCTACCCATGAGGGCCCCTTCAACAACTCCGGCGGCCTTTCGATTACGGCCGAGGATATGCATCCTGAGAAAATCTGCCTGGCGATGCAGGGGGGCAATGCCAAGAGCTATGTCACCAAGGCCGGCGATAAACTTGACGGCGACGTAACCGGTGTCGTAACCTACGGCTTCGGCGTCTATAAAGTAAATACGCGCATGAACCAAATGCCGCGCCTCATCGACGGCGGCCTGCAGCCGGAAAAAACCACCATCGTCCCCGACGAGAATAAACTGCTGGTTGCTTCCTACAATATCGAAAACTTCTCGGCCAATCCGGCCAAAACGCCGGACAGCAAGGTCAAACGGCTGGCTCAGTCCATTACGAACGACCTCAAGCTGCCCGACATCATCACGGTTCTCGAATTGCAGGACAACGACGGCCCAACTGACAGCGGCAACAGCGATGCCACCAAGAGCGCGAAACGCCTGACGGATGCCATCAAAGCGGTCTCGGGCGTCGACTACGAATGTGTCAACATCAATCCGAACTACAACGAAGACGGCGGCCAGCCGGGCGCCAATATCCGTGTCGCTTACTTCTACCGTCCGGATCGCGTTCAGCTGAAACCGGGCAAGATTGGCAAAGCCAATGACCCGCAGGGCTGGAAAGATGGACAGCTGACGCTGAACCCAGGCCGCATCGCGCCGAAGAATCCGCTCTTTGACCACACGCGCAAATCCCTGGCCGCCCAGTTCACCTTCAAGGGCAAAGACGTTGTCATCGTGGCTAACCATCTGAACTCCAAACGCGGCGACGACAGCCTCTACGGCAAACATCAGCCGGTACAATTGAAGAGCGAGGCCAAACGCCTCAAACTTGCCGCAGTCATCAAAGACTTCGTCAACGAAGGCATGGCCCAGAATCCGAATATGAATGTCCTCTTAACGGGCGACTTCAACGACTTCGAATTCTCCCCGGTCATCAAAGCCCTCGAAGGCAACAACATGCAAAGCGTCATCAAGGACTATGACCTTGGCGACCGTTATGCCTACTACTATCAGGGCAACGACCAGATTCTCGACAACATCATCGTCAGCAACAACCTCAAAGGACACTACAAGTTCGACATCGTCCATGTCAACTCGTCCTTCATGGAAGCACACGGCCGCGTCAGCGACCACGACCCGCTGCTGATTCAGCTGGAACTCCAATAATAGCAATAAAAACGCAAATCCCCATAGACTGGATATACTTCCAATCTATGGGGATTTTTGCCTATAAAAACAGACGACTGACTTTTTGCCCCGTAAATTACAGTTTGCAGGTCTCATTCGAAGCAACTCTTCGCCGCCGCTAGGGGCAGTGCCAACACTACGCGGGAGATGTTTTTCTAAACGAAATTTTTATCTTTAATTAAGCATCGAAAAAGTTGCAAAACGCGCTTCGCTTGAACGGTAGCAATTTT
>NZ_JAILKR010000067.1 GCF_024693525.1 Selenomonas sp. | reverse complement strand
GCCTTTTAATTAAGAGTTGGAAAACAGTTAAACGCGCTTCGCTTGGACGAAACTGCTTTTCCAACGAGAACGCAGGCAAAAATTTCTTGCTTCACGCGGAACGTCAAGGCTACGCTTATGGTACTGGGGCCCCCGCCGCCTTGGTTAGAGTCGGCACGAATTGCGGCGCCCTCGGAGGGTAGAGCCCTGCGAAACTTGCCACAGACTCAGCCGCCGCTAGGGGCAGTGCCATAAACGAAGCGTTTGATGTTTTTCGTGAAGAACGAAATTTTTATCCTCACCGTTCGTCGAAAAATTGCTACCGTTCAAGCGAAGCGCGTTTTGCAACTTTTTCGATGCTTAATTAAAGATAAAAATTTCGTTTAGGAAAACATCTCCCGTGGAGTGTTGGCACTGCCCCTAGCGGCGGCGAAGAGCTGCTTCGAATGAGATTCTTGTAACCTACAAACTGTAATTTAAAAGGTCCGATGACTCTTGGAGGGGAGTCATCGGACCTTTTGTGTATGGGAAAGAGTTACTTAGGCTTCTTTTTTCTCGCCGGGGATATCTTTGATGGCTTCAGCACCGCGCTGGCCGGTACGGATGCGGACGGCATCGGCAAGCTCTGTGACGAAAATCTTGCCATCGCCGAAGCTGCCCGTGCGCAGGACTTTCTGGGCCGTATCGAGAACTTTCTCGACGGGAACTTCGCAGATTACGGTTTCAATCTTGATTTTCGGTACGAGATTGATATCGTATTTTTTACCACGGTAAACCTCTTCGTGGCCTTTCTGCAGGCCACAGCCGAATACCTGGCTTACGGTCATGCCGAGTACGCCGATTTCATTGAGGGCGCGCATGAGGTCATCGAGTTTACTGGAACGGGTGATGATTTCAATTTTTGTGATTTTCATGCGAGCACCTTATCCTTTCTGCGCATTGATATTCATGACAGTATTGGCAAGCATTTCGCTGGAGTCTTCGAAACTGCCGAGCATCGGGCTGCCAGCCAGTACGGAACGGGCATAGCCCCGTTCGCCATGTTCGACGATGTCGAGACCCGTGAGTTCTTCTGCTTCGGAAGCGCGGGTCTCCATCATAGCGCTGACAATCTTATAGAGCACATAGGTACCGGCGATAGCCAGTGCATAAGCGACAACAATCGAAACAAGCTGAGCGGTGAAAAGATGGGTTTCGCCGAAGAGCAGGCCGTTGGCACCGTCCGGATTGATTTCCGTGGTAGCCCAAAGACCCGTGGCAACAGCACCCCAGGTGCCGCCGATGCCATGAACACCGAAGGCGTCAAGGGCATCATCATAACCGAGTTTTTCTTTGAGAACGGCAACGGCGAAGAAGCAAACTACGCCACCGACAAGACCGATGATAACCGACGGGAGCGGTGCGACAAAGCCAGCTGCCGGTGTAATGGCAACGAGACCTGCGACACAGCCGGAAGCTGCACCGAGGATGGTCGGTTTGCCGTTGAATTTCCATTCAGCCAGTACCCAGGAAACGGTAGCAGCGGCAGCCGCAGCCTGGGAGGTTACAAATGCATTGGCAGCCAGAGCATTGGCGCCGAGAGCACTGCCGGCATTGAAGCCGAACCAGCCGAACCAGAGAAGCGTAGCGCCGAGAACGGTCATTGGCAGGTTGTGTGGAATCATAGCGGTATGGCCATAGCCTTTACGTTTGCCCAGCAGGATGCAGAGAGTGAGTCCGGAAACACCGGAAAGAATGTGGATGACGAGGCCGCCGGCAAAATCCAGCGCACCGAGCTCAGCCAGGAAGCCGCCGCCCCATACCCAGTGTGCCATGGGGTTGTAAATCAAGACAGCCCAGAGAAGGATAAAGACGGCAAAAGCGGCGAATTTCATTCGTTCGGCAAAGGCACCGGTGATGAGGGCCGGGGTAATTACGGCGAACATGCACTGGAAAGCCACAAAGGCGAGCTCTGGAATTGTGCCGTTTTCGAGTACATTCAAGCCGACACCAGCAAGACCGAGCTTGTCAAGACTGCCGATGAATCCATTGATATCCGGTCCGAAGGTCATGGTATAACCAATAAGCACCCATTCAACCGAAATCATGGCAACAATGAAGAAGCTCTGCATGATGGTGGTCAGTACATTTTTACTGCGAACCATGCCGCCATAAAAGAAAGCAAGTCCGGGAGTCATAATGAAGACCAAGGCCGCACTGATGAGGACCCAAGCCGTATCGCCCGTATCAATCATGGAAATCAAATCCTTTCGTTCAATAAAATGGATAATGGCAGTAATAAAAAGCGCCTCACAGATTCCGCGGGAATCTATGAGACGCCATTGTCTCGTTGTGGCACGTCAAGAGGGAATTTGACATGCCGATGATATTGGACAGACAATCAACCCGTGGTAGGACAGAAAAGCCCCAGAGAATCCGGTACCTGATTCTCTGGGGCTTCATTGCCTCTTGTTGGTTGATGGCTTTATTATAATCAGCATATTTGCTCCTGTCAATATCGTGTTGTAATGTATACAAGAATACAGGGGAAGGAAAAAGCCGCTTGCGACACGAAGTATTCCAGGTGATTATAAGGGAGACAGGTGCTAAGGGGGAATGACAGTATGACAAAAGAGGAAGCCGTATTTCACATGACAGATATTTTGGCCAAGTTTGTTGCCTTTACGGGAAAGCAGCTGCCCGATGATGTCCGGGAAAAGATTGCCGAACTGGCGGGACAGGAAGAAGAGCCACTGGCAAAAGCGATTTATCAGACGATGCTCAAGAATCAGGAACTGGCACAGCAGCTCAATCGGCCCAGTTGTCAGGATACGGGGGCGATTCAGTTCTTTTTGAAGTGTGGAGCAAACTTTCCCTATATGAGTGAATTGCCAGGTATCCTTCGGGAATGCGTCGTACAGGCAACTAAGGATGCACCGCTTCGGCATAACGCCGTGGAAACCTTTGACGAATACAACACGGGGAAAAATGTCGCGTTGGGGATTCCATCTGTGTTTTGGGATGTCGTTCCGGAGCGGGAGGACTGCGAAATCTATACTTATATGGCAGGTGGCGGCTGCTCACTGCCAGGGCATGCCAAAGTATTGATGCCTGGGGAAGGGTATGAGGGAGTTACGCGGTTCGTGCTTGATGTCATGACCAGTTATGGATTAAATGCCTGCCCGCCACTACTCGTAGGCGTAGGTATTGGTACGTCCGTGGAAGTGGCAGCTCTGCACTCGAAGAAAGCCCTCATGCGTCCCATTGGTTCCCATAATCCCAATCCGCGGGCGGCCAAAATGGAACAGCTATTGGAAGATGGCATCAATAAGATTGGCCTGGGTCCCCAGGGGCTTAGGGGGAAAAACTCTGTGTTAGGCGTCAATATCGAAAACAGTGCCCACCATCCATCGGTTATCGGTGTAGCGGTTAACGTGGGGTGTTGGTCTCATCGCCGTGGACATATTGTATTCGATAAGGATTTGAACTATACCATTGATTCGCATTCGGAGGTGGATTTCTGATGGCAAAAAAAATACTTACGACGCCTATCCGGCCTGAGGATTTAGCGGATATTCATGTGGGAGATGTCATTTATCTGACGGGCAAGCTCACGACCTGTCGTGATGTAGCCCATCGTCGTGTTATCGAGGAGAAACGCCCACTGCCCGTTGATGTTAGGGATGGCGCAATTCTCCATGCCGGTCCGATCATCCGCCCGTTAGGAGAAGACAAATACGAAATGGTTACAGTGGGGCCAACGACTTCCATGCGGATGGAGAAATTCGAAGAGGAATTCATCAAAGAAACCGGTGTCCGCCTGATTATTGGCAAAGGCGGTATGGGCGAAGGAACGATGCGTGGCTGCCGGGATCATAAGGCGATACATTGCGTATTTCCTGCAGGTTGTGCGGTAGTGGCCGCTACCTGTGTGGAAGAGATTCTCGATGCGCAGTGGAAAGATTTAGGGATGCCGGAAACCTTGTGGACCAGCAAGGTAAAAGAATTTGGCCCGTTGATTGTATCGATTGATACCCATGGCCGAAATATTTTCGAAGAGAACAAGGTGGTTTTCAATAAGCGCAAAGAAGAAGTTTATGAGGAAATTTGCCGCGAAGTCAAATTTATCAAGTAATCATGGGCAAATGACTTCCCCCCACTTGGCTGCTAGCATATCCATGCGCCAGCGGGCATTGGCGGGACTGGTTGATGGCAGGGGATGAAAGGTAATATCGGTTCGGGAGAGCAGTGGCTTATTATAGCGTTTAAACGCTTGGGCGGATTTTCCCCCATTGAAACAGATGGTTTTGATATGTGGATAGTTTGCCAGCAGGGCAGTGAAGTCATTGCCCTGCTCATTTTTTATGGCGGAATCGAGACTGCCGTCGCGGTCACAGGTATCAAGGGAATCCCAAAGGGCAATGTGATGGCGCAATAGCATTTGCAGCCGCTCTTCGTAGACCAGGGGGACGGCAGGTTCTTCTAGCAGCCGTGCCATCAGGGGCCAAAAGCGGTTTTGGGGATGGGCATAATATTGCTGCTGCTCTAGGGAGGTGACACCGGGCATAGAGCCAAGAATCAGGGTATGACAGGTATCATCGATGCTGGGGGGAAAGCCAATACAATTCATAAAATACCTCCTAGGTTTTTTCTTTATTTTAGCATATAGCAAAAAATAATCTTGACTGGTGGTTATTTTTTGCTATAATTAATTCAACAAATGAATTGTTGTTCATATATTGAAGGAAGGTATGAGGTGAGACGGATGGATAAAAGGAAGCGCAATCTGGTGCGGATTATTGTGGCCACGGTGCTGCTAGTGGCGTTAGCCTATGCGCCCTTAGCCGGGGGCTGGCGATTTGCTGCCTATCTGGTACCGTATTTGGTGGTGGGCTATGATGTCCTGCTGAAAGCCGCCAAAGGCGTGAAGAACCGCAAGGCCTTTGATGAAAGCCTCTTGATGGCCATCGCTACTATTGGTGCAATGGCATTGGCTGTTTATGAGGATGGCGATTATACGGAAGGAATTGCCGTCATGTTGTTCTATCAGGTGGGCGAGTGGTTCCAAAGCTATGCGGTGGGCAGAAGCCGTCGGGATATCAGCAATCTCATGGATATCCGTCCGGATTATGCCAATATTGAGCAGCCCAACGGCCAGCTGGAACAAGTGCCGCCGGAGGAAGTGGCTGTAGGGACGGAAATCGTTGTACAACCTGGAGAAAAAATTCCCCTTGATGGAATCGTAACTGAGGGAAAATCGAGCCTGGATACCATTGCGCTGACTGGCGAAAGCCTGCCGCGGGAGGTGGAACCGGGAGACGAAGTGCTTAGCGGCTGCATCAACACGAATGGCCTGCTGCGGATCCGTACCACGAAGGAGTTCGAGGAATCTACGGCATCAAAAATCCTCGAATTGGTGGAAGATGCCAGCTCCAATAAGTCAAGGTCGGAGGCCTTTATTACGAGGTTTGCCCGGGTCTATACGCCGTTGGTGGTCTATGCGGCCATCGCCTTGTCCTTGGTGCCTCCACTGTGGCAGCTCGTATGGGCCGGTGCGGAGCCACAGTGGGGCGTGTGGTTTTACCGTGCTTTGACCTTCCTGGTCATCAGCTGCCCTTGTGCGCTGGTTATCAGCATTCCTTTAAGCTTTTTTGCCGGCCTTGGTGGAGCCAGCCGACAGGGCGTACTGATTAAGGGGTCAAATTATTTGGAAGCCCTGGCGTCGGTGGATACGGTGGTATTTGATAAGACCGGCACCTTGACGAAAGGTGTCTTTGAAGTCACGGCAATCCATCCGGAAAAATTGGATGAACGGCAGCTTCTCCATCTGGCGGCTCATGTGGAACGTTTTTCCAACCATCCCATTGCGGCCTCCCTCAAGGCTGCTTATCGGGAGGAAGCCGATGATTGCGTGGTGGAAGATATGGAGGAGCTGGCCGGCTTTGGTGTTCGGGCCAAGGTCAATGGACATTCCCTTAGCGTTGGCAACAGCCGTCTGATGGAAGCGGAAGGTGTCGCGTGGCGTGGCTGCCAGCATAGCGGCACCATCCTTCATGTGGCTATGGATGGGGAATATGTTGGTCACATCGTGATTTCCGATGTGGTGAAGGAAACTTCCCAGCAGGCGGTGGAGGCACTGCACCGCAATGGAGTGGCAAAAGTCTTTATGCTGACTGGTGATGTTTCCAAGGTAGCCGCTGAGGTGGCAGAGCAGCTGGGGATTGACTGCGTGTACAGCGAATTGTTGCCAGCGGATAAAGTGACCAAAGTGGAAGAGCTGCTGGCAGCCAAACAGCAGGCGGGAAGTCATGGTAAGCTGGCTTTTGTGGGGGATGGAATCAACGATGCTCCGGTAATATCCCGGGCCGATGTGGGGATTGCCATGGGGGCTATGGGGGCGGATGCCGCCATTGAAGCTGCCGATGTGGTGCTAATGGATGACAATCCACTGCAATTGGCCAAAGCGCAGCGCATCGCTCGCAAGACGATGCGAATTGTCCGGCAGAATATTTGGGGGTCCATTGGGGTCAAAGCAATCGTGCTTATTCTTGGCGCTGTGGGCTTTGCGAATATGTGGGCGGCGATTTTTGCCGATGTTGGCGTTATGGTATTGGCGGTCCTCAACGCGATGCGGGCGATGATGATGCCGGAGAAGAAATTGGATGGAGCCAGTGGCAGAAAGGAAACTGAGATGAAAAAGTCTTATAAAATCGATGTGGATTGTCCGAATTGTGCAAGTCTTATGGAAGATGCGGCTAACAAGACCACCGGAGTGAAATCGGCAACGGTCAATTTCATGATGTTGAAGATGAAGGTCGAATTCGAAGAAGGCTATGATGCGGCTTCGGTTATGGAACAAGTTCGGCAAAATTGCAAACAGGTCGAAGACGATTGCGAAATATATCTTTGAGACAAGAAAGGGCTGTGAAATTACAGTTTGCAGGGAAGTACCCAGCTCGTGTTCGAGGTAAGTCGCCGGCGGCGGGGGCCCCAGTACCAACGCTCCACCGGTGACAACCCGCTACAAGAAATTTTTGCCTTTTAATTAAGAGTTGGAAAACAGTTAAACGCGCTTCGCTTGGACGAAACTGCTTTTCCAAC
>NZ_JAILKR010000040.1 GCF_024693525.1 Selenomonas sp. | reverse complement strand
ATTTGGATAATGCCAACGTAGGAAAGTATGCAAAAAGATTCACAGGGACTATCCGAAATGGATAGTCCCTGTTTTTGTTGCCCCAAAGGAGGAATATCGATGTCACTAAGTCTCTGCCAGAACAACATCACCAAAGCCTGTACGTTACGTAAGGCCCTGCCCCTCTATGCCGTCACTGACCGGCGCTGGCTGGACGATAAGCCCCTTGCCCAGGCGGTAAAAGAAGCCCTGCTGGGCGGTGTTACCATGATCCAGCTGCGCGAAAAAAATCTGGACACGGACTGCTTCCTGCAGGAGGCCCAGAGAATCAAAGCACTATGCCATGCTTTTAACGTCCCCTTTATCGTCAACGACAATATCAGCATAGCTCTGGCCTGTGATGCCGACGGCGTACATATTGGCCAGCAGGACATGGCGGTAAAAGAAGCCCGCGCACTGCTAGGCCCGGATAAGATTTTAGGCGTTTCCGCCAAAACCACCGCCCAAGCCTTAGCAGCCGAAAACGACGGCGCCGACTACTTAGGCGTGGGGGCAGTCTTTCCCACCGATTCTAAGGCTAATGCCAGCGAAATAAGCCACAACGAACTGCAAAGGATCTGTGCCGCCGTCTCTATTCCCGTAGTGGCCATCGGCGGTATAAATGAAAAAAATATCTCTAAGCTGCAGCATAGCAGCATATCCGGCGCTGCGGTCATCTCCGCCATCTTTGCCGCCCCGGATATACGGGCAGCAGCCACCCGGCTCCGCCAGCGTCTTTCCGCTCTCCTCACCAAAACTGCCTTGACCATTGCCGGCAGCGATGCCAGCGGCGGCGCTGGTATCCAGGCTGATCTGAAAACCATGCTGGCCTGCGGCGTCTACGGCATGAGCGCCATCACCGCCCTGACGGCCCAAAACACCACAGGCGTAGCTGGTGTATCCCCCTCTACCCCAGATTTTCTGTCCGCGCAGCTGGACAGCATCTTTGACGATATCTTCCCCGACGCCGTGAAAACCGGCATGGTCTTTTCCGCCCCCCTTATCGCTGTGATTGCCGGCCGGCTCCGCCATTATCAAGCCAAAAACATCGTGGTGGACCCGGTTATGATTGCCACCAGCGGTGCCCGTCTATTGTCCACAGATGCGATTACCGCCTTAAAGGAACAATTATTCCCGCTAGCGACTCTGATAACCCCGAACCTTAAGGAAACCGAAGCGCTGACTGGACTTTCGATCACGAACAAGGCAGATATGGAAACAGCCGCCCGGAAACTCCAGGCGGCTTATGGTTGCAACGTACTATGCAAAGGCGGTCATCGCCTGACCGATGCCGACGACCTGCTCTACACAGCTGACGGCCCCTTATGGCTGCCCGGCCGGCGCGTGGACAATCCCAACACGCATGGCACTGGCTGCACCCTGTCTGCGGCCATCGCAGCCCACTTAGCCAAGGGATACAACCTGCCCCAGGCCGTACAGGCAGCCAAGGACTATCTAACAGGAGCCCTAACGGCCGGCCTCAATCTCGGCCATGGCGCCGGCCCTTTACATCATGGCTGGAATCTGACCTCACTCGTTTAAAAGAATTTTAGCCGTTTCCTCATCAGTGACCAATACGTTGATAAGATGGCCGCGCAAAGCGCCCATAATCGCTGGCACTTTCTCCCGGGAAGCGGCCAAGCCGATGCTGTACTCCAGCTGACGCAGTTTTTCCAGTCCTACCGCAATGATCCTGTCAGAAAAAGGCGTTGTCACCTCACGACCATTGATATCATAAAACACCGAACATATTTCTCCTACTGCTCCTGTCTTGGCCAGCGACTCGATGGCCTCCCGGCCAAAACTGCCAGCCCAGACCAGGTTGGATGATTTTACTGGAGCGCCAATGCCTACGATACCGATATCCAGCCTGTCCCAATAGGAAGAAATCTTTTCATAGTTCACATCTTGTACAATAGCCTGACGGATAGCCGCAGTCTTGGCAATAGCTGGCGCATAGATATAATGACTGCGGCCACTGAAAGCCCGAGCCATCTGATAACAGATCGTATTCACATGAAACTCGCTGTCAATAGCTTCCGGTCCTCCATCAAGGGGAACAAAATCAATATCAAGCGGCGAGTTTTTTTCCTGTTCTGCATACTTAGCCAGCTCACTGATGCTTGTTCCCCAAGCCATACCCACTACCTTACCGTCACTCAAAATACGGCGAATCAGCCGCAGCCCTGCCCGGGCCATCTGTTCCTTGATAAACTGCATATCGTAGCTTTTGGGCACCACACAGGCCTCTTTCAAGCCAAAACGGCGCTCCAAATCCGCTTCCAGCTCATCAAAGGAATCGCTTTCCACTGTTATCTTGACAATTTTATCTTTCAAGGCTTTTTTTAGATATTTGCTGACTGTAGTACGATCAATTCCCATGCGTTGGGCTATCTCACTTTGTTTCAAGTTCTCTACATAATACATATTGGCCACTTTGACCAGAATACGTCTTTCTACTGGCTGCATTGAAATGACCTCCCTGCTTTTATGCGCGGAAAACTGGCACACAGAGGGTAATGTGCCAGTTTCACGAATTATGGATTTATCAGCCGCGAGTCTTACCACCAGCGACGTTATATGTTACACCATGGATGTAGTTAGCCCGATCGCTAGCCAAGAACATCACCGTATCGGCTACTTCCGTAAGCTTGCCGCTGCGTCCCAGCGGTGTGGTCTTGGTGCTCTTGTAGCCCTTGCGCAGATCATCTACCGTAATGCCACGCGTGTAAGCCAATGCCTCTTCATAAGAGAGCGTCCGCAGGCCCGTTGCCTCCATAATGCCGGGAGCAATCCCCACTACGCGGACATTGTACTTACCCAGTTCCTTGGCCCAGGAACGCGTGAAGGAATTCACAGCATTCTTGGTGGCAGCATAAATGCTCTGCCCCTCAGAACCTTCCAGACCGCTTTCGGAGGACATGTTGATAATCACACCCTTACCGTTGTCCACGAACTCGTGTCCCAAAGCCTGCGCCATCAAGTATACGCCCTTGATATTGACCCCGGTGACCTTATCATAGACATTGTCATTGAGCTCATGTTTGCCATGGGGGTCCTTAGGATCAACCAGCAGGCAGGGAATGTTGATGCCAGCATTATTGACCAGCACATCCAGTTTGCCGAATTTTTTCTTAGCCTGCTGAATCATATCCGAAATATTTTCCGGATTGGTGACGTTAGTGACCACATAGAGCATTTCACCGCTGCCCGCATGGAGATCAAATTCCGGCACCTGCGGATTCATATCACAGACCACTACATTGGCACCATTATCCAGGAAGGCTTGTGCCACCGCCTTGCCAATACCGGAAGCACCTCCCGTCACTACTGCTGTTTTACCTTCTAAATTAAGCCATGAAGCCATACGAAACATCTCCTAAATTACAATCTTTTACGGTCTTACAATAGAAATTTCATCGCCAGGCACCACATCTACGATGGGTTTATCCTCCAGATAGAGACTGCCTTCCAGGCCTTCCCCTTCTTCATTGGCATTGAAGCGCAGGGTGATATGACCCAAATCGCGAAGATTCTTCTGCACTTCGCTGCCGGCGTAGACGATCTTGTACTCAGCACTGCCCAGCTTGAATATATCGCCGGGCTGTACCCTGTCCTCCAGTTTATTGCCTCGATGGAGAATGCAATATTCACGCAGTTCCTCTGGTGCGTTCTCATTGAACATAATCAGCATTTTGGCATCCTTAAAGGAATGAACATTTACGCCTAGTTCCTGAACCGTAGTGCTATAATACTTCTTCATTGTAAGACCCCCTGAATTTTTCTTACTTTAAATAAGTCTTTGCTAACAAATCCTATTAACCTTCATACAAACCAAAACTAGCCATCCAGGCCAGAATTACGGCAATCGGCCCCGTGATGAAACGCGAATACAGTACGGAAGGTACGCCAACCTCTACCGTTTCCGCCTCTGCTTCAGCCAGCCCCAAACCTACAGGAATAAAGTCGCAGGCGCACTGAGCGTTAATGGCAAAAAGAGCAGGTAATGCCAATGCCGGCGGAATTTGACCGTTGCCGATTTCCACACCGATGAGCACGCCGATAACTTGAGCAATAACAGCGCCCGGGCCAAGGAATGGCGAGAGGAATGGGAACGAACAGATAAGCGACAGGATAACCAAGCCTACTGGCGAACTGGCCAATGGGGCCAAAAGATTGGCAATCACATCGCCGATGCCCGTGGTCAGGATAACACCGATCAGCATGGATACAAAAGCCATGAACGGCAGAATGGTCTTGATCATCGTATTAATGGAATCACGGCCAGCCTGATAGAATATGGATACGATACCGCCCATAAACTGACCGATTTTAGCCATCAAACTGCCTTCTGCCTGTTGCTGGGATATCTTTTTGCTGGTATCATACTTGGGTTTCTTCATCGGTTCTGCACAGGGTGCCGGTGCAGCTTCACCATCGCCGAATGCGATATTGTCCACCTTGACTGCCGATACGTAAATATCCGGTTTGATATGCTGTGCCAAAGGGCCGGACGGTCCGGTAGGATTCAAATTGATGGTGAAAATACGCTTCTGCGGATAGATTCCGCAACGCAGCGTGCCACCACAATCGATGACCACAGCCAGCGTTTCTTCTTCAGGTACCCGCGTTTTGAAGCCGTCCACAACTTCACAGCCCGTCATTTCCCCCAAACGGATGGATACAGGCGAAATCACACCACCAGTGATGTTGACAATCTTATTTTTCGTTTCGGTCGGCACAAGGGTAAGCGGACCGCCAAAGCCGCCGGAACCAGCCGAAACAACTACGGTTTTATATTCTGCCATTTCATTTTCCCCCTATATCATCAAGACTTAATTGCGACAACCTGCTTCGAAAGTTTTACCCCCTGCTGTTTCTGTACATACGCCGTAGTAAAGTCGGTTACCCAGCCGCGCAGAAAGTTAATCACGATACCGATAAGAAAGTAACGCAGAGCCAAATCTACCGTCGGCAATCCCAGCGCCGATACACCATTGGCAATCCCCAGGAACACGAAAAGCTCGCCGGGATTTACATGAGGAAACAAACCGTTCAGCGTATGACAGGAAGCTGAACCAGCTGCATAATAAGAAGGCTTGTAATACTCCGGCATGAATTTCCCCAGTGACAAAGTCATAGGATTACAGAAGAAGAACGTTCCCACGACCGGGAGTAAGATATAACGGCTAAAAATATTGCCAGCACAGAGATGGGCAAACTTTTCAATGCGCTCATTCCCTACCAACAGAACGATGGAGTTCATCGCCACCAACAAGCAGATAAGCGTCGGGATAATTCCAGTCACCCAACCGGTGAGCACCTCTCCACCTTTATTGAACATACCGATAAAGCCTTGTGCGAAAAAAATCAATGTGTCCATTTTTTACCTTCTTTCTTCTTCATTCTCTGTATTGAAAGCTGCGGTCATTCAGCCAGAGCTGCCGTTTCTTCTGCATGCTGCTCCTGCTGCAACTCTTGATAATTCTCGTAATCCTGACGGGCGTTCAGCACCGCCGCTGTCACCTGCTTTCCTAACCCCTCACAATCCTCTTCAGTTATTGCAGGAAGAACTTTACCTCTCAGAGCTGGCAATTCCTTGAAACCAGCAAACACTGTGCGGCCAGCCATCGTTTCAGCATGCACGATTTCTGCCTGTTCATTGATGCAGATAAGCGCCACCGCTCCGGCCCGAAAGCCACCCTTGGCCTTGCCACAGGCTACCCGGCCATAACACCTCAGCTCCTTCAAATGTTTGTTGAAACGGCCAAACTGCCATAGTCCCAGCAGCAACTGTAACACCCACATTCCTGCTGCTAGTAAAATCATCCAGCCCATAGTCAAATTCTCCTTTCCACAGCAAAATCATAACGCGCGCTATCTATCGATAACCTTCACATTTGTGATTTGTTATCAACTTTACAAGCTGTTTACAGGTATGATATTAGTTTATTCTCTCGTATACTTCAATAGTTTTTTATCATTTTCTCGTAAAAACCATCGTTTTTCCTTATTTTTCCGCTCATACTTTCACTTATGTGACAAAAATATATAATATGTGAAAGTATGTATATCTTCCCCAAACAACATATCCCCTAGTAAAATCAAGCAAAAAAAGCTGTAGATAAAATGCCCACGCATTTCATCTACAGCTTTTTCAGCTTATCCGATAATCTTGAAACGATTGGATGGTCCCGGCCTTGATGCCGTCAATCAGTTCACCGATTACCCGCGGATCTGAGTAATCAAGCGGCAGGAAGCAGGAGTCAGCCTTGTTATAATACTGGCGTACATC
>NZ_JAILKR010000016.1 GCF_024693525.1 Selenomonas sp. | reverse complement strand
CATTATAGACTCTATAATTTTTCTTTCTTTTATTGGGATTCTATATCGAACCTGTCCCGGAGGATCATTTCTATATTTTTTTATTTCATCATATCTATCTCCCCAAGGAACAGCAAATATATCATCGTCTCTATTTTTCATAAACTCATCGATATTGTCAATTTTCAAATCATCTAATAACAAAAGGCGATAATCGTCAACCATTTTTTCAAAATCTCTACATTTTTTATATTTGTCATTTTAATATACCTCCTATTTCCATAACCTATTATTTTTTAGCCATTTTTCCATAATCTCAACGCCTTTTTCAGGTGTTACATTTTTCGCTATTATGTTTCCTTTTGGTGATTTAACATCCACGCTTATATTTTCCATACGGTTCCAAAGGAGCACTGGCTGATTTCAAGCCTGGAACATCTGCACCAATTTTCTGGCTACTGCCCATATTGCCCCCAATATATCCGCCACCATGGGAAGTATACGCAGTCATGCCATTACGATAGTCAGCGCAGGGCTTCTCAAACTGCTCAGGTGTCTCACCCTGAGCAGCCTGAACTTTGATATCCTGCTTTGCCTCAAAAACAATGTCCTGTGTAGAATGAATACTTATGCCCGCTTCATCACTCATGGTTATCACAGAACTGTTTATCCCCTGACGTCCAGCCTGCATAATCACACTGCCCGGCTGAAACTGCAGGAGATTATTGGTACTGGTCAGGGAACGGTTCTCCGGCGTATCATAGTCGCTGTCGCCATCCGTAGAAGTGCGATGGCTGCCCTGCGCCATCTTTTTGCCATTTTCCTCATGATAAACAAACACCCTATCGCCCACATCCGGCATAGAATACATATAGTTGTTGACGATATTTTCATAAGGAATCCAACAGGCTTCGGCTTCACTTTGGCTTTCATCCACATCAAAATAGACTTTGACATTTGTGCCATCCACAGCAATGATTTTGCCTGCTAAATAATGTCCGTTATTCCTGTCCTGAAGTTCCGCCTGGGCATCTACACGGCAGCCTTCCTTGTTGACCAGCTGCAGATGATTAACCAGCAACCCCTCTTGTGCTTCGATGCAGCCGCGCATAATAATCTGGTCGCGCTGGCCATTTTTCAGCCCATAACCTGCTCCCAGGGAAAGATCCGGGGTATCCAGTTCAGTTATGGTATATTCGCAAGGCAGGGCATTTTTTGCGGTATTCTCCTTCACCCGCAGGCATTTTTCCAAAAGAACCTTCTGCCCCAGGATATGGTCTTTTGCCTGAATCGTCCTTTGCTGAAAAGGGACAGCGCCCAAACTTATGCGGATGTCCTTGCTTTTGGAGTCAGCAAAAATATAGCGTCCCGTACTCTCCGCCAAACGATACAGGAATTCCCAATCCGTCTGTTCTTCCTGATATACCAGACGGGAAACATGGCTAAAGTTTTTTCTTCACTCATGATGTACTCCTAAAATAATGCAATTTTATCCTTCATGGTTCCGTCCAGCCCGATAATACCGAAATGTACCTGCCAAAATACCCGGATAGAGAAATCCAAAGGCAGGAACAGGCGGCAGAATAGCTGCCACTCATGTTCCCGGGCCTGTCGCTTGGGCTCATCCAGATACGCATCCAGCTCATTGGGAGATAAGCGGCTTTGATACAGAATCCCCTGCGGAAACAGCCGCCGGAAGGCACGGCTGAAGCCCTGCAGGCTGGAACCGCATTGCATGGTATGGAGAAGCTCCCCAGCCACGGCCAATTGGCGTTCCATTGGCAGGTCCCGCACCACATCAACTGCCTCTTTGCCAAACACCCCGGTCAGAAGTTCCTGCCGCAGTTTCCGCACATAACATTCCTGACGGGTAATGCCATGGTGCAAATCCACTTCACAGAGCATATGCAGCAGGCAATCGAAAGCCTTGGTGATGAATTCTTCCTTATCCTTTTCCAGCAAGTATCGCACATCCGGATGCAGTAAATATTGAAAGATGGCACTGAAACGGTACAAGGCATTTACTGGAATCGGCTCCGGACCGATCTCCTTGCGGTTCAGATAGTCAAAAGCCAGTTCATAATAAGGGCTGCCATTATCTGCCGGTGTATAGCTCATATTCGCCTTGCTCTGCCCCTGCCGTTTCGCCCTGATGGCGGCATCCCAAATAAAATTCATCTCAAACCAGCCTCCCTGCGCATTCGTATTCGGGGAAATAATGCTGCAAATTGGTAACCAGAAAACTGATAACATCCAGATTCCGATAGTCCTCCTGCTTCGCCTGGAAATCCAGCGCCAGCGTGTATTCCCGACTCCCCGTACGGAACTCGTAATCGATGAAAGCATCCGTCGAATACGTCTCTGCCTGCCCAGTATTTTTGCGCAGGTGGATGTCCTGTAGGGTAAAATCCCCCATACAACGGAACGAACGCAAGAAACGCTCTACCTCTGCCCGCGTCTTAATACGCTGGCCATAGGAGCCAACAGATTGCGGGCAAAGCTCTGATTATGCTGGTTACCGTATACCCGATATCCATATTTTTCCGAACTGCTCACAGGGTAAAGCCGTAACAGCGGCCAATCCTCGGCCTCCTGCTGGTCACAGCTGATGATAAGGTCCCCGCCTTGCCAGCGCACGCTTCGAATCTCTGCATCAGATGAAGCCAGCAAGTACTGACAGGCATCAGGGAACTGGCTGGCATACAGCCGATGTTCATAGGAAGTCCTATCCATGCACGGCTCTGGATAACAACTGGTATGGGCCTTCCATGGCTGGATATTCCACAGAGGAACCATATCCTCATGAATGACGTCACGAAATTCTGCATAGTCCAGTATCACCCGCTCAATAGCCTGGTCACCATCCCAGTTCTCCAGCGAAGTTATCCACACTTCAGCATATTTATACAGATACGGCGACAAAACGCTTCGCCAAGGCAGCCCATTTTGACCGGTCACGTCATAGAGCGCCTCAATCTGCTGTAAATACCGGCGGCAAGGCCGCAGCTCAAAGGTAGCTGCCACCTCACAATAATCACTCTTCACCGTTCCCGAAAACTTCCGCCGCTGGCGCAAAAGATTTTGCAGCTCCGAGGTTTCCCCAGCAAAAAAGACCGGAAATAAGGCATAGCCCTTCCCCTGTTGCACATGCTCCAACACATCCGCAGCCGGAATCTCCTTTTTCAAAAGATCCACAGCATCCATAGGATAAAGCTCCTTATCCGTCCGGTCATAATCCCTACGCCGGCAAAGTCCGGTCATAATATCTGGGGCTTCAGCAGGATGCGGTACCTCCGCTAACATCCGTTGTTCCAACCCATGATACTCAGCGTACATATGCTGATAAAGTTGGGAAAACATATCCCCAATAATATTCCGAAACAGTTCCCGATTCTCCAAATCATCAATTTTCATGGCCTGCTGTTTTACATAACCTGTCAAATCAAACTCATCTGTAAAAATACCCATCACGATTCTCCCTAGTCCACAAATACTTCCCGGCGACGACGGCGCTCACGGCGGCATTCCCGCAGGCCTGCCGGACGAATCTCATCCAGTACACGGGTAAGCCCGTCAAACAGGCTGGCATTATCCCACGCCTGTTCCTCCTGCTGCAGCCGCTGGCTGATATAAAAACCAATCGTCTCTACGGAAAGCGGCTGGCCATTCAAAGCAGACAGACAAAACTGCCTGTCCAGTTCTGTCAGCGTATAATTTTTGACCTCATTGGCAAAAGCCTTCGTAATATCCGGTGACAAGGTACTCCGCCCCACTGCCGCATACGGCGCATAGATGTTATTCACCGTGTCAAACTCTGTCGTCCGGTCAAAGAAATCCGTATAATTGACACGCAGGATAGAGCCGCGTTTGAGCTTAAAACGGCAGAGTTCCATTTCGTCAGGTGTAAGCGTCAAATTATTGGTCAAATCCAGGTTCAGCTCATAAACCATCGCTCCCTGCAGCTCCGTTGGTGCTGCAAATACCAGTTTCAAAATGGCATATTCATCCGTAGGCCAATAGGCAAGAGTCATCGGCTTCTGCAAGTAATAGATAAAGCCGGCATGCTTAACAAGCCCCGGCTGTACCGTAATCGTCTCTTTCGTCGTCATCATGCGGCAGCCACTAATGATGCCATTGCTGTAATCCTGATATAATAAAGGCAACGTATCAACCCCCCTGTCCCGGACATCACAAAGCATGCTTTGCCTTAGGATATGCAAGGCCTCAAACTTCGGAATCCGCTGCTGATTATCACTCATATTGTTCACTCTCCCACAATCACACTTTCGCCACCGAAAGTAATCTGTTTTTCCGTTAATTTGACATGTGACGTTCCACTCTGCAGCAAAAACTGCATTTCAAATCCCTTTTTTGTACAGTAATTTTTAATACAGTATAAATATTATTTTTGCAAATATTCTTGACGATCACGATAACAAAGCATCACAATATTATACAAATACTGGCATGCATCAACTTCTCTTTTAAAAATCTTCATCCCTGTTTTCATCCCTCTCTCACTACAATATACTTGCCATTTTTGTCCTTTCCTCTCTATACACATCATTTCATTAGGATTCCACCCATTTAAACTATACATACCTGTTGGTACATTTTGCTCATCAAGCTTTTTCTTCAATTCTTTTAGATTCATTTTCATTACCTAAATCATTCAACTTAACATTTCAAAAAATCATTTCAGCAAACAATAAAATAAGGATTTTCCTATTTTATTTCTCTTATTATCGCTTCACTAAGCAATTCATTTATTGGTTTTTCTAGTTTAAATTATATTCCACCGCCAGGTTGATCAAACCATGGCGCAATGATACTACCCTCGCTACGGACAGGTTTACAAAATTCATACAAATGGTATTATTCCTAATTGTGGGCTTGTTTTAGGTGTGCGAAATTTGAGATATTTACTTACTCATAATATATTTTCTATACATATCTTCCACATGCCCCATTTTGACAAGCAAGGGATTATCCCAATCACTATAGGCATCTAAATAAGCACGCACACCACCATTTATATATATTATCTTATCCTCCACCTTTTTCTCTTCAATTATTTTATAAGCTAACTTATACCGATTATATATTAAATTTAGCATCCCATTTTCTAGCTGTATTGCTGGATATCTAGCTTCCATATCTTTTATAACCTCCACTATTCCTTCTAATATGTATTTTCGTTCTTCTTCGTTCATATCAAACACCTCTATGATTGTCGTCAATACAACTCAACTCCTAATACATATCTCATGCCTGCCCGCCTTGGTTTCTATATGTAATTTTTCTATTCGATAATAGGGCAAACCTTCTACCTTTAGTTCTCCCAGTGTAACCTGTTCCATTTGTCCTCCTATTAGATTTTCAATAAATCACTATCTGCATAAAATGCATCATAATCACTTTTTCTTTGACATATTTTTTTGCAAGTAAGACATAAAGATAAATATGCTTAAAACTACCCATAAGCACCAATCGTCAGGTGTGCTCATTATCTCAATAACGGTTCTTATAATTAATATGTATATAATGTATATTGATTTCATAACTTATATTCTGTCCATGAGTATAATCTAGTTATTGTAAGATTTACAAATATACAAATTGTATTTTTTATTTTTATTATGAATTGAAATCTTCCATCCACCTCTAGCAAAAGCAATCCCATCTCCTCCCAAATCATCTACTTGATACCATCCAGCCAGAGGCAACCTTTCTATATAAAACTCTCTTATTCGCGTATTGGACAAATCAGTGCAATAATCTATATCCAACGAAACAAAATGTCTTTTCCTTATTATTTCTTTTTTCCCTAACTCGTCAGTTTTTTCTGGAACCGGCAGCTCTTCATAAATCTCATACATTTCTTTAGGATCCTTCTCAAAATCATCACTATGATACATAAAATTCATGGTAACATCATACAACGATAACAATATCCCTATAATAACAATATAATGCAAGATTCTCTTCATCAACAGTTCACCTTTTAGTTAATAATATAAATTAAATACGCGTTTTGTTTCACGAAAACCTACTGACATCCCCGCTCCTGTGGTTACACCCACTTCAGTAGATACTGGTGCACCATTCCACGATAAAATGCCTACTTGCCTTCCCACTGCAATGTTAACGCCAGCCGATTCGCCTGCTATAGAGTTAACATAATCATCAACATTATTTTTTTTCATTATAATTTCCATAACCAGACTAATCTGTTCTGAAGCAAACTTTCCAAAATCCAAACTAGTCTCAGAGAATCTATAAACATTCCCCATTTTGTCCACGATAAGGCCAAATCCATCAACAGAACAATAATAGTAATCCTGATCCATATCTTTTGGATTAGGTAATATCCCTTTATTTATTAACTGTAATACTTTTTCTTTTGTAATATTTCCTGTTATTTCTTTCTTTAACATATCAGAATCTGGCGGTTCACAAAAATTGATTACACCACCAAACTGACATATCAAAAAGCTTTCTTTTGTTAGGACAGGAGCCCCTTCTATAACAAATCGTTTATCCGCATTGATAGAGCAATCTGTTTTGCTATTTCTCGTAAATACCTTTGGGTATAGGTAAAACTTACAGAACCTGTAACTGTCTCATTGCCAAGATTGCTGGAAAACAAGCAGTTATACATACGCTCCGTTACCGTTTCATTCGTATATTCCAGCTTGTCACTTCATCATAGATAGAGGGCACTTTATCTTCTACAGGCTTTTCCTGCCGACGCTCCTGCTCCTGCATTTCATTCGGTATCGTCCTGTGGGATATGATCGCCATAGATGGCTTCGATTTCTTCCTGAGTTTTGGGCTCAAATTCTGCCTGGGTGGAGGTGTAAGTGAAGTTATAGCGATTGCTGCCCTCCTCATCTTTGAGGTACAACATGAGCGTGAGGTTATCCATGTTCCGTGACAGCTCGCCATGGCTGATGCCTGCCATGCCATCAATCAGGTCGATTTCCTCACCGTTATGGGTAAAGCCCGTGAGCCTATACGGCAGTTTCGGCGGCTGGCTGATGATATGGACGTCGGCATAGCCGTATTTCTTGTCCCGCAGATATTTGAGCGCCCCATCGATGCAGGTCATCTTGAGTTCCCGGCAATCTGACCTATCCCCGGACTTGCGCTTGGACTTGATGACACGCCCCGCACAATTATTGTTCCGCACCCAGGGGACCACAAAGCCCTGACGACCAGTCAATTCATAGTTCATCCGCATAAGCCCATCTAGCAATTTCGCATGAACCGCCCGTACATAATAATCCTTACCATTCACCCGCACCTTATCCCCAAGATACGCATAATCATAAGAATCCACATATAAACTGTTAAAATCCTGAGCCGCTGCTTTATGGCCCTCGGTCAGGTCATTTCCCGTTACCTCCCGAAAACGTCCATTATCCGTGGTATAGCGAATAGCTGCCGTAGACAACTCAGACGCCTGTTTCCCCGGGGGCACTCCCAGCGAAACCATCGGCTTTTCCGCCACCAGATTGGAAAAGATTGGCACATTAAACCGCGAGGCCATACGCTTGGAAAAGTCCCAGTTCGTCTCATCCATCTGCAGGATAAACGCGCCGATAGGCTGGTCGGTGACATTGACCACCGCTTTTCCCGCACCATGATAGGCATCATTTAAAATATCCCCGTAACTTTTCCCTAGATTCTGATACGTCTTATTCTGACGCCGAATATCCAGCAGATAACTAGTGTCCGCCAGTTCCACCGACAGCTCACCATAATCGGCTTTCGTATCCAAGCGAATCTGGGTAATGTACCCCCGGAACAACACAACTTCCTGCTTTTGCATCCGGGATTTTATGGTAATCCCCCATCCGTCTCTCGTTCCATAAAACACTTTAGCACCGGAATTTCCCCCTCCGCAGTCAAAACCGCCCTGCCGTGTTCATTTGGCCTATGGTCGATTTCCAACGAAAACAACCAAGATACCTTATCCCGCTGTCGTTGGCAACGGACACGCAGCCCCGAACTATCTGGTGGCAAAAAAGGAACCCAGTAGTGCAGGGGCTTCGCATCCGCCTGCTCGGTTACTGGCAGCAGCGTCACATTAGAAAACTCCATCTCCGGCGCCAGCCACTGCAACAACGACTGGAAACGATCCCCCACCATAAAAGTCGGCGCAAATAAAAAATCACAATACTCCATTCCCGCCTGCCTTGCCCCTCACAAGACAGCCGTAAACATTCCACTGGTACTCATTCGTTATACCATTGCGGTCTTGGAATTTGATTAGTTTTTCTATCTCTCATATAAAAGAAGGACTTTTTATTCCCTCAATTAAGCGATGGATTTACAATCTAAGTGCAACAACACATAACTCAAAATAAAATAACGCATAAACCTCTGGTATAATGGTATTTGCTACAACCCATTTCCAGGAAGAACTATGCGTCATTACAAATATCTTACACTATATGAGTATCACAATAATAAAACTATCAACCTTCCTAATATATTTGCCAATTATCTAATATCTCCACAAACTCTTATAATAAATTAATCGTGCTTTTATTTTTCCACTCCAAATATGCGTTAAAATCCCACATTACACATTTATAAAAATATTCACATGCATCATCTTCTTTTTTAAATATTTTCAACCCTTGTTTGGAGCCTTTTTCACTAAAGTAAACATGCCATTCCCCTCCCCTTTTTTCAATACACATTTTTTCAAAAGGCGTCCAACCATCAAGACTATACATATCGGATGGAACCCCTTTTATATTCAATTTTTCTCTTAATTCTAATATTTTCATTTAATCAATTCTCCAATTTTTATTTTCTTCCCTCTTTTTCTGCGATTACTTCCTTGTTTTCGTTGAAGATGAACTGAACGAGCTTGCCGTTTTCTTCCATTTCGTGACGCAGGCCTTCGGCATCGTAGCGTTTTATCCGCATCATAGGTGATATCCTGCCACATGCCGTTAGCATGGGTTATCTTTTGGATGGCACCATCGGCATCGCGGGTGAATTTGACAATTGACTGGTCAATTTCGTTACATATATCCGCTAAGCGATTTGACTTGTCAAATCGGTAGTTGACTTTTCGGCCCGTGATGGCTGTTGCACAGATCGCCTGCCTTGCGCTCAACGAGACTGCCGTAAACATTCCACTGGTGCTCATTCGTTATACCATTGCAGTCTTGGAATATGATTAGTTTTCTATCTCTCATAAAAAAGAAGGTTTTTTTATGCTCTCAATCAAGCATAAAATACCCTCTCTTTATAAGACGCTCCACACCACCATCAGGATAATGCGTGCGTATTTTGCAGCCATCGGCTTCGTAGTCGTAAAGCGTTCCCTTACCGTCATCAGATTTGTGGTCATAAGCCTCGGGATGAACTGCCTTGATAAGATTGCCTTTTTAAAGATGTTGCACTCGGCTTAACAATCCGTCCGACAAACTTCTTTTTATATTGCAAAAATATACATTGCTATATATTGTTTTTTACTCCTAGCCAAAAACAGCTGTGCACCAATCCATTAACATTAGCACACAGCTTTAAAATATCATCCTTTATTTTTTATACTCAAATATTCCAACAAATATCATTCCGTGCTTTTTCCTTTTTTTGCCTTTATATTCATAATCGTACAAAAGGACAACGCTATTACCATTCATACTATCCAATAAATTATCTTTTATCCGTTCTTTAAAAGTGTCATAATATGAGCAGCCTTCCAAAAGTTTACTCAACGATGTCATACTTTCCGAATAATTTACTTCCATAAAGTCTTCATCTATATCATTTAAATCAATATCAAACTCCTTTGCAAACTCACACTTATAGCCATCATATTCATCATCTTCATCA